>NZ_JBHXLL010000020.1:136761-154765 GCF_042721415.1 Kitasatospora sp. NPDC058444 | reverse complement strand
CGGAGGTGTAGGAGGCGCCGCCGCCGCCGTGGACGTGCAGGTCGACGAAGCCGGGCACGACGGTGTACCCGGTCAGGTCGAGGTCGCCGGGCTCGATGTCGCCACCGAAGGCGGCGATGCGCTCGCCCTCGACGGCGAGGCGGTCGCCCTCAACGACGCCGCCGGGCAGGACCAGCCGGGCACCGGCCAGGGAGATGCGGTTCGTGACGATCATGGGTGGATCCTGGATGCCGTCTTCGCCGTGATCGGCGGAGTCTTGGGAAGGGGAACGCCGGGTGTCCGGAGGAGGGCCGGCCGCCCGGCCCGCGGGAGCGGCCCCACGGGCCGGGCGGCACGGATCACGGCTGGACGGCCAGCGCGAACACGTGGATCGCGGGGGCGTTGGGCAGCGTGACGGAACGAATCGTCTTGCCGGGCGTCAGCGGCACGGTGTTGGTGAACACACCGTAGCTGATACCGAAGTTGGCCGGACCGGCGGGCGTGTTGCGGTGGTCCATGGTGAAGGCGGTCTTCGCACCGTAGGCGTCGGTCGGGGTGCAGCACCAGTTGGGGAAGCCGAGCTCGCCGGTGCTGGTGGTGCCGTCGGTGTAGGCGACGGTGACCGTTCCGGAGGCGAAGCCCGCCTCGGCACCGAGGAAGCCCAGCGCCTGGCCCTGGCCGCTGAAGGTGATCTCCTGACCGGCGGCCGACACGTTGTCGCTGGTGCCGGCGGCAGCGGACGGCCAGGTGAAGCTGAGGCCGTTGGCGCTGATCGTGGCACCCGGGGTGGCGCCGGCCGCGGCCAGGGCCTGCGCCGAGTAGCTGTCCCCGGCGCCGTCGAAGTCGCCGGGAGCGGTGTCGCTCTCGGAGGTGGCGCCGACGTTGTCGAACGCGGCCTCGAGCGACGGGTAGGGCACGGTCCGCACGATCGTCTGCTGACCGCTGACGGTGTCGGCTCCGGCCGACTGGGCCCGGTAGCTCGCGGTGGCGGTGATCGCCGTGACCGTGGTGCCGGGGGTGCCCTGGGGGCCGCTCACCCTCACCGTGGCCGACGCGGTTCCGCCCGGCGCGACGCGCGGCAGCGCGGCGGTCGCCGGGGTGACGGTCCAGCCGGCCGGAGCGCTGATCCGCAGCTGGGTGTCGGTCAGCGCGACGGCGCCGTGGTCGGCCAGGGTGATCCGGTACGTCCCGGGGTCCTGGTCCGTGCTGACGTCCTGCCAGGTGATGGCGGTGGCGGGGGCCACACCGCGGCCCGCGCCGGGGTGGACCCGGTAGAGCACCGTGGCGTGCGGCGGCACGTCCGCGGAGATCACGCCGGTCGTCGCGGTGGCCTTCTTGCTCACCAGGTCGTCGAGCCGGTAGTCGGCTGCGGCGGGCAGGCCCGCCCGGGCGGCGGTCGTGGTGATGGTCTGCGCGGTGTCGGAGGAGTTGAAGAGCGCGACCGCGCGGTCCCCGCCGGCCAGCGGCTTGCTCAGCACGTCGTAGCCGGTTCCGTGCTGGACGAGACGCCCCTGGACGCCCAGCCGGTCCTGGTCGACGGCGATGACGTCGCGGTTGCCGAGCACCTCCAGCGCGGCCGGGGAGAGCTGGGTGAGGTCGGTGCTGGAGATGAGCGGCGCGGCCATCATCGCCCACAGCGAGACCTGGCTCTGGATCTCGTCCTGGCTGAGCCCGGAGTCTCCGGCGAGCAGGAAGTCGGGGTCGTTCCACCGGCCGGGTCGCTGCAGATCGGCCAGGCCGACGTTGTAGCCGTAGTTGTACGTGATCGACGCCCACTTGGCGGCGCCGCTCTCCTGGCCGAGCGCGATGTCCCTGCCCTCCCGCCACAGGTTGCCGAGCGGCGCGGACCAGCGGATCACCGATTCCCAGTTCGGCGCGCCCTCGAAGTAGGCGGGTGCGGAGATCGAGAAGACCATCGGGCGGTGGGTGTCGAGCAGCGCCCGGCTCATCGCCGTGTAGGTGTCGCGGTAACTCTGCTCCTCGGTCTCACCGGGCTTGGTGGGGACGTTGCAGCCGTCGAGCTTGACGTAGTCGACCGCCCAGGACGCGAACAGGTCCGCGTCCTGCTGCCAGTGGTCGAGCGAGCCGGGGTAGCCGCCGCAGGTGGTGGTCCCGGCGTCCTCGTAGATGCCGAACTTCAGCCCGAGGTCGTGGATTTGGCGCCCGATGTAGGCCATCCCGTGCGGGAACAGGACCGGGTCGGCGACCAGGTCGCCCTGGGCGTCGCGCTGATGGGTCATCCAGCAGTCGTCGATGGTGACGGTGTCGTACCCCTTCTTCGCCAGCCCGGTGGTGACCAGGGCCCGGGCGTTGCCGAGGATCGTCTTCTCGTCGATCCCGCACTGGTAGTACGACCAGTCGTTCCAGCCCATGGGCGGGGTGGGGGCGTAGTTGGGGTACTCGGCGACGGCACCGGGCGGGGTGGGCTCCGCGGCGACCGCTGGCTGGGCCAGGAACGCCGCGGAGGACACGGCGGCGAGCGTCGTGCAGCAGGCGACGGTGGCACGGAGCCACCGGGGGAAGGCAGTTGACACGCTTCGACCTCACGCAATCTCGGGGCCAGGGCATGGGTGGCTGCTGTTGTCTCAGCGCCGGATCATTTGTACGGGGCCCTGCTCGTTCCTGACAAGATTGCGGCAGAAATAATCACCAACGCGCACAGTGCGTGCATCATGTGAGCACGGGGCGCCGGAGTGCCCGTCGGCCCGTGCCGAGCGCGCCCTACAGGCCCGCCGCGCACCGGCGACGACGCACCTGAGACCGCGCAGCGAGCGGGGCGGCGGACTGCTCGTCCGCCGCCCCGCTCGCGCAGCCGGCCGACCGGCCGGCCGGCCGAGATCAGCGGCCGGTGGTGACGACCATCCGGAACCGGGCCCGGCCGGCGGCCATCTTCGCGACGGCGGCGGCGGTCTCCTCCAGGGGGACTTCCTCGGTCCAGGCCCGCACGCCGGTCCGGGCGGCGAAGCGCAGGGTGTCCTGGGTGTCCAGGGCGGCGCCGGAGGAGTGGGCGTAGACCCTGCGGTCAGCGGCGATCAGCTGCAGCGGGCTGATGCTGAGCCGGTCCGGGCTGACGCCGACGATGACGAGTTCGCCGCGGCGGCCCAGGCCGTCGACGGTGGCGGACATGGCGTCGGCGTTGGTGACGGTGGCCAGGACCACCTTGGCGCCGCCGAGGGCCTGGAGGGCGTCGGCGACGGAGCCGGCGGTGCTGTCGATGTAGTGGTCGGCGCCGAGCTTGTGGGCCAGCGGCTCCTTCTCGGCGCCGCGGGCGATGGCGACGGTGCGGAAGCCCATGGCGTGGGCGAACTGGACACCCAGGTGCCCGAGGCCGCCCAGCCCGAGGATCGCGACGGTGTCGCCGGGGCGGGCGGCGGAACGGCGCAGGGCGTTGAAGACGGTCACGCCGGCGCAGGCCAGTGGCGCGGCCTCGGCGGCGGTCAGCTCGTCGGGCACGGCCGCGAGCGCGTCCGCCGGCACGACGACGGAGTCCGCGTAGCCGCCGGGGTAGGCGGCGCCGGGGATCTGTAGCTGCGGGCAGAGGATGGCGTCGCCGTCGCGGCAGGCGTCGCAGCGTCCGCAGCTGCCGCCGAACCAGCCCACCGCGACCCGGTCGCCGAGCTGCCGGCCCTCGACGCCGTCTCCGAGGGCGTCGATGCGGCCGGCGATCTCGTGACCGGGGGTGACCGGGAAGGTGGTGCCGGGCAGCAGGCCGGCGGCGATCAGCAGGTCGGAGTGGCAGACGCCGCACGCCTCGACGGCGATGCGGACCGTTCCGGGGCCGGGCTCGCGCAGCGGGACTTCGACCAGCGCGGGCTCCGCCTGCGGGTCGGCGACCTGGACGGCGCGCACGACGCCGCCGACGGGGGTGGGGGTGGGGGCCATGGGAGAGGTCCTTCGTGACGGGGGTCGGCGCGGGGCGGGGCCCGCACACGCTGACCACACCAGCTTGATACGTCCGTCCCAGGTCGGCCACGCGCTGCCCGTCCGACGAGACGGTCGGTACGCCGTCGGGACCTCCGGCGTCCGACACGGGTCCACGCCGGTTGTCACCTGAAACCAAAACAGCGCCCCCGCCCCGGGCAGTGCCGGGGCGGGGGCGCCGTTGGTGGGGTGTGCGCAGGTCAGCTCCGGCTGGCCACCAGCTGGCTGGAGCCGTCCGGCAGGCCCGCGATGGCGGCGCGCTGAGCCGGGAAGGTGCTCGCGCCGTACGCGCCCTGGACGGCGGCGAAGCCGGACCAGACGCCGTTGGTGAAGCGGGACTCGTGGTAGACGTTCCCGTCGTTGCCGACCACCGCCACCTGGGACGAACCGTCCGGCAGAGCGGCGATGCCGACCGTCCGCGCGGCCATGGTGGGCGCGCCGACCCCGGAGATCGGGGCGAAGCCGGACCAGACGCCGTTGGTGAAGCGGGACTCGTGGTAGACGTTCCCGTCACTGCCGATCGCCAGGACCTGCGAGGAGCCGTCCGGCATGCCCGCGATGGCGACCCGCGAGGCCGTCATCCGCGAGCTGTTCACACCGGAGAGCGGGGCGAAACCGGACCAGGTGCCGTCGGAGAAACGGGTCTCGTGGTAGACGTTCCCGTCACTGCCGATCGCCAGGACCTGGGCGGACCCGTCGGGCATGCCGGCGATGGCGACGTCCGAGGCCAGCATGGCCGGGGTGCCGACCCCGGGGAGCCTTCCGTAGCCGGACCAGTTGCCGTCGGCGAGGCGGATCCGGTGGTAGACGTTGCCGTCACCGCCGATGGTCAGCACCTGCGAGGAGCCGTCCGGCATGCCCGCGATGCCGGTCCGGCGGGCCTGCGTGGCCGGGGTGCCGTCGTCGGGCAGCGCGGCGAAGCCGCTCCAACCGCCGTTCGCGGCGCGGACCCCGTGGTAGAGCCGGCCGTCCAGGCCGATGCCAAGCTCCTGCGAGGAGCCGCCCGGCAGGCCGGTGATCGCGGCCTCGGAGCCGCGGAAGACGCCCGCCCCGCCCGTCAGCGGGCTGAAGCCGGGCCAGGCGCCCGAGCTCTGGCGCACGCCGAGGAAGAATGCGGAGGACTGGGACGGCGGGGCCGCGGTGAGCTGGATGTCCAGGTAGTCCTGGTCGATCCCGATCGAGTAGCCGCCCCAGGTCTCCGGGCTCTGCGGCGAGGCGTACTGGTGGGCGCGCTGGTGGTTGCTCCAGTAGCCGGCCGGGATCGCCGGGTCCGCGGTGTCCTCCTTGCCGTTCCAGTTGGCGCTGAAGACGGCGTCGGGCATGGTGTACGCGCTGTTGCCGGCGTTGGCGGCCAGGTCCTTCATGCCGGACGAGGAGCTGCTGTAGACACCGGAGTTGTAGCCCCAGGCGTGCAGTTCGTTGGTCCAGGCGGTGAGGAAGGCGAGCACCGTGGCCGAGTACTGCGGGGTGGTGTACGCCTCCATGTCGTAGTAGAGGACCGTGCCGGGGCCGAAGCCGAGCGCCTGGGCCTGGCTCACCGCGTCGTCGGCGGCGTTGGCGCCCTCGGTGGTGGGATAGGTGATCTTCGGGGCCTGCACGCCGACGTACAGCGGCATGAAGGCCCAGCCCGCGGCCTGCTGCTGCTGGACCCACGAGGCCGTCAGGTTCGGCTGGGCGCAGCCCCGCCGAACTCCGCCGATGTAGATGCCGACCGCCCGGTACGGGGAGGAGGCCATCCACGCGTTCATCGCGGCGCCGGAGGGCGCCGTACAGGCGTCGAACCCCTTGCCGGTGTAGTTCGTCGCCGACGCGGGTATCGACGCCGCCGCGGCCGGTGCGGCCTGGACGGACGGCGCGGCCATGGCCTGGACGGACGGCGCGGCAGCGGTGCCGGCGGACTTCGGGGCGACGGCCGCCCGGGCCCCGGCGGGCGCCGGCTGCGGCCGCTGCGTCGGCGCGGGGGTGAGCCCGGCGCCGGTGATGATCCGCCGCACCAGCGACTGGTCCGTGTCGTACGTCCCGGTCACCGCGACGGCACCGTCGTTCGCCCGGATCGTCTGCGCGACGGGGTTGGAGCCCTCCCGGTCCGGTGCGGCGCCGGCGGCCGGCTCGACCAGCAGTGCCTCCGCGCGGCCGGTCAACCGCGGCGGGCAGACCTGCTGTTCGCCCGGGTGACCGAGGTACACCGCGTGCTGGTCGAAGCGGACGCAGGCCTGCGGGTCCGCGGCCAGATCCACCACGGGCCAGGCCGTGGGCACCCGGAAGACGTGGCCCTGGTACGTCACCGCCTTGGTGTCCGGACCAGCGGCGGGGGCTGCTACGGCGGTGCCTGCGACGGCGGGCGCCGCCACGAGCACGGCCGCCACGACGGCCGCGGCGCTCCGGAGCGCTGTCATTGGGGACTTCACCCAGATATCTCCTGACGTGACGAAAGGCCGCACGCCGAGGAGTCGGCGTGCGGCGTCGGCCACGATATCCGCGCCCCCGAGGGGTGCTGCCACAGGCCCCTCCCGCCCGGTCCGTCGATCCGACCGGCCGTCAGTCTCCGTTCCCGGACGGCCCGATCGATCGTGGGCGACCGAACGGGCCTCGGGCACACCGTCGGGACACGGCTCGAACCGACGGACCGAGACGTCACCCCGGCCCGGAGCACGATCTCCAACCGGCCGCCCCGGGCCCGCGCCCTCAGGTCGGCGTCCCGGCCCGCCCCCGAACACCGCCCCGAACACCGCCCCGAACACCGCCGCCCCCTCGCGGTCCAGGGCTACCGGACCGGACGGGCCGCCATCAGGCGAACGGCTCCGGCGTCACCCCGTCAAGTCCCGTAGCGGCACAGGCCGGCGAGTGTGTTCGGGACTTCAAGGCCTGATCTCCCACTGCCTCACGCCGGAGTTCGGCACTCAGTCCCGAGCGCGGCCCGGGGAGTGCAGGCGGTCGACCAGGGGCGATGGATCGGGAGCGCCGGGCGCGAGGACCGGCGCTCCCCACGAGGTCCGCCCCCGGCCGGAGCCGGGATGCCGGCCGCGGCCGGGGACAGGACCTGACGAAGCACTACTGGGCGGGCCGCTCGGCTCCGCGGAGCAGGTCGGCGAGGGCCGACGCGGGGGTCGATCCCCCGGTGCTGTGCCACGCGATGTGACCGTCCGGCCGGACGAGAAGGGCTCCGTCCGCACCGATCCCGAGCAGTTCGGGGCAGCGGCCGTCCGGGCTGGTGACGTCACGCCCGATGACGACGGTCCGTTGCACCATGCCCTCCCAGGTCTCCGCGGGCTCCCCGGGCTCCCCTGGCTCCCCTGGCTTCGCGGGCTGCGCGCCGGAGTCCTCGCCGGACTCCGGGCACGGCTCCGCGAGGGAATCCGCCCAGCCGGTTCCCTTCGGCCCGGTGATGAGGGTGAAGCCCGGCCCGAGGAGGTCGTGGGTGGACACCCGTTCCCCGTCGCGTTCGACCCAGGCGTGCGGAAGTCGCGCTCCGGGGACGGCGGTCGGCGTGTAGTCGGTCGCCGAGGGCGGGGGGCCGCCCACGCCGAACACCTGCCGGGCCGCCCCGTAGACGTAACCGATCTCCTGGTTGAGCGCGTCGAAGTGCGGGCGCTGCCGGGGGACGGCCTCCGCGATCCGCCGGCGTTCCGCCGCGGCGACCGCCGGGTCCGGACCGGCGAGGCGTGCGGCGATCGCGGCCGTCTCGGGCCCGATGCCGACCTCGGCCATCTTGATGGCGTTCAGCATGCTGTGGCGGGCGTTCTCGACGGCGATGGGTCGGCGTTCCCGCTCGTAGCTGTCGAGCAGGGCGTCGGAAGCACGGCCGCCCAGCACGGCGGCGAGTTTCCAGCCGAGGTTGTCCGCGTCGGCGAGGCCGCTGTTCATGCCGAGGCCGCCGGTCGGCGGGAACTGGTGCGCCGCGTCGCCGACGAGGAGGACCCGGCCGCTGCGGTAGGTCTCGGCGGTCCGGGCCGTCAGGGTCCACGACCCCACGGAACGGATGTCCACGTCGAGTTCGGTGGTTCCGACGGCGTCCCGGATGATCTGGGCGCACCGTTCGGGCGGGTAGTCCTGCGGCGATTCGACGGCCGGGTCGAAGCTCCGCTGGAAGGTCCACCGGCGGGCGCCGTCCATCCCGATGAGGACTCCCGGGGAGGTGTCGTTGATCAGCCAGACCAGCAGGGCGGGGTCCTGGCGCATCCACGGGGAGAGATCGGCGTGGAAGTAGATGTTCAGCTGGTGGCCGAGGACCGGCGAGCCTTCCATCGCGATGCCGAGCTTGTCGCGCGTGCTCCCGACCGCTCCGTCCGCCGCCACGACGTAACGGGTGCGCAGGATCTGCCGCCCGCCCGCGCCGTCCAGGGTGACGTCGACGGCGTCACCGTGGTCCGTCACCTCCACGACGGTGGTGTCGTAGTGGACAGCGGCCGCGCCCTGGGCGAGGACCGCGTCCAGGAGGTGCTGCTGCACCCGGTCCTGGGCGCAGGAGGCGAGCTGCTCGGCGGAGGCGTGGGCCCGCTGCGTGAGCGAGTTCTGCGTGCCGTCCGCGAAGTCGATCCGGCCCAGGGGCTCCCCGGCGAGGGTCTGCTTCCACAGGATGGTGCCGGCCTGGGCCGGGTCGACCGCGTCCGCCCGGACGGCGTCCGCGATGCCCCAGGCGCGGAACAGTTCCATGGACCGGGTGTTGACGACGTGGGCCCGGGGGTGCGGGTTGATCCCGCCGTACTGTTCGCAGACGACACTGCGGACGCCGTGGCGGCCGAGGACGAGTGCGGTGGCCAGTCCCACGGGACCGGCTCCGATGATGACGACCGGGGTGTCGATGTCCGTCATGCGCGCCTGACCAGGTCGGCGAGGGCCTCGCCGGATTCGAAGCGTCGCACCAGGTCGTCGGGGTCGAAGTCGACCCCGATCGGGTTGGCTTCGAAGTCTCCGGACCGGAACCACTCGTCGAGCGCCTCCGCGGTGGCGAAGTTGTCGATCTGGAGCTCGACGTGGTTGCCGTCGGGGTCCTCGAAGTACATCGAGGTGGTCGGCCCGTGGTTGATGCACCAGAAGGGGGCGATGCCGCCGCCCTTCAGCCGCTGGTACGTGTCGAGCAGGTCCTTGATCGTCGCGTAGGTGAACGCCACGTGGTGGAGACCGCTGTGGGCGTCCGTCGGACGTTCGGACGCCCCGGTGGCGACCAGCGCGACGCGGTGGTGCTCATCGTCGTAGGTCAGGAAGGCGAGGGCCTCGTTGGCGAAGGCGATGCGGCCTTCGAGGACGCGTGCGTACCAGTCGGTCATGGTCGACAGGCGGCCGGTGCGCAGCACGACGTGGGCGAGTTTTTCGGGAGAAGCCATGGAGTGGCGACCTCCTTTTCGAGGGCACGGCAGCCCTCTTGACTGCCATACAAGAGAAACTTAGACACTCTCTTGTATGGCAGTCAAGAGATGGTTCAGCGCGCCGCCGCGACCGCGACCAGCGCCTCCATCAGCAGGTCGACGAGCTCCTCGGTCGGCCGGTCCAGCTCCCGATTGCTGACCAGCAGCCCTTCGAACAGCACGTGCGCCACGTCCGCCACCGGCGCGACGTCCGCCCCTTCGGGCAACCGGCTCGCGACGGCCGCGAGAAGGCGGCCCTCCAGCCACTCCTGCATGCGGGAGTAGGAATCGGCGAGGGCCGGCGACTCGCCCATGCGGTCGTACGCCTCCCGGTGGAGCCCGCGATAGGGCTGCAGGTCGACGAGGAACGTCACCAGCTGCCGCCGGGGATCACCCCCGATCGCCGGATCCGCCTCGACGCGCTCCCGCTCACGCAGGAACAGGCGGTCCAGCGCGGCGGCGAACAGTTCGTCCTTGGTCGGGAAGTACCAACGCACGGCGTTCGCCGCGACGCCCGCCGCCCTGCCGACCTCGGCCAGGCTGGTCCCCTTGTACCCCTGGGCGGCGAATAGTTCCCAGGCGCTGTCGACCAGGACGGCCTCGCGCTCGGCTTTCGGGATCTGCTGACGGTTCCTTGGCATGACAGCCAAGCCTAGGCGGCGCCCCCGCACCCCCATCCGCGCCCCCGCCCACGCCCACGCTCCACCTGCGGCTCCGGAGAACCGGAGCCCGACGATCGACGAACTCTTGACTTCGAAACAAGAGCACTCTTGACTCTGAAGCAAGAGAATTCCTTCCCACGACCCGCGGGAGTCATCGATGCGCCTCTACAGCACGGCCCTGGGCATCGCCAGGGAGGACGACCCCGGTGAGCTCTCCCTGCTCGACCTCCCCTTCTCCGACCTGGGCGCCCTCCTGCGCGGCCCCGGGGTCGCGGCGGCCCGCACGGCGGCGGTCCTCCGGCGGGTCCCTCTCGACGGGGTCCGGGTGCACGCGCCCGTCCGCCGGCCCGGGAAGATCCTGATCGTCGGCCTGAACTACCGCAGTCACGCGGAGGAGGCCCTGGAGATGTTCGCCGCGACGGGACGGCCCGACATCACCCTGCCCACCGCGCCGAACTTCCAGGTGGTCGCGGGATCCGCCGTCATCGCCCCCGACGACGACATCCACCTCCCGGCGGTCGCGCCCGGGCAGGTCGACTACGAGGGCGAAGTCGCCGCCGTCATCGGCAGGCCCGCGACCGCCGTCGACGCCGCCGACGCGCTGGACCACCTGGCCGGCCTGACCATCGCCAACGACGTCTCCGCGCGCGACATCCAGCAGCGGGTGATGTCAGGCGATCCGACCGCCTCGATCGGCGTGTCCAAGAGCTTCGACACCTTCAAGCCGCTCGGCCCCTGCCTGGTCACTCCGGACGAATTCCAGGAGCCGCTCGACCTGCGGCTGCGCACCCGGGTCAACGGCGAGGTGCGCCAGGACGATCGCACCAGCGGCTTCATCCACGGCGTGGCCGAGCTGGTCTCCTTCCTCTCGCACTACCAGACCCTCGAACCCGGCGACGTGATCCTCACCGGAACGCCCCGTGGCGCCGGCGTGTTCTCCGGTCGCCACCTGCGCCCCGGCGATGTCGTCGAGGTCGAGGTCGAGCACCTCGGCACGCTCCGCAACCGCGTGGCGGCCGCCCCCGAGACCACCGGCGCGCCGACCGGCACCGGCCTCCCCGCCCGCACGGGGGAGGCCGGCACCGCGAGCCGGGCCCGGCCGCTTCCGGCCGCGCTTGCCGGGCCTGGCAACACCTTCCAGGATTAATGCATAATTAATGCCCAGACGTTATGGTGAGCGGCATGACAGAGCAGACATGCCGCAGGTTCCAGGATCGCGTCGCCGTGGTCACCGGTGCCGCCGGCGGCATCGGCGCCGCGACCGCGCGGCGGCTGGCGGCTGAGGGGGCGACCGTGATCGTCGTCGACGTCGCCGACGCCGCGGGCCGCGCCGTGGCCGAGGAGATCGTGCGCGAAGGGGGGCGAGCCGAGTACCGGCACGGCGACGTCTCCTCCGCGGCGATGTGGGAGGAACTGGCCGCCCACGTGCGCCGGACCCACGGCCGCCTGGACGTGCTGCACAGCAACGCCTACGCCGTCGTGGTCAAACCCGCCCACGAGCTGACCGAGGACGAGTGGGACGGCCAGCTGGGGGTCACCCTCAAGGCCTCCTGGCTCGCGGTGCGGGCCTTCGCCCGGATGCTCGGCGAGACGAACGGCTCGATCGTTCTCACCTCCTCGGTGCACGCGCTGGTGGGCCTGCCGGGCCACCCGGCGTACGCCGCCGCCAAGGGGGCCCTGTGCGCGATGGGCCGTCAGCTGGCCGTCGAGTACGGGCCGCGGGTGCGGGTCAACACGGTTCTGCCGGGCCCGATCATGACGGCGGCCTGGGACCGGGTGGACGAGGCGGGACGGGCCGACAGTGTGGCCGGGACGGTCGCCGGGCGGTTCGGCAGGCCCGAGGAGGTCGCGGCCGCGGTGGCCTTCCTCGCCTCCGACGACGCCTCCTACGTCACCGGCACCACCCTCGTGGTGGACGGCGGCTGGTCGGTCGTCAAGGCGTCCTCGTGACCACGGCGAAGGACCTCGGTGAAGGACCGCGGTGAAGAGCCGCGGTGACGCGCCCCGCGCGGACGACCCGCCCCGCCCGGGGGCGCGTCGAGAGGAGGCCCGCATGGACCAGCGGCCACGAGGCCTGCACCCGCAGATCGTGGAGATCATCGGCGAACGGATCGTCCGGGGCGTGCACGCCCCGGGATCGCCGCTGTCCCCGGACCGCATCGAGGAGGAACTGGGCGTCAGCAAGACCGTGGTCCGCGAGGCGCTGCGGGTGCTGGCCGCCAAGGGGCTGATCGAATCGCGGCAGAAGCGAGGCACGTTCGTGCGCCCCCGGTCCGACTGGAAGCTGCTGGACGCCGACCTGCTGCGCTGGCAGGGCGCGGGCACCCCCGACCAGGGGTTCCTCGGCGATCTCGGCGAGGTGCGCGGCATCGTCGAACCGGCCGGCGCCCGGCTGGCCGCCCGGCGGCGCGACGAGCGGGACCTCGCCGCCCTCAGCGACGCGCTGGAGCGGATGGCCGCCGCCGGCGCGGACACCGATGCCGTCGTCGAGGCCGACCTCGCCTTCCACCGCGCGCTGCTGGCCGCCGCCCACAACGAACTGCTCACCCGCATGGAGGTGGTCATCGAGGCCGGCCTTCGGGTACGTGACCGCCTCGTGCACGGCGCCGAGCACTGGCCCGACTCCGTACCCGCCCACCGGGCCGTCCTCGACGCCGTCCGCGACCGGGACGCCGAGGCCGCCGAACGCGCCGTCCGTGCCCTGCTCGCCCAGGCCGACAGCGACCTCCTCGGCCTGGTGCACGACGACAGGAGAGAGGCCGAATGAAGATCACATCACTGGAGACGTTCCTCGTCGCACCGCGCTGGCTGTTCCTGCGCGTCGCCACCGACGAGGGCATCACCGGCTGGGGCGAACCCGTCGTCGAGGGCCGCGCCGAGACCGTCCGCGCCGCCGTCCACGAACTCGCCGACCACCTCGTCGGCGAGGACCCGCTGCGCATCGAACACCACTGGCAGGTGCTCACCAAGGGCGGCTTCTACCGCGGCGGACCGGTGCTCTCCAGCGCCGTCGCCGGCATCGACCAGGCCCTGTGGGACATCGCCGGCAAGGCCTACGGCGTCCCCGTCCACCAGCTGCTCGGCGGCCCGGTCCGCGACCGCCTGCGCGTCTACGCCTGGATCGGCGGCGACGAACCGGCCGAGCTGGTCGACCAGGCGCGCGCCCAGGTGGAGGCCGGGTTCACCGCCGTCAAGATGAACGGATCCGGCCGGCTGCGGCCCATCGACACCCCGGCCCGCACCCGCGCGGTCGTCGACCGCGTCGCCGCCGTCCGCGAGGTACTCGGCGACGAACGCGACGTGGCGGTCGACTTCCACGGCCGGATGTCCGCCGCCATGGCCCGCCGCCTCCTGCCACAACTCGAGCCGCTGCAGCCGCTGTTCGTCGAGGAACCCGTCCTGCCGGAACACTCCGACGACCTGCGCCGCCTGGTCGACGCCACCTCCGTCCCACTGGCGCTCGGCGAACGGCTGTACTCGCGCTGGGACTTCCGCTCCGTCCTGACCACCGGCATCGCCGTCGCCCAGCCGGACGTCTCGCACGCCGGCGGCATCTCCGAAGTCCGCCGGATCGCCGCCCTCGCCGAGACGTACGGCGTCACGATCGCCCCGCACTGCCCGCTCGGCCCGATCGCCCTGGCCGCCAGCATCCAACTCGGCTTCGCCACACCAAACTTCCTCATCCAGGAACAGAGCCTGGGCATCCACTACAACCGCGGCAACGACCTGCTCGACTACCTCCTCGACCCCACCCCGTTCCGCTTCACCGACGGCCACGCCGCCCGCCCCACCGGCCCCGGCCTGGGCATCGAGATCGACGAGAACGCCGTCCGCCGGGCCGCCGAGACCGGCCACCGCTGGCGCAACCCCGTCTGGCGCCACGACGACGGGTCGTTCGCGGAATGGTGACCCAGCTGGCGGCCCACCTGCCGCATCTGGCGATCACGGCCCGGACCAACCCGGCGCACGGCCACGTCGAACCCATGCCCGGCGCCGTCTTCGACCGCGCCGACGGCGTACCGCACGGAGAACCGCACATCGCCGCCACCCGCGAAACCCACCGAGGACCCGCATGGACCTGACCGCACTGCCCTACCGGACCCTGGCCATCGTGCGCGGCACGGACCGCCAGGCCGCGCTGCGCACCGTGATCGCCCTGGCCGAGGAGGGGTTCACCGGAGCCGAAGTCTCCCTCACCACCACGGACGCCCTCTGGGTGATCGAGCAGGCCCGCCGGGAGCTGGGCCCGGACGCCACGCTCGGCGCGGGCACCGTGCTGACCGCCGACGACGCCGCCCGAGCCGCGCAGGCGGGCGCCGGCTTCCTGGTGACTCCCGGCCTCGGAACCGGACTTCGGCAGGCGCCCGCCCTCGGGCTGCCGGTCCTGGCCGGTGCCCTGACACCGAGCGAGGTCATCACCGCCGTGGAGTTCGGAGCGTCGGCGGTCAAACTCTTCCCCGCCTCGCTGGGCGGCCCCGGCTACCTGAAGGCCCTGCGGGACCCCTTCCCGACCGTGCCGTTCATACCCGTCGGCGGCATCGACGCCAAGACCGCGCTCGCCCATCTGGCGGCGGGTGCGGCGGCCGTCGGGGTCGGCTCGCCGCTGGTGGGCGACGCGGCCAGTGGGGGCGACCTGACCGAGCTGCGGGCGCGGGCCGCACACTGGCGCGGCGTGCTGGACAGGACGGTGACCGCGTGAACGCCACGACCGCACCCGAAGTCGTCACCGTCGGCGAGGCGATGGCCGCCCTGCGGGCCACCGGCCCGATCAGGCTGGCCCCGCCCATGGAACTGTCGGTGGCCGGCGCGGAGGCCAACGTGGCGATCGGCCTCGCCCGCCTCGGCCACCGGGCCCGCTGGGTCGGCGCGGTGGGCGACGACTCCTTCGGCGAGCTGGTGCTGCGCACCCTGCGGGCCGAACAGGTCGACGTCACCCACGCGCGGGTCGACACCGACGGACGGCCCACCGGTCTCCTGGTGCGCGAGGACGGTCTCGTGGACCTGGCCAGGGTCGGCTACTACCGCACCGGCTCGGCCGGCTCGGCGATCGCCCCCGAACACGTGCTGCCCGCCCTCGAACCCGGGCTGCGCGTCCTGCACCTGACCGGGATCACCCCCGCCCTCGGCCCGGCGGCCGCCCGGGCCGTCCTGGCCGCCGCGGAGCGCGCCCGCGAACTGGGCGCGCTGGTCTGCCTCGACGTCAACTACCGCTCCCGGCTTTGGGATCCGGATCGCGCCCGACAGGCCCTGCTCCCGCTGGCCCGCATCAGCGACATCCTGGTCGCCTCCGCCGACGAACTGCACCTGGTCGCCGAGGACCCCGCCCTGCCGGAACCCGACGCCATCGCCGCCCTGCTCGCGCGCGGACGGCGCGAGGTCGTGATCACCCGCGGCGGCGACGGCGCCAGCGCCACCACCGCCCACGAAACCGCCGACGCCGCCGCGCGACGGGTCCCGGTCACCGACGTGATCGGCGCCGGTGACGCCTTCGTCGCCGGCTACCTGTCCGCCGTCCTCGACGGACTCGACCTGGAGGCCCGCCTGCGCCGGGCCGCCGCCACCGCCGCCTTCGCCGTCGCCACCCGCGGCGACTGGGAGGGCCTGCCGCTCCGAAGGGACCTCGCACTCCTCGACGCCCCGCCCGGGACCACCCTGCGTTGACCCGGCTGTGACGTCACACTGTGACGCCCCCGTCTCACGCCTCCCGGGTGTCCGCTTCGAACGACACCGGAGGCCATCATGCCGCGCACCCGCAAGGACGAGGCACCGCTGCTCGTCGACGCACCGGTCATCCAGGGCCGGTACGTCGACCTGGACGACTACACCGTCTCCTTCGAGACCTTCCCCGCCGACACCGACGCCACCGAGGTGTTCCGCGGACTACCCGACGACCGGTGCCAGTGCCCGCACTGGGGCCTGGTGCTGGCCGGCCGGCTGGACCTGCGCTACCGGGACCACACCGAGACCTACCGCGCCGGGGACGCCTACTACGCCCCGCCCGGCCACGTACCGGTCGTCGCGGCCGGGACGGAGACCGTCGAATTCAGCCCCGCCGCCGCACTGCGGCGGACGACGGAGGTCGTGGCCGCGAACATGGCCCCGGCCGGGGGAGGCCCGCGATGAGCACCGCACCCGCCACCGCACCCGCCGCCATCACCACCGGCACCACCGGCACCGGCATCCCGCTTCGCGAGACCGCCGCCGACTTCGTCACCTTCCTGGGCGCGCGCCTGGTGTTCTCCTGCGGCTGGCACATCACGCGCGACGGCAAGGACCGGTACTCGCGGATGTTCACCCTGGGCCTGCGGATCACCACCGTGCTGGGCAGACTCGTCCGCGCGATCGAGATCGACGACCAGGTGGAGGCGTGCCGGCGGGTGTTCGCGAGCGACACCCGCTGGACCGTGGTGCGCGGCAGCGACCTGGAGGAGGGCGAGAGCCAGGGCCTGCCGGTGTGGAGCCGCCACGTGGGCGACCCGGTGCTCGCGAGCAACCTGACCCGCTGGGTGGACTTCGCCCTGTTCATGGTGGAGGCCCTGACCACCGACGCCCTCGTCCACGAGGCTCCGGCCATCGTCGGCCGCCTCACCCCCAGCGCACTCGCCCACACCGGCGACACCGGCGACACGCGCGACCACGGCTGAGCACTGCCGTGGGCTGTCACGGTTGTACCCGGCTGCCCACTCCCCTCGACAGAGGAGGCAGGTGATCGACGCGGTCACACCCTGGTCATTCCGGCATGAGGTCGTCGGTGGCGCGCACGGCCTGCTGGAGGAGCTCGAGGGCATGGGGCTCGTTTTCCCGACCGATCACAGCGATGTCGACCACGTACTGGCCGTAGCGGAGTTCGCCGAACCAGCGTTCGCACCCGTCCACCGAGTCGCTGTAGATGAGGCAGGTGTAGGACTGCTCGTCCGCCTTCGAGCTGCCGTCGACCTCGACCGGCGGCTTGGTCCACGGTTTGTCGTCGTCCGCTATGCGCCGGTGGAAGTAGAGCCAGGCCCAGGTCGGGGAGTCGAACCGCTTGACGCTCTGCGAGAAGCCGTGGCGCAGGAAGTCGCTGCCGTGGAGCACGAAGTTCCGGTATTCCTGTTCGTCGAGCCCGGACTCGGGCAGATACACGCCCCCGGGGTAGCTCTCCCAGGGCCCCGGCCCGGGCGGGGATTGCGGCAGGAGCCGCGTGAGCTCCGGCTCCCCCCGCCACTGCCCGGCCAGCGGGACGTTCCACAGCAGGACAGCGGCCAGCGGCGGCCCGAGGACGCCCACGGCCAGGAACCGCCCGAGCCGTGTCGCAGGTATCCAACGCATCGTCACGAACGCGACGGACGCACGGAACACGCACTTGGTTGCACCCATGACGTTCGGCCAGCGCCGGAGGCCGTTCAGGGGACGCGGACCCTCCTAGAAAACTCGGATACCGGAGCTCGACTGAACACGGACAAGATTGGGGCGGACGGGCCGACAGCCGCGAAGCGCACCCCAGGCGGCCGGCCCGCACCCCGGAGGACAACCCGGGCATGTGGGTGATCAGCCAGCTCGCCCCCAACCGGTACATCATCACCGACGTCCGCGACCACAACGCCTGCCTGACCTCCGCCGATGCGCCGGTCGTCCAGCCCTGCTCGCTGTCGGACGACAGGCAGAAGTGGGAGATCACCCGGTACGAGCCCGAGCCGGGGCGCTACGGCATGGTCGGGCGGCGAGGTGAGGGCGACCACGGGGGTGGCCGGCTGGCAGCTCTCCAGCCGACTGGCCGCCGACCAGCGGTGCGCCGACAGCTTCGGCGGCGGCTGGCGGAGTTCCACGACGGCAACGGCTGGGGGCTGTGGGCCCACGGCACCCTGCCCGGCGGCACCCGGTTCTGGACCGCCATCAACGACCAGCCCGCCAACCCGTGGAGCTGAGCCACCGAACCACCGGCGGCCGGTCGACAGCCTGACGCCGACGCGCCGGACCAGCGGGAACGACGGAGCGGCCGGGGGGGCCAACGGAGCGCCCGCCCCGGCCGGGGCGCCCGCCCGGGGACCCCCCCGCCCCCACCACCCCCCCCCCCCCCCGGACCACCAAAGGGCCGAGCCCAGACACACAGACGGGGGA
>NZ_JBHXLL010000020.1:123376-136751 GCF_042721415.1 Kitasatospora sp. NPDC058444 | reverse complement strand
CCCCGGGGGCCTGGCCCCGGCCCTCGCCGCCGCCGCACGCCGGGGGGCCCGGGGGGGGCGGCGGGTGCGACGCGTCCACCCCCCCCCCCGCTCCGTGGCCGCCCTCGCGGTCACGCCCCGTCCAGCACCTCCACCAGCGCCGTCAGGAACTCCTTCGGCCGTTCCAACTGCACGCTGTGCCCGGCGCCTTCGACCGCGACCTCGCGCACCCGCCCGCCGGCAGCGGAGTAGCGGTCCAGCACGGCGCGGGTCTGCGCCACCATCGGCTGTGCCGGGCAGGTGTCCTCGCCGGGCCAGCCCGGCACCGCGCCGATGGCCCCCAGGTGGGCCAGGTCGAAGAGCGAGGTGTCGGAGACGATCACGTCGGCGGTGCCGCGGATCCACAGGATCGGCGGCTTCGGCTCGACCAGTTCCAGGTCGTCGATCCGGAAGTGGGTCGGCGCCATCGAGTTGAGCACCCCGCGCTCGCCGGGCCCGAAGCCGGGCCAGGCGTCGCTCACCCGGCTGTCGCCCGGGTAGTGGTCCTCCCCGGTGCGGGTGGTCAGCATCGCGGCCACGTAGCGGTCCGGCTCCGCCAGCGGCTCGCTGACGTAGGCGCCGTTCAGCACCGAGCGCGGCGCGAACGCCGACTCGGCGCCCAGTTCGCCCTCGCCCAGCAGCCGGACGAACTCGGGGGCGGCGCCGCCGGCGCCCGAGCCCGCCCCGTCGGGCGAGTTGAGCCGCCCGTCCACGCCGTGGGTGCCGCCGAAGCCGTACGGGGAGACCGGGTTGACCAGGGTGACCGAGCGCACCAGTTCCGGGTGGTCGCGCAGCAGTTGCAGCACCACACCGCCGCCCATGCTCCAGCCGACCAGGTGGACCGGGCCGAGCTTCAGCGCCTGGAGGTAGGAGAGCAGGTCCTCGCTGTGGTCGCGCAGGCCCCGGGTGGCGTCCACCGGGAGCGGCTCGGTGCCGCCGAAGCCGCGCAGGTCGGGCGCCAGCGGGCGGTAGCGCTCGGGCAGCGCGGTCATGGTCGAGTGCCAGAAGACGCCGGAGGAGACGTTGCCGTGCACCAGGACCACGGGTTCCCCGGTGCGGCCCTCGATCTCGGCGTGGCTCACGGTGAGCCGGTCGGTGGGGATCAGTCGATCGGTGATCATGCGGGTGGTCCTCAGTTCAGCCAGCCGGCGACCTGCGCGCTCGCCGCGCTGTCCCAGCCGAGTTGCAGGTGGTTGGCGAAGGCGATCAGCGCGGTGCCGCCGACGGTGCCGAAGCCGGTGGTGTCCAGGGCGCTGGCGACGAAGACCACGCCGTCGCTGGGCCCGCGGTTCTCGTTGAAGATCCCGACGATGCTGGGCGTGCCGCCGGCCAGGAGGTACGAGGTCACCGAGGAGGGCACCCCGGCCTGCTGCAGCGGGGTGATCAGCGAGCCGGCGTTGATCGCGGCCTGGATGCCGCCGCCGTCGGTGTAGAAGCCCTGACCGCCGTAGTAGGTCGTGTACCAGTCCTGCTGGGTCTGGTCGATACCGAACACCGAGTCCCAGCGGGCCAGCATCTGCCGCTGCCCGGGGTAGACGTCGTAGCCGCTCGTCGGGGTGAAGGAGAACTCCGGGTGCGAGGTGTAGGTGCCGTAGCAGGTCATCCGCAGGTGCGGGGACGGGGCGTTGACGGCACCGCCGCACTGCGGCCAGATCGAGAAGTCGTGCGCCCAGCCGTGCGCGAACGGGTAGTCGTAGCCGCCGTTCGGGCCGCCGAGGGTGATCAGCTTGCGCACGTCGCCCGCGTACGGGCGGCCCCAGGAGGGCTTCACCGAGGACACGTAGGCCCGCGAGGACATCTCGCCCTTGCTCCAGCCCACCACGTCCACCTGCGGGACGCCGAGCTTGGCGCGGATCAGCGCGACGGCGTCGCCGACCTCCTGGGCCTGCATCAGGTTGTCGCCCTGCTTGTGGGCGAAGCCGATCGCGAAGACCCGGTAGCCGCGCCCGGCCAGGTTCTGCATCAGCCCGGTGTTCGGGCAGGAGGCGGAGCCGCAGCCGTAGCCGCCGGACTCGCCGGGGTTGGCCCAGGCCCGGTCCGGGTTGTCGTTGGCGCCGTGCACCAGCAGCACCGGGACCTGGTGCGAGCCGGTGTTCCAGCCCGGGGCCGAGTAGAGCAGGAAACGGCCGGAGAAGGGCTGCTTGACGCCGCCGAAGAAGGTGAGCCGCTGGCCGTCCTGGTTGCCGCGGCCGTCCGGCGGATACTGCTCCTGCTGGAAGCCGGTGGTGGTGTCGAGGTACCGCTCGACGCGCTCCCAGCCGTTGGCGACGGTGGTGTACGTCGCTTCCTGGGTCAGGTAGGACGGCACCGCGGTCGCGGCGGCCACGGCCGGCACCGACGGGACGGCCGCACCGACCAGCGCCAGCACGCCGGCGAGCACCCAGCCCAATCCTCTTCGCCTACTGCGCCCGTTCCTTCGCATACGCGTTCACTCCTCCACGCTGAGGGTCCAGTCCGCGTCACCCTAGGGCGGCCGAAGTGCCCCTCCCTATGTCGGCCGCACACACCTCGGGCCTCCCGGTATGGCCCTCGGCCACCTGGCCAGGCGGCGGCCGCGAACGGCCCGCGTCGCCGGGCGTCCGGCCCGCCGAGCCGGACGGTTCGACCGAGATTTCTCCTACGAATATCGCATCATCGCCTCCATTGCCGTCGAATCGAGCAAACCATCAGAACGGGCACATGAATTCCCATTCGACGAATCTTGCCCATATTCCCGGCGGGCTATAGGATCCGCCCCACGTAGGCGAACTACCGAGTTCCACCTACGACCTGAGCACAATCAACCGTTATTCGCATCATCGCCCACGACATGCCGTGACATTCTCTTCAGCTTTCCGGAAGAGTCACGCCGGCTCCTTTTCCGGCGCCCCAGCGATCGGCATTCCCCCTACCACCGCCACTCCATCCGGGAGGAGATCCCGTGCGGCTCCGAAGGCTTTTCCACACCCGACTGAGGCCCGCCGCCAGAGCGGCCTGCGCGGTGCTCGCCGCGCTCTGCACCGTCCTGGGGCTCTCGACCCCGGCGGTGGCCGCCGGCTCGACCCCCGGCACGTACAGCTACTACGCCTTCCCGTCCGGCACGTCGAAGCTGAGCTCGGCCACCTTCGCGACCACGGTGCAGTCCGACCCCGGGCGGGGCAACGTCTTCTGGTCGCACCAGTTCGGATTCACCAACGGCGTCAGCGGTTACATCGGGATGCAGCGCCACCGGACCGACCCGGGCATGTACCTGTTCTCGCTGTGGGGCGCCACGAACGCGAAGGCCGGCGACACCGGCACCTACTGTCAGACCTTCACGGAGAGCGGGGGCGGCGGGTACAGCTGCCGCCTCAACGCGGGCTTCGTCGCCGGCCACACCTACCGCTACGACATCACGCCCGCGGACCCCGGCTGGTACCAGGCCAAGATCAGCGACACCACCGCGGGCACCTCCTTCGTCCTCGGCTCCCTGCAGGTCGGTACGGGGCAGGCGATCCAGGCGGCGGGCATGATCGACTGGGTCGAGTACTTCGACTGGAACAACAACGCCGCGACCTGCGCCGACGAGCCCTACTCCGCGGCGCAGTTCACCACCCCCACCGGCGTCGACGCGACCACCGGACTGCCGGTCGCCTCCACTGTCTCCAGTACCTCGACCAGCAGCACCTGCACCAGCCAGGCGAGCGTCACCCGGGTCACCGGCGGCAGCGTCCACCGCGACGCCATCGGCAACACCTCCTCCGGCTCCATCACCGGCATCGGCGGCCGGTGCGTGGACATCACCGGCGGCAGCAGCGCCGACGGCACGCGCCTGGAGCTCTGGGGCTGCGGCCAGTGGCAGGACAACCAGAACTGGGTCCTGGCGAGCGACGGCACCGTCCACGCCCTGTTCAAGTGCATGACGGCCAGCGGCTCCGGGACCGCCAACGGCACCCCCGTCGTGCTCTCCACCTGCGACGGCTCGGCCGGCCAGCAGTGGACCCGGACCAACGGCACCCTCGTCAACCCGAACTCCCAGCGCTGCCTCGACGCCACCGGCGCCAGCAGCACCCCCGGAACCAAGCTCGAACTCTGGGACTGCAACGGCGGCACCAACCAGCAGTGGAAGACCCCCGCCTGACACCACCCCAGGTGACAGCGGCACGGCGCCGACACACCCGACCGACGGGCGTGTCGGCGCCTCCACGTTCCGGCACGGACCCGCGACGGCCTCCGGCCTGAGCCGCCGAGTACCGGGTGCCGGCCCGCAGCACCCGTTCGTCCGGTTGCGGAGCCCTCGGCGCCGGTGCTCTCCTGCTGGTGTCAGGCCGTGCGACGAGCGGAGCCGATGTGTCGTCCCCCGATGTGTCGTCCCCCGATGCTGTCCCGCCCCGGGAGGCCGCCGACCGGCTGGCCATCCGCCGGCTGGTCGACGCCTACGCGCACTGCGCGGACCGCAGGGACGCCGAGGGGCAGATGGCCCTGTTCACCGAGGACACCCGTTTCCTGGTCCACATGGACGCCACGGCCGCCGAACCGACCCAGGAGCTGCGCGGACGCGCCGCCCTCGCACCGGTCTTCGACGAGCTCAACCGGTACCGGGCCACCACCCACTTCAACGGCCAGAGCACCGTCACCCTCGACGGCGACCGCGCGGAGGGCGAGACCTACTGCCTGGCGTACCACGTCTCGTCCGACCCGGACGACAAGCGCACGATCATGATCGCCTCCATCCGGTACCTCGACCGCTTCGTCAGGCAGGACGGCGACTGGCTCTTCGCCGAGCGCCGGCTGCTGGTCGACTGGACCGAGACCCGCCCCTGCGAGCCCTGAGGGCTTGGCGCCCCGACTCCCCGCCCCTCCGGCCCCGGCTCCCCCGGGGCGAAAGCGATGGCACCCATGGCCGAGCGATCCACCGTCCGCACCGTGACCTACGACCTGCTGCGCACGCTCGGGATCACCACGGTCTTCGGGAACCCCGGCTCCACCGAGGAGCCCTTCCTCCAGGACTTCCCCGCCGACTTCCGCTACGTCCTGGCCCTCCAGGAGGCCTCCGCCATCACCATGGCCGACGCCTTCGCCCAGGTCACCGGCCGTCCCGCGCTGGTCAACCTGCACTCCTCGGCCGGCACCGGCAACGCGATGGGCAACCTGGTGGCGGCGTACCACGCGCACACGCCCCTGATCGTCACCTCCGGCCAGCAGCACCGGGAGCTGCTGATCGGCGAGCCGTACCTCGCCAACCGCGAGGCGACCCTGCTGCCGCGGCCCTGGGTGAAGTGGTCCTACGAGCCGGCGCGCGCCGAGGACGTGCCCGAGGCGTTCATGCGCGCCTACGCGCACGCGCTCCAGCCGCCCGCCGGCCCGGTCTACCTGTCGATCCCGATGGACGACTGGAAGCGGCCGTCGCGCGGCTTCACCCGGGTGCGGACGGTGAGCTCCCGGGTGGCCCCCGATCCCGAGCGGCTGCGGGCCTTCGCCGAACGCACATCCGCCGCCCGCCGGCCCGCGCTCGTCTTCGGTCCCGAGGTCGACCGCGGCGGCGGCTGGGACGCGGCCGTCGCCCTGGCGGAGAAGCTGCGCGCCGCCGTCTACGGTGCCCCGCTGGCGGAGCGCGCCTCCTTCCCCGAGGACCACCCGCTCTACGCCGGCCCGCTGGGCCTGTCGGTGCGGGCGGTCGGCGACCGGCTGGCCGGGCACGACCTGGTGGTGGTGATCGGCGCGGAGGTGTTCCGCTACTACCCGCACGTACCGGGTGACTACCTGCCCGCGGGCACCGCGCTGCTGCAGATCACCGGCGACCCGCGGGCCGCCGCCGCGGCGAGGGTCGGCGACAGCCTGCTCGGCGATCCCCGGCTGGCGATCGAAGGGCTGCTGGACCTGGTCGAGGAGGGTTCGACCCGCTCCGCCCCGGACCCGATGCCTCGGCCCCGGGTGCTGCCGCTCTCCCCGACCCTCCCGCTCCCCCCGCCCGCGGTCCACGCCGCGCTGAGCCGGGTCCGCCCGCCGGACGCCGTCATCGTCAACGAGTCGACCTCGACCATGGCCGAGCAGCTCGAATGGCTGCCCACCACCCGCCCCGGATCCTTCTTCGCCACGGCCAGCGGAGGCATCGGCTGGGCCGTCCCGGCGGCGGTGGGCGTGGCGCTGGCCGATCGGGAGCGCGGGGTGCGGCGCCCGGTGGTCGGCCTGATCGGCGACGGCTCCTTCCAGTACTCGGTGCAGGCCCTCTACACGGCGGCCCGGCACCGCCTCCCGATCGTCTACGTGGTCATGCGCAACCACGAGTACGCGATCCTCAAGTCCTTCGCCCGGCTGGAGGACACCCCGGGGGTTCCCGGACTCGACCTGCCCGGCCTGGACATCGCCGCACTGGCCCGCGGCTTCGGCTGCCGCGCCGTCGAGGTGGAGACGACCGAGGACCTGGAGCGGGAGTTCACCGCGGCACTCGGCGCCGACACGGCCACCGTCATCGTCGTCGCCACCCAGCCCCGGCCGGCCGCGCTGTAGGTCGCACGGCGGGAACGGGCCGTTGGCCGCCGAGAACTCGAGCAATCTTCGCCGCGGTCAGCTACCACTTCGGGCCACTGAAGGCGCTCTGAGACGCCGCGATCGAGCACGTGGGGCGCGGATGCTCAGCGCTTGAGAGGCGCGTCGGCGGGGATCCCCTGGTCCAGCCAGGTTCCGTCGCGCATGATGACTCGTCCGGTCAGTTCCCGCCCGCCTCGCCATGCGCGCACCGTCTTCGGCTCCACCCGCACGTACAGGTACGGCCCTTCCTCCGCGCGCGGGTCCCACCCGAACTTGTCGGCGAACGCCCGGGCCGCCTCGGCGGGCACGTCCTGGGCCGAGAAGCCCTGCGCCTCGCCCTGGACGAGCACCACATCGGAGGTGTCCGGCAGTGCCAGTCGTACCCGCGGCTCCGCGCGGACGTTGCGCGCGGTCACGGAGGTGCCGCTGGTGCACATCCACACCGCTCGCCCGTCCCACAGGAACCACAGGGGCACCTGGTGCGGACCGTGCTCGGGGTGGGCCGTCGACACCCATACGTCCCGCTCGGCGACGAGCCGTTCCAGAGTGTCGCGTACCCGCTCCGCCGTCGGGCGCTGAATGCTTGCCTTGGTCATGATCGGCGATCGTAGCCACCGGGTTTCACCCGCACATGCGGCGCGCGACCTACGCCCACCGGCCGACGAACCACTCAGCCCTCACCCCGGGCGGGGGCCGCCACGTAACCGATCCGCGGGCCGGCATGGCAGCCCGCGAACGCCCCCTCCAACCGCTCCGGCTCTCCGAGCCGCTCCCCCCAGCCTGTCCAGCGCAGGTGCCGGCATGGTCATCCCCTCCTGCCGTGCCAGAGGGCGCCGGACCGCGTCCCACCGTCACGGGCCGACAGACCGGCAGCCGGGGAAACGCGGGCGCACGCCGAGCGTCGTGGGGCGCTGGCCGGCGGGACCCGTGGGGTGTGCTGCGCGAGAGGTCGGCGGAGTCGACTTCCCACGCGCGCCCTCAACCGCCCGGCGGGTCCGGCCGGGCGGTTGAGGGCGGGGTGGGGCTTCAGGCCACGGGTTGGCGATCGCGGTCCCGGTCGGGAGCGGTGGTGGTCGTGGTCGCGATGGGGTCCGGGCGGTGGGGCATCCGCAGGACGGCGACCGCGCAGAGGCCGACGACGGCGATGGCGAGGAGCAGGAGAAGGGGAAGGGCGAGGTTGATCAGGAGTCGCACGGGGCCTCGGCCTTGTCGTAGTGACGGAGGATCGCGAGGAGGTTGAGCACGGTGCTGGCCGGAGCACAGCCGAAGCGGACCAGGACCCGTCCGTCGACCACCTGGTCGGTGGCCAGGGCGGGCCAGATCAGCCCGAACTTCCGCCCTCGCTCGCGGAGTTCGTCGAGCAGCGAGGCGACCTCCGGCTCGGTGTAGGTACGCATGATCGCGTCGGCCGGCCCGGTCGGGCGGCGGTGGTCGGCGGTCACGCGGCGGCGTCCAGCTCGAACCAGCAGGACTTCCCGGACTTCCGGGGCTCCGCGCCGGAGCGGTGGGTGAGCGAGCGGACCAGGCACAGGCCCCTACCGGTGACGGCGTAGAGGTCGGGGTCGTCGCGCTCGACCGGGAGGAGGGGGTTGCCGTCGCTGACGGAGACCCGGAGGACCCGGTCGAGCAGCGCGATCACGACGAGGGGCGCCGAACTACCGCCGTGACGCCAGGCATTGACGAACAGTTCGAGCAGCGCGATCTCGGCATCGGCGACGAGGTCGGGCTTCCACCCGGCGCGCGCCGTGGCCTCGCGCAACTCCTCGCGCGCGGCCGACCAGTCAGGGGGGAGTTCGTGGGGGAGCACGATGAAACCTCCGCGGGGCTTCAGATATGACCATCAATCGATCAAACGCGCGATCGAAGCAATGGAATGACGGAAAAGCGCAACCAGATCCCAACCCTGATCACTCAGAGCATGCGATCGGCTACACTCAGCATGACGTGATGGCCATCACATGCGCAAGCTGGCTCAACTAATCTGCAAAATCTCATATCGAACCCGAATTCGGTGCCACTCCCTGCCAGTTGTCGGTAGCGCCCGTGCAATCGGCAAGGGCAAACTGGTCCACCGAGAGGTCAGGAGGGGCATCGCATGGCGGTATCAACCGTTCGCCGTCGTCGGCTGGGTGAGGAACTGCGACGGCTCCGTGAGCAAGCGATGATCGCCGCGGACACGGCAGCCGATGCCACCGGCATGAGCCTGGCCAAGCTGAACCGGATCGAGAACGCCCGCACGGCGGCCAAGATCGAGGACGTCAACAAGCTCCTCGACCACTATGGTTGCGACGACGAGGACTTCCGCGCCAGCCTGATCGCCATCACGAAGGACGGCAGCAAGCGCGGCTGGTGGCTGAGCTACCGCGACGTGATCAACGTGTCGGCAACCGACCTGATCATGCTCGAGACCGAGGCCTCGACCTTCAAAACCTACGAACCCGCCTTCATTCCGGGACTCTTCCAAACCGCCGAATACGCTCGGCTTGTCATCGACCGACTCCGGACCACGAAGACCGGCACGGTTGACGACCTCGTACAGGTCCGCATGGCACGGCAGTCCATCCTGACCCGCCCGAATCCCGTCGAGGTCTGGGCGGTCATCCATGAAGCCGCGCTCCGGGCCATCGCGAATCGCCCCGACATCATGGGCCCGCAACTCGACAAGCTGCTCACGTTGAGCCGGTTGGCGAACGTCAACATTCAGGTGATGCCGGCGGGTGCGGCGATCCACCCGGGCATGAGCGGCGCGCTCGCCCTGCTCGGATTCCCTCAGCGGAAGGACCTCGACGTCGTCTTCGTCGAAGGCATGCTCGCCGGATTCTGGATCGAAGACCCGGCCGACGTCGAGCTGTACCGGGCGAAGTTCCAGGAGATCACGGCCGAAGCCCTTTCTGTCGACTCCTCGCTCGAGTTCATCACCGCACAGAGAGAACTGATCAAGTGACCCACTATCCCGACGCCGAGGCGACTGGCTTCACCTTCCGGAAGTCGAGCTACAGCGGCGGCAACGAGAACTGCGTCGAATACGGGTTCCTCCCCGGGGCGGTCGCAGTCCGCGACAGCAAGGACCCTTCCGGTCCCGCCCTGCTGATCGACCGCGCCGCCCACGCTGCCTTCATCGCCGCCGTCGCCACCGGCGAGTTCGACTTCGGCCTCCTCTGAGCACTCCCCCAACCCAAGCGGTGCCTCGCCCCTTCCGGCGAGGCACCGCTTGGGCGGGACTGCGACCGGCGCCGGCGACCGGCCCGTCAGTGCTGGCTGTTGTGGAAGCCGATCACGACCGCACCCCACCAGCAGATCTGGGAGACGAGCGCGGTGCCGGCGCCCCAGGCCAGCAGGCGCGGGGTGAGCGCGGTGGGTCCGTGCTGGGCCATGCGCTGGTTCAGCAGCCCGGCCTGGAGGCCGTTGACGGTGAGGAGGAGGACCAGGGCGAGCTTGACGCAGGTGAGGGCGGACGACAGCTTGGGCTCCAGCATCACACCGCTGACGATGAGTCCTCCGAGCCCGGCCCAGATCGGAAGGTGCAGCCGCGAGGTGGCGCCGAGTGCCTCGTGCAGGGTGCACCGCCGCGTCATCCAGAGCAGGCCGTAGTAGTCGGCGACGAGAACGGCGCCGAAGCCGAGGACCAGCGAGGCCAGGTGGACGAAGAGGGCCGCCGTGTGCAGCGCCGGGTCGACGTCGATGTGCGTGGAGATCCACGCACACGCCACCAGGCCGGCGCAGGCCGCCACGGCCGCGGCGGCGACCGTCCACCACCCATCGTGCAGGCGCACCGGTCGGGCGGGCGCTCCACCGGTCCATGCGGACCCGGGGAGAGCAGGCACGGACGGCTCCGAGGGCAGAGCGGACACTGGGGGCCTCCAAACGACTGACGCAAAAATCAGGTAAGGCTTACCTTTCTGTCGATTCCCTGGTCAATCCGGAAAGCTCTGAATCGACCCCTGGCCCCCGAAGCGTGGCCCCTTCGATGCGAAGCCGAGATCTGACGACACGAAATGTTGTTAGGCGAGGCTTCCTTGCCTTAATGTCTGCCTGCCGGGGATCGTCCCCGCCCCGCCGTCAGGCCCGATCGGCCTTCCACTCCCGGGCGAGCGTCGCGTAGACGTACTCGCTGCCCCAGCGGTCCTCGTCGAGGTCGTTCTCGACGAGGTGCGCCTCCCGGCGCATGCCGAGGCGCTCGCACACGCGCACCGACCCGGCGTTGAGCACGTCGAGGCGGGCGAAGAGCCGGTGGACGCCCAGTTCGGCGAAGGCCAGCTCGGCGGTCGCCCGCGCCGCCTCGGTCGCGTAGCCCCGGCCGCTGTAGGCCGGGTTGAACGTCCAGCCGATCTCGGCCTGGCATGCCCGCGCGCTCGCGAGCTTCAGGGTGACCTCGCCGACGACCTTCGCCTCGCCGACCGGGCAGACGGCGACCGCGAGGGCGTCACCGTCCTCGGCCCACGCCGTGCCGGCGGCGCGCCGCGTCAGGGTCTGCGTGCACTGCTCGCGGGTGAGCGGTGGCCGGTAGAGGTAGCGGGCGACGTCGGGGAGGCTCTGGTACGCGTACAAGTCATCGACGTCGTCCGGCGTGAACGGACGCAGGAGGAGCCGTTCGGTACCGAAGGGCAGCAAAAGCGTGGTCATCGATCCGGTGTTCCTCCCCGAGGGCCGCCCCGGCAGCCCGAGCGACCGGACCGCGGAGCTCCCAACGACTCGCCTTGGGCAACTACGCCGTTCTAAAGCCCTTGCCACCAGCCGCGCAACCCAATTTCACGGCCCGGGCCGTGGGCTACGGGGGATGGTGGGATGCGCTCACACCCATGGCACCGGCGCACTCGCGCCTGGAGCGCCCGGAGCGCCCGGTCGGCGCCTTCGGCTGCGCAGCCTGCCGGTCTCGGTCGACCTATCTGACTCGTTGTCAGTGGGAAGGCCTGAACGACTGCGTTCATTCGTTCGAGTGAACCGACAAGGAACCTGCCTCTGGAGTGATCCCAGCAGAGCGATCATGTGTGCGACGCATCGTCACCATCCCTTTTACAGAAGGCGGGTACACCCATGTCTGTCGACGGAACCACGGATCCCTTCTTCCCCATCGAGCCCGACGGCCTCGCGAAGCTGGAAGCGATCCGCGAGGCGCTGCTGGACCCGTCGCCGCGCCGGATCGGCCGGCTGGACCAGTGGGGCCTGGCCGACGACTACGAGGTCTACGCGGAGATCGCCGGGTACGCGGAAGTCTCGCTCCCCATGGCGGACGGGACGGTCCTGGACGCGTCGCTGAGCATCCCGCGCAACCTCGCCCCCGGGCAGACCTGCCCCGCCGTCATCCTGCCCGCCCCACTGATCAAGATGGGGCATCATGCCTACCTCGGCATGATCGCGCGCTGGGCGCAGGGCGGCTACGCCGTCCTGGCCTACAGCCAGCGCGGCCTCGCCAGGTCCACGGGCGAGATCCACGTCGCCGGACCTCAGGACGTCGCCGACGCCACCGAGGTGATCGACTGGCTGGTGGCGCAGGACGGGATCGACCCGAACCGGATCGGGTTCTTCGGTGCCTCCTACGGCGCCGGCACGAGCCTCCTGGCGGCCGCGCACGACCAGCGGATCAAGGCCGTCGCGGGCACCAGCGCCTGGGGCGACCTCCTCGCCTCGCTGTACGAGAACAACACCCGCCACCTCGCGGCGTTCGAAGCCCTGGTCAAGATGTTCGGCGAGGACCGGTGCTCGAAGGAGTTCCGCGGGATCATCCAGAAGATCCGCGCCAACACCATCGACGACGAGGTCAGGGAGTTCGCCCGGGTCCGCTCCCCCAGGACCTACCTGGAGAAGTACAACGAGACCGCGACGCCCCTCCTGCTGACCACCACCTGGCACGAGACCATCTTCTCCGTGCCCGCCGTCATCGACTTCCACAACCGTCTGACCGCGCCCAAGGGCCTGCTCATCCAGGTCGGCGACCACGGCAACGCCGAGTTCCCGGGCCTGGCCGGCCTCGCCTCCAAGCCCACCGACATGGCCTACCGGTGGATGGACCACCACCTCGGCGGCAGCGCCGGCGACGGACAGCCTCCGCGGTTCGACGTCCGCTCCGAGCTCATGTTCAACCCCTTCTCCGACCTCCGCCACGCCACCTGGGACGACTACGCCCTGCCCAAGAAGCGGTTCCACCTCGCCGACGCCCCCGCCGGGCAGGGCGACGGACAGCTCACCCCGGACAAGCCGCAGGCGGGCTGGACGCGCTCGGTGAAGGCCACCGGCACGGGCACCGACATCGTCGTCGCCCCCAAGCTGATCCAGACCGGCATGGCCGAACGCCTCGGCCTGCCCCACAGCTACCGGACCGCCGAGATCGACCGCGGGCTGGCCTCCTTCTTCGCCACCGCGCCGCTGGAGCAGGCCTCGCGCGTCCGGGGCGAGCTGGAACTGAGGGTCACGGTCAAGCCGCAGCAGGCGGACACCACGATCGTCGCCTACCTCCTGGACACCGACCCGGCCACCGGCAGGGCCCAGATCGTCACCCACGCCCCGTACACCTTCACCGCCGAACAGGCGGGCCGGGCCACCACCGTGACCTTCCCCCTCCAGCCCGCCGACTACGTCGTGGCCAAGGGCCGCCGGCTCCAGCTGGTCATCGACACCCACGACCCCTTCTTCGCCTACGACAACACCACCACCCCGGTGTCCACCATCGACATCACCTCCCCGAAGGGCACCGAGTCCTACCTGGACATCCCCCTCCACCCCATCGACTGACCCACCCCGCAGCGGTGGGGGGCCGCGGCCCCCCCCCCCCCCCCCCCCCCCCCGCCCCCCCCCCCCCCCCCCCCCCGGGGGGGCTCGCGGAACCCCCAGAGATAAGGGAAACAAGAGGCGGGGGGGGGGGAGGTACGAA
>NZ_JBHXLL010000020.1:43068-123366 GCF_042721415.1 Kitasatospora sp. NPDC058444 | reverse complement strand
TTGGGACCTGGGTCGTGGCTGGCACTCCCCCTCTCCCCGCTCGCTTGCCCCTCCGCGGTGGGTTGTGGAGGGGCGCACCTGGTGGGGGCCGCACCGACGGCGACCGCCCTCACCCGCGAAGTGGTCCGGTACTCCCGTACCCGCTTGAGTACGGCTACTCAGGCGTCGGTCCGAGTCGAGCTCCTACCGTGGCGACACGAAGCGAGAGGGAGGGGCCGGAGTGTTCGACAGAGGGTTGGCGAAGGGCTGTCTGGGGGCCGTGGTGGGTCTCGCCGCCCTGGTCGGAGTCGTGTTCGCGCTCTACATCGGTCTGTGGATCTACATCTGTCCTGACGACCCGTACGCCTCCAAGCCCGGACCTGAGCGGGTCCGGCTGACCGCGGCCGCGTTCCGTGAGCGCAGCCAGCTCGCCGTCGAGAACACGGTGGGCGGTCTGAGCCACGGCCTGGCGTTGAGCGACACCGGATACGGCGTCCGCCAGTACGAGAGGCGCCCGGAGGGCGGGCCGAGCACGCTGTCCTTCGTCGACCGTCAGCTCACCGCCCGCACCAGGATCAGCGCCTCCCATCGCGAGGAACTGAAGAACGGCATCGAGGCCGCCTGGAGGTCGCACGGCTACAAGCAGGAACAGCCGATCTGGACCCCCGGTGATCCGTTGAAGGGCCCGGACTACCACTTCAGCGCCGAAGTCTCCGCGGACGTCGCCGTCTACGTCACCCTCACCCCGGAACCCGACCAGACCCTCACCCTCACCCTGTCCGTCCGCGGCGCGGGCGTCGAGTACGACCCGGACTCCGCACAGCCGACCACGTCCCTCCGGCCGGATCTCGACGACGCCCACTGGTCGCACTGAACCCGAGGACCCCGGACCCCGGACCCCGAAGCACGGAGCACGGAGCACGGAGCGGAACGTGCGGGCCCCGGCCGCCGCCCCCGATGGCCTGATGTGACAGATCCTGGTCGTTGCGGCCGTGTCCGGTCGGGCGGAAGGATCGGGGCATGCCCCCACCGCACCGCGTCGTGATCGTCGCCTTCCCCGGCATCGAGCTGCTGGACGCCACCGGACCCGCCGAGGTGTTCTCCGTCGCCTCCAGGGTCGCCGGAGCCGACCGGCCCGGCTACCTCGTGCGGATCGCGACGCCCGACGGCGGCCCGGTGACCACCTCCAGCGGCGTGCGGCTGATGGCCGATCTGGCCTTCGACGACGTGGCCGGCCCGATCGACACCCTGCTGGTGTCGGGGGCCATCGAGCTCGTCGACGGCGGTGTGGAGCCGGTGATCGACCACCAGGTCACCGAGTGGCTGCGCCGTGCGGCACCCCGGGCCCGGCGGACCGGGTCGATCTGCGCGGGGGCGCACCTGCTGGCCGCCGCTGGGCTGCTGGACGGCCGGCCCGCCACGACCCACTGGCTCACCGCTGCTCGACTGGCCGCCGAGCACCCCGGCGTCCGGGTCGATCCCGATCCGATCTTCATCCGGGACGGGCGGGTGTGGACCTGCGCCGGCGTCACCTCGGGGATGGACATGGCGCTGGCCATGGTCGCCGAGGACCACGGCCAGGACCTCGCGCTCGCGACCGCCCGGATGATGGTGATGTACGTCAAACGCTCCGGCGGGCAGAGCCAGTTCAGCGTGCCGCTGTCCGTCCAGAGCGCCGTCCGGAACGACGTCCGGCACTCCGTCCGGCACTCCGTCCGGCACTCCTCGGACGACCGGATCGACGAGCTGCGCCGGTGGATCGGCGAGCACCTCACCGAGGACCTCTCCCTGGAGGCCCTCGCGGCCCGCACCCACCTGAGCACGCGCCACTTCACCCGGCTGTTCCACCAGCGCACCTCCACGACACCGGCCGCCTATGTGGAGGCGGCCAGGCTGGAGGCCGCCCGCCGGCTGCTGGAGGACACCGACCGGAGCCTGCCGGAGGTCGCCGCCGCCAGCGGCCTCGGCTCCGTGGAGACGCTGCACCGCGTCTTCCGACGGCGGCTGGGCACCACCCCGGCCGAGTACCGCCGCCGCTTCTGAGCCTCCGCCCCACCCCACCCGCCAGCCGGGCGCCAGCGCACCCGCGACGCACCGGCCGAGCCCCGCCATGCCCGCACGCGCGGCATCGACCAGCACACCTCCGAGGAGAACCATGCCCCGCACGAAGGTCGTCCCGATCCCGGTCATGGGCCGGCACACCATCAACGCCTACCTGCTGCTCGGCCGCCGACCGGTCATCGTCGACGCCGGAACCCCCGGCAGCGGCCGAAGGATCCTCGACCAGGTCACCGCCCACGGCGTCGATCCCGCCGACGTCTCGCTGATCGTCATCACCCACGGCCACATCGACCACTTCGGCTCCGCCGCCGAGCTGCACCGGCTCACCGGCGCGCCCGTCGCCGGGCACGTCGCCGACCTCGGGCCGTACCGCTCGGGCCGGGTCCGCGAACCCTACCTGCCCACCGGCCCGATGGGCCGCGCCATGGCCCGCAACCGCAAACTCCACGCCCGGGCCGAGCCGTTCGAGCCCGCGGTGCTCCTGCGCGGCGAGACGAACCTGGAGGACTTCGGCCTCGCGGCGCGCGTCATGCCCACCCCCGGCCACACCGCCGGATCGGTCTCCGTCCTCACCGACGACGGAGACCTCGTCGCCGGCGACCTGATCGCGGGCTCCTTCATGGGACTCGTCCCCGGCAAGCCCGCCAACCCGCCCTTCCACGACGACCCCCGGCAGAACCTCGCCAGCCTCCGCGAGATGCTCGCCCTCGACCCCACCACCCTCCACGTCGGCCACGGCACCCCGCTGGACCCCGACCGGGTACGGCGGTGGGCCGAGCGGGAACACGACCGCCTCGCCCGGCTCGACGCCACCGGACGCCTCACCGTCCGCGGTGAGTGACGCCTCATCCGCGGCCCGGCACCGGGGAAGCTCCGGCCGACCCGGCACAGCCGGGCCGGCCGTCAGCCGTCCGTCTCGGCGGGGAACACCGCCGAGTGCACCGCCCGGAAGAGGGCGGTGACCTCCTCGCCGGTGAGGCCCTGGGACCGTGCCTCGTCCATCCACGTGGTCAGCGAGGCCCGGAGCGGGGAGTCGGGGCCCTCCTGGGCCGGGGCCAGGGCCCGGGTGATGAAGGTGCCCGCCCCCTGTCTGACCTCGGCGAGCCCCGCGCGTTCCAGCTCGCGGTACGCCTTGAGGGTCGTGTTCGGGTTGACCTTGGTGTCCGCCGCGACCTGAGCGGCCGTCGGCAGCCGGTCCCCCACTTCCAGGGCGCCCATCCGCAGGGCCTGTTCCACCTGCCGCACGATCTGGAGGTACGTCGCCACTCCGCTGCGTCGGTTGATGCGGAACACGACCATGTCCTTCTCACCTCCTGTTTCGTACTGCCGAAACCATACGCAGGTCGCGCACGGTGCCGCGCCCTACACCTTCCCGGACACCCACCGCACCGTGAACGCGGTGAGTACCGCGGTGGCCGCGAGCAGGATGCCCGCGCCGGTCCACTGCATCGCCGGCATCTGGCTGGAGTCGAGGTACTCGATGACGTCGTTGACGATCCCGAGCTGCTCCCGGCAGGCGTCCGACGCCGCTTCCGTCTGCTTGGTGCACGTTCCCCAGCCGAAGAGGCGGCCGTCGGCGGCACCGATCCAGCTGTCCAGTTCGTACGGATCGTTCAGCTGCTCGCGGATGCCGCCGCCGTACGGGTAGCTGAACCTCCGTGACGGCGCGAGGTTGGCGCGCAGCTGTCCCCAGACGATCTGGACGACCATCGAGAACGCGAACGTGACCGCCATCGCCGGGACGACCCGGCGCACCAGCATGCCGATGGTGACCCCGGCGGCGGTGAGGAAGAGGCACATGGCGGGGAGCACCGGGCCGGTGTGGTCGAAGACGTTCCCGTCGTACCACCGGCCCGGGAACGCCGAGCGGTAGGGCTTCCACCACCAGGTGAAGACCGCCGAGAGCACCGCACCGGCCAGCAGCGCCGCCGCGTAGCTCCAGGCGAGCTTGGCCGTGAGCCACCGGCGGCGGGACACCGACTGGGTGGTGACCAGTCGCAGGGTGCCGCGCTCCTGGTCGGCCGCGATCAGCGGGGCGCCCAGGAAGACGCCGAGGAGGATCGGCAGCATGCCCAGGGCGGTGGTGGTGAGGCTGATGCCCGCCGAGCCGGGCACCGGCATCGGCGGTTCCTTGTCGGGCCAGCCGAGCTCTTCGAGGACGCCGGCCAGACGGTTGCGCTGGTAGACGATCCAGGCCGAGCCGAGCAGGACCGCGGCGGCCGCGGTGAGCAGCACCGCCCGGTGCTGGCGCACGACGAGCCAGTTCAGCCCGCTCAGCAGCCGGCGTCCGGGCTCCCGGGTGGCCGTCCGGGGCGTGTCGGTCAGGGTGGTGCTCATGAGGTGAGGGCCCCTTCGGCCTCGTGACGGGCGCCGGATGTGTACAGGGCAGGCGCCTCCGGCGAGCGCAGGTGTGCCAGCAGCACTTCCTCCAAGGTGGGCTCGTCGACGGCCCATTCGGGGCGCAACGGGCCGTTCGGTCGGATCAGCGCCTGGAACTGCCGCCCCTGGGAGCGGAGTTCGACGACGGTGTGCGGGGCCAGCGCGGCGAGCGGGTCGCCCTCGGTGACGAGCCCCGTCACCAGCGCGTGGGCCGGGACGAGCTCCTCCGTGTCACCCGCCAGCCGGACCCGGCCGTCGGCGAGGACCAGCAAGTAGTCGCACATGTCCTCCAGTTCGGAGAGCAGGTGTGTGGACATCACGACGGTGATGCCGCGCTCGACGGCCTCCGCCATCAGCAGGGCGCTCAGGTCGTGGCGGGCCAGCGGGTCCAGATCGGCCATCGGCTCGTCCAGCATCAGCAGATCGGGCCGCTTGCCGAAGGCGAGCGCGAACGCGACGCGGGTGTGCTGGCCGCCCGAGAGGGTGCCGATCCGGGCGTCCATCGGCACCTTGCCGGAGCGGACGATCCGCTCGGCCGAGGCCATGTCCCAGCCGGGGTTGAGCTCGGCGCCCATGCGCAGCGTCTCCGCGACGGTGAACCCCTTGAACAGCGGCTTGTCCTGGCCGAGGAACGCGATCCTCGGCCTCGTCGCCCCGTCGCCCGCCGGGACGCCGAAGAGCCGCAGCTCGCCCTCCGTCGGCCGCACCTGCTGGGCGGCGAGGCCCAACAGCGTGCTCTTTCCCGCCCCGTTGGGGCCGACGAGCCCGCAGATGCGCCCGGTCGGCAGCCGGAACGAGCAGTCGCGCAGCGCCCAGCCGCGGCGGTAGCGCTTCCCCAGACCGCGGGCTTCCATGGCCCAGGCGTCGGGCGAGCCGCCCGGAGCTGATGCGTCTGCCATGCGCACATCCTCAATTCCACTAGTCAATTAATGGAATCATGGTCTTGGCGGCGGGAGGGTGTCAAGGCGGGCCGGGAAGCCCCCGGGCGTAGGCGGCGATGCAGCGGCCACCGGGATCGACCTCACGATGGAGCAGCCGCAGAAGCCGATGTCACCCGCGATCACGGCCGGGCGACGCGGAACTGGCGTGCCACCGCCGCACGTTGGGTCGGCATGGTGATGATGTCGGGTCTGCTCTTCATGGCGGTGCTGGTGATCGTGCCCTTCACTCTGGCCTCGATTCGGCATCTCGTGATGCGATCCGGCCGTCCGGGATGGCTGCACCGCCGGCTGGCCGCTCGAACGCGGAGCGGCGGACTCGGCCTCGGCGCCACCGCGACCGAGGAGTTGCACGCCTTCTTCAACGCCAACAAGCGGGTGCAGATCGAGCAGCGCCGGACCCAGCTGGCCATGCGGGACGACGACCACGCCGGCGCCCCGCCTCGCACGGGTATCGACCTGGACGCCGGCACCGCGGTCGTCCCGCGTCGGAGGTAGCCGTCCGACGCACAACGCCCGCAGCGAGGAAGCGACATGACGGTCCATCAGCATGACGTGGATGCCGATGGACCGTCCTCACACAGGCCCTACGGCAAGCCCAGGCGTGCCGTTCGCCTCGGCGGATCAGGGCCCGGTGGCCCGGTGGGCGTGCGCGGAGAGGTGCCGGCGGATGAGCCCGCTCAGGACGGCAGGAAGCGGGCGCCCGGGCCCGGGCTGCGGTAGACGGAGTCCGGCGGCAGGCCGGTGTGGCCGGCGGCGCAGGTCAGGACGAGGGTGACCGGTTCGTCGCAGTCGTGGTCCTCGGCGGTGCCGTGCCGGACGACGACCGACGGGCCCTGCTCGTCGGCGAGGTACTTGTCGCCCCACTCCAGCAGGGCGATCACGGTGGGCCGCAGGTCGGCGCCCTTCTCGGTGAGGCGGTACTCGAAGCGCTGCCGGTCCCCGGGCTCCTGGTACGCGACGCGGTTCATGACACCCGCGGCGACGAGGCGATCGAGCCGGGTGGACAGCAGGTTGCTGGCGATGCCGAGCCGGGCACGGAACTCCGCGAAGCGGGTGACGCCGTCCAGCGCCTCCCGCACGATCAGCAGCGACCACCGCTCGCCGACCTCCGCGAGGGCGCGCCCGACCGAACAGTTCGCCGGGTCGATCCGCCGTGTCTGCCGCTGCTCCCGCTGCTCCGTCATGGCTCGATCCTAGACCGCCCGGCGCACCTGGGTTGACAATCTGCACTCAGCTCCGGCTAGGCTCCGAGCCACCTGAGTTGAGAAATTAAATCCAGGAATCGAATCCAGGAGGCGACGGCCATGCCGATGCTCGACGTCCACATCCCCGACGGCGCACTCCGCCCGGAGGCGGAAGCGGCCCTGCTCGACCGCATCACCGAGATCCTGATCCGCCACGAGGGCTTCGACCCCGCCGACCCGGTCACCCGCTCGGTGTCCTGGCTCTTCCTGCACCGGCCGGCCGCCGTCTACGTCGGCGGCGAGCCCGCGGACGCCCCGCGCTACAAGGTCGTCCCGTCCGTCCCCGAGGGCCAGCTCGACGCCCGCAAGCGCGCGGGCGTCATCGCCGACGTCACCGAGGCCGTCCTGGACGCCGAGGACGGCGCCTGGCCGCGCGACCCCGGCCGGGTCTGGGTCTTCCCCACCGAGATCCCCGAGGGCCACTGGGGCGGCTACGGCAGGATCAGGCCCCTCGCGACGATCCTCGCCCGGCTCACCGGCCACGACCGCGACCGGGCCCGCGACCTCGCCGCACAGCGCATCGCCGAGAGCCGCACCGAGCACACCCGATTGCCGTAGGCGACGCACGCCGCCCGCGACCGCCGACGGCCCCGGGGGCCGTCGGCGGCGCGTCGTTGCTTCCGGACCGTTGCCGATCGGCCGCGCGAGTCCGTTCGGAAGCGGGTCCGTTCAGTAGGCGACGGCTTCGCCGGACGGCTCGTCGTCGGGTGCGTCGCTGAGCCCGAGCCGCTGGTGCTCGATGTGGTAGACGGCCTGGTCGAGCAGCGCGGCGACGTGGTTGTCGAAGAGCGCGTAGACGACCTGGCGGCCGTTGCGCCGACCGACGACCAGGCCGAGGTTGCGCAGCAGGCGCAGCTGGTGGGAGCAGGCGGACTGCTCCAGGCCGACCTCGGCGGCGAGTTCGGTGGCCGCGCAGGGCCCTTCGCGCAGGCGGGAGAGGATCAGCAGTCGGGAGGGGGTGGCGAGCGCCTGGAGGGTGGTCGCCACCCGGGCGGCGCTTTCGGCGTCCAGGCGCGTGCGCGGGACGGCGGTGGTGGGAGCGGCTCCATGACCCATGGGGCAATACTACAACCGACACATGAAGGGGTGTTCATATGTTCCTGTATGGTGATTGAGTCAGCCCTCCTGCCGTGTGAAGGGTCTCTTCGCCATGTCCTCAACCGTGATCGAGCGGCCCTCGCCGACGGTCCCGCGCCCGGATTCCGCTCCGCGCCGCCGCACCCGGGTGCTGTCGCTGCCCGAGGCCCGCTGGGCCGCAGCCGCGACCGTGCTCTTCCTGGTCGCGCTGCCGCTCCAGCTCACCGGAGCCCCGGCCTGGGCCTGGGGCCCGCTGTACGCCCTCGCATACGCCACCGGCGGCTGGGAACCCGCCTGGGCCGGACTCCAGGCGCTCCGGGAGAGGACCCTCGACGTCGACCTGCTGATGATCGTGGCCGCGCTCGGCGCCGCCGCCGTCGGGCAGGTCATGGACGGCGCGCTGCTGATCGTCATCTTCGCCACCTCCGGCGCCCTGGAGGCACTGGCCACCGCCCGTACCGCCGACTCGGTGCGCGGACTGCTCGACCTCGCCCCCGCGACCGCCACCCGGCTGCTGCCCGACGGCGGCGAGGAGACCGTGCCGACCGAGGAGCTGGCCGTCGGCGACACCGTCCTCGTACGGCCCGGCGAGCGGATCGGCGCCGACGGACGGGTCCTGGACGGCGCGAGCGAGGTCGACCAGGCCACCATCACCGGCGAGCCGCTGCCCGTCGCCAAGCAGCGAGGTGACGAGGTGTTCGCCGGCACCCTCAACGGCACCGGCGCCCTGCGGATCCGGGTCGAGCGGGACGCCTCCGACTCGGTGATCGCCCGGATCGTCCAGCTGGTCGAGGAGGCCGCCGAGACCAAGGCACCCACCCAGCTGTTCATCGAGAAGGTCGAACAGCGCTACTCGATCGGCATGGTCGCCGCGACCCTCGCCGTCTTCGCGATCCCCCTCGCCCTCGGCGCCGCCTTCACCGGCTCGCTGCTGCGCGCGATGACCTTCATGATCGTCGCCTCCCCGTGCGCGGTGGTCCTGGCCACCATGCCGCCGCTGCTCTCCGCCATCGCCAACGCCGGACGGCACGGCGTGCTGGTCAAGTCCGCCGTCGTCATGGAACGCCTCGGCCAGGTCGACGCCGTCGCCCTCGACAAGACCGGCACCCTCACCGAGGGCACCCCCCGCCTCACCGACCTCCGCCCGCTCCCCGCCTCCGGCCTCACCGATGCCCACCTGCTCGCCCTCGCCGCCGCGGCCGAGCACCCCAGCGAGCACCCGCTCGCCCGCGCCGTCGTCGACGCCGCCCGCACCCGCGGCCTGGCCCTCGCCACCGCCGAGGACTTCACCTCCACGCCCGGCACCGGCGTCACCGCCACCGTCGACGGCCGCGCCGTCGCGGTCGGCGCCCCCGCCCGGCTGCTGACCGGCCCCGGGAGCCCCGCCGCCGCCATCGTCGCCGAACTGGAACAGGGCGGCCGCACCGCCGTCCTGGTCGAGGTGGACGGCGAGCCGGCCGGCGTGCTCGGCCTCGCCGACCGGCTGCGCCCGGACGCCGCCGCCACCGTCACCGCGCTGACGGCACTGACCGGGACCGCGCCGATGCTGCTCACCGGCGACAACCCGCGGGCCGCCGCCCACCTGGCCGCCGAGGTCGGCATCACCGACGTCCGGGCCGGTCTGCTGCCCCAGGACAAGGTCGCCGCCGTCCGGGAGCAGGAGGCGGCCGGCCGCAAGGTGCTGGTGATCGGCGACGGCGTCAACGACGCCCCCGCCCTGGCCGCCGCCCACACCGGCATCGCCATGGGCCGGGCCGGCTCCGACCTCGCCCTGGAGACCGCCGACGCGGTCATCGTCCGCGACGAACTCGCCACCGTCCCGGCCGTGGTGGCGCTCTCCCGCCGGGCCCGCGGCCTCGTCGTGCAGAACCTGGTGATCGCCTCGGTGTTCATCACCGTCCTGGTGGTCTGGGACCTGGTCGCCACCCTCCCGCTGCCGCTGGGCGTGCTCGGCCACGAGGGATCCACCGTCCTCGTCGGCCTCAACGGCCTGCGCCTGCTGCGCGACGCCGCGTGGAAGAAGGCCGGGTCGGAACTCCCCGGCCGGTGAGCCGCCACTCCCGCCGGCCCGCCGCCCCCGCTCCGGGCGCGGCGGGCCGCCGTTCGTCCCGGGTCCCAAGGCCCGCGCCTCGTACCGGGGGCGTCCCGTAGCGTTTGCCTTCCACCGCGGGAACCCGCGGTGTCCGAAACGGAGGCTCACATGAACTCGCTCTCCTCGAAGGCCCGTTGGTTAGGCACCCTGGTGGCGGGCGCGGCACTGCTGCTCGCCGGGTCCGGCTCCGCCGGCGCCGCCACCGGCACGTCCGGCGGACCGGTCCCGGGTGTCCCGCGGACCGTCGAACTCGACTCCTCGCCCGCCTCGGTGGCGGTCAGCCCGGACGGGCGCAAGGCCTACGTCGCGGTGAAGGACAGCATCAAGGGCGCCAAGGTGAAGGTGGTCGACACCCAGAGCGGGGCGGTCACCGCGGTGGTGACGCTCTCCACCGGGCTCGGGGCCGGTCCGGGACCACTGGCCGTCAGCCCCGACGGATCGCGCGTCTACGTGCTCTTCTCCACCGCCCGCAAGGCACCGCTGTCCGACCTGGGCGCCATCGACACGGCCACCGACACCGTCGTCTCCAGCACGGCGGCACCGGACCAGCCCCGGCCCGAGGGGACCCTCCCCGGGGCCCTCACCTCGCTGGCGGTCAGCCCGGACGGCACCAGGGTCTACGTCGGGCAGGACGGGCCGGCGCGCTACCACCGCCCGGCCGAGCCGAGCGCCCGCATCCTGTCCTTCTCCCCGCAGCAGCAGGACTTCACCGCGGCCGTGCCGGTGCCCGGCCGCTACCTGGGCTCGATCGTCACACCGCCCGGCGGCGACACCGCGTACGCCGCCACCGACGAGAACCTGGTCCGCCTGGACACCGGAACCGGAACCCCGACCGTGGTCGGCGCCACCGCCGCCCCGATCGGCTCCCTCCCGAGCCTGGCCCTCTCCCCGGACGGCACCCGGCTCTACGGCGTGGGGAACGAAGGCAACGGCTACGCCGTCGACCTCGCCACCGGCGCCCTCTCCACCCTCGACATCACCCCGGGCCAGTGGCTGCAGAACCCGTCGGTGAGCGCGGACGGCACCCGGCTGTACCTGGTCCAGCAGGACCTCACCAGCGGCGACGGCGCGGCCTCGGTCCTCGCCCTGGACACCGCGACCCACACCCTCGTCCCGGCCGAGGGCATCACCGGCCTCACCTGGGTGACCGGCCTGGCCCTCGGCCCCGACGCCCACACCTTCTACCTCACCGTCGGCTCCACCCTGCGGATCGCCGGCATCTGACCGAACGCGCGCGGCACCGCCCTCCCCGGTGCCGCGCGCCGCCGCGCTCCGAGCCACCACCGCCCCGTCCCGAGCACGGGCCCGCGCCCCGTCCGCCACGCACACGGGATCATGTCCGGAGGACTTGACGCATCCTCATATCCCTGTGGCCGAAGCCCGATCGACCCACACAGAACCCTCACGCGATGTCGGGGAAATCTCACCTCGGCGGAGCCCGCAGCTAACGTCGTGGTTACACACCGTCGGTACGCTGGACACGACGGTGGTCGGCTACGGGCCCGAGGGGAGGCGGCAGTGGCAGCACGACGAATCTCGCGCGGCAAGCGGCTCGCCCTCCTGCTCGCCACCCTCGTCTCGGCCCTGTTCGCCGTCCTCGGCACCGGCGCCCAGGCGTTCGCCGCCGAACCGCTGCCGAAACCCGCGGCGGCCGCCGAGGGAGACCCGACCTGCAAGGCCCACCACGCCGCGGAAGCCCTGACCGGCCGCGACGCCGGTGCCCGCCGCCGCACGCTCGGCGGCACCGCCGTGCGCACGGCCCTCCGCGCCCCGGCCGGCTCCGGCGTCGCGGCCGCACCCGTCGCGGTGCCCACCGGGCCCGTACCGGAAGCGAACGGGTCGAGACCGGCCGCGCTCGCGCGCCTCCAGGTGTTCCGCTGCTGACGGCTCCCGCGAGCTGACGCACCACGCACGCGATCCGGCGCGCGCCCAGGACGGGCGCGCGCGGCACCGCCATGCCCCCGGGCGGAGGGCCGCCACCCGGACCGCGACACCGCCGGCCGCACCGCCGCGCGCGTCAGCCCGCCGCTGCCCCACGACAGCAGCCCACCCGCCCGGCACCACCCGGGCGGGCAGAAGGAGACCTCTCATGCAGTCCCTCGTGACGCACGCCCGTGTCTTCCCGCACCGGCTCGCCACCAGCGGCCACGACCTCGGCCGGCTCTCGGCCGGGCAGGCACCCGAAGCCCTGTTCATCACCTGCTCCGACTCCCGCGTGGTGCCGGCCCTGATCACCGGATCCCGCCCCGGGCAGCTGTTCGAGCTGCGCACCGCCGGGAACATCGTCCCCGCGTACGACACCGCCGCCCCCAGCGGAGAGGCGGCCACCGTCGAATACGCCGTCGACATCCTCCGGGTCCCCGACGTCATCGTCTGCGGGCACTCCCACTGCGGGGCCATCGGCGCGCTCGTCCGGGCCGAGGACCTGGCCCCCGTCCCCGCCGTGCGGACCTGGCTGGAGCACGCCGCGCCGCCCACCCACCACCTCACCCCCGTCCCGGCCCACGACCAGGAGGAGGACGTCGCGGGACCGGTGCAGCGCAACGTGCTCGCCCAGCTCGACCGGCTGCGCACCTACCCGGGCGTGACCCGCCGCCTCGCGGAGGGCACCCTGCGGCTGCACGGCTGGTACTACGAAGTGCACACCGGCACCGTCCTCGCCGGATCGGACCGGGGGTTCCTGCCGCTGTGAACACGCCCGACCGCACCCGAGTCACCGACCGCACCCGATTCCTCGACCGCGCCCGGGTCACCAAGCGCACCCGGGTCACCGACGGCCCCGGCCGTTCCGACCGTTCCGCCGCGTCCGCGCCGCGCCGCCCCTTCGCGCACTGGCGCCAGGACCTGCCCGCCTCGCTGGTCGTCTTCCTGGTCGCCGTCCCGCTCTGCGTGGGCGTCGCCGTCGCCTCCGGCGTTCCCGCCGAACGCGGCCTGATCACCGGCATCGTCGGCGGCCTGGTCGTCGGCCTGCTCCCCGGCAGCAGCCTCCAGGTCAGCGGGCCGGCCGCCGGACTGACCGTCCTCGTCTACGACGCCGTCCAGCAGTTCGGGCTCGCCTCCCTGGGGCCCCTCGTCCTCGCCGCCGGGGTCCTCCAGGTCACGATGGGCCTGCTGCGGATGGGCCGCTGGTTCCGCGCGATCTCCCTGTCGGTCGTCCACGGCATGCTCGCCGGGATCGGGCTCATCCTGATCCTCGGCCAGCTGTACGCCGTCTCGGGCCGCTCCGCGCCGGGCACCGGCACCGCCAAGGTGGCCGGGATCCCCGCGCTGCTCGGCGACTGGCTGACCGGCCGGGCCGCGATGACCGCCGTCGTCATGACGGCCGCCACGGTGGCCCTCCTGACGTGCTGGAAGAAGCTGCCCGCCCCCGTCCGCACCGTGCCCGCCCCGCTGGCGGCGGTCGCCCTCGCCGCCGGCGCGACCGCGCTGTTCGACCTGGACGTCCCCCGGGTGGAGGTGGACGGCCTGCTCGGCGCCGTCGCCGTCCCGACCTCGGACGGCTTCGCGGCCGTCGCGAGCGCGGCGGGCCTGGGCACCGTGCTCGCCTTCGCCGTCATCGCCTCCGCCGAGAGCCTGTTCAGCGCCGCCGCGGTCGACCAGATGCACGACGGACGCCGCACGGACTACGACCGGGAGCTCACCTCCCAGGGCATCGGCAACACCCTGTGCGGGCTGCTCGGCGCGCTGCCGATGACCGCCGTGATCGTCCGCAGCGCCGCCAACGTCCAGGCCGGCGCCCGGACCAAGGCCTCCCGCGTCCTGCACGGCGTCTGGCTGCTGCTGTTCGCCGCGCTGCTGCCCGCCGCCCTGGGGCTGATCCCGCTCGCCGTCCTCGGCGGCGTCCTGATCCACGCCGGCGGCAAGCTGATCCCGCTGCGGCAGGGCGCGGCCCTGTGGCGGGCGCACCGCAGCGAGGTCGTGGTGCTGGTCGCCACCGCGGGCGCGATCGTCGTCACCAACCTCTTCGAGGGCGTGCTGCTCGGGGTGGCCCTCGCCGTCGCCAAGAGCGCCTGGCAGACCTCCCAGTTGCACATCGACCTCACCGACGACGGTGACGGCCGACCGCTGCACGTCCGGCTGAGCGGCAACGCCACCTTCCTGCGGCTGCCCCGGCTGCTGGACACGCTGGAGTCGCTGCCGACGGACCGCGCGGTCGACCTCGACTGGAGCGAACTGCGCCACCTCGACCACGCCTGCCGCAGCGCCCTGCTCTCCTGGGCCGACCAGCACGCCGCACGGGGCAGCACCGACGTGCGGTTGAGGCCGCCCCTGGTCGCGAGCACCTGACGATCCGACGGGCAACGGGTGGACGGGGCGCTCCGAAGGGGCACCCCGTCCACCCGCCGGTGCGCGGCGGGCCGGGTGGGCCCGTACGGCCGCGGAGCCGGCCGTCGGCCGCCGCGGTGGCTCGCCCGGCTCCGGTCGGGCGCTCCGCTACCGCCCGGACTCCCCCGCCCCGTTCCGGGCGGCGACCTCGGCCAGCTGGTCGAACGTGCGGTTCAGCACCGACCGGCGTTCGTCCTTGAATTCCGGGGAGGGTTCCAGGTCGTCGATGGTCCGCTCCCAGACGGCCATGAACGCCGTCTTCCACCCCGTGATCACGCCGGCCTCCGGCAGCTGCGCGACACCGTGGCCGGCCCGTGCCAGGACGTGCAGCAGCTCCAGGTCGCACGGCACGGCGACGCCCCAGTACTCGTCGGGTTCGAGCTCGACGGGATCGCCGGCCATCGCCTCGGCGACCTCGGTGACGATCCGGTCGATGCGGATCGACAGGTGGTCCAGAGCCGTGTCGCTCTCGAAGTTCCCGCTGCCCCACGTGCCCACAAGCTCTCCTCGGAAGGGTGCCGCCGTCTTTCCCGGTCATCGAAGCAGGCAGCAGTGACACTGCCTCCCGGCGACCGGGACCGATCGGTGAGGGCGGTGGCCACAGCGCCCCGCCGTGCCGGTGCCCTCACCCGATCTTGATGGCGGCGACCCTCGGCGGATTGTTCGGGAAGGTGATGTCGGTCCAGCGGGAGATCCTCACCGAGTCACCGTTCACGTCGAAGTAGGTCAGGTCGTTGTTGCCCGTGGAGATCCGGTCGACCCACCACCCGCCGAAGTCGGTCCTCCCCCCGTTCGCGTAGCAGTCGACGCTGTCACGGCCGTCGAGGTGCGACCAGATCTTCAGGAAGTCGTTGCGCCCCCCGTCGCACTCGACGTGGTCGATGGCGAAGGCATCGCCGCCCGGCAGGCCGACGGTGGCCGTGGCCGCCGCGGCGAGCGCCATGGCCACGGAACAGATGACCCTCTTGGTCTTCGAGATCACGGGATTCTCCCTCGTACGAGGGCCGGGGCTCGGCCCGGCCGCCGGCAACGGCGTCACGTCATTGCGGAACGGTCCTCGGCCGATCCGGTGAACCGGCCGCACGACCCGGGACCTCAACGTAGTGACCCCCGTCCCCCGTCCGGCCGCAACACTCCGAGTGCGAACCGGTGGGCCGGGACATCACCCGTTCGTGGCGCTCGCACGCGGAGGGCGGGCACGGTGGAAGGCCGGGGGCCTCGACGGCGACGGCCGGGAGCCCTGCCCTCGACCGCCGCCGCCCGGGATCCGCTGTCGCTCCTGCCGATCCCCACCGTCGACGTCGTTCCCCCGGTCAGGCGTCGAGGACCTGGCCTTCGCGCCTGACGACCGGCCCCTCCGTCGACCACGGGAACTCGATCCAGTCGTCGGTCCGCTTCCACACGTACTCGCACTTCACCAGGGAGTGCGACTTCTCGTAGATGACGGCGGACCGGACCTCGGCGACGTGGTCGAGGCAGAAGTCGTGCACGAGCCTCAGGGTCTTGCCCGTGTCGGCGACGTCGTCGGTGATCAGGACCTTCTTGTCGGTGAAGTCGATCGCGGCGGGAACGGGCGCCAACATGACGGGCATCTCGAGAGTGGTGCCCACGCCCGTGTAGAACTCGACGTTCACCAGGTGGATGTTCTTGCAGTCCAGGGCGTACGCCAGACCGCCCGCCACGAACACCCCGCCGCGGGCGATGCTCAGGACGAGGTCGGGCTCGTAGCCGTCGTCGGCGATCGTCTGCGCGAGTTCGCGCACCGCCCGCCCGAAGGTCTGGTAATCCAGGGTCTCTCGCACATCAGTCACGGCGACCAGTGTCCTCGGCCGCCGACCAGGCGTCGCGCACCGGCACGCTCAGGACCGGAAGTGTGGCGCTCCTCTCCCTCCCGTCGGCACCGTCACCGACTTCCGGCGTGGATCCGGTCGACGGCCTTTCCTACGTCGATCGACGGAGGCCCGATGGACGCCAACTTCCGTGCGATTGCACGCTGCTGAGGACGGTTTGATTCCGCTTCCCGGTCGGTAGATTCCGGCGGGGCCCCATCGGGGCCCGGACCCGCGGACCCGTGTGTGCCGCGGGCGGGGAGGAATCGAGCATGTGGCATTCGAGGAAGACCGGGGCCGGGCGCTTATCCGGCCGCTCGGTGGTGGCCGTGGCGATCGCGCTGGGGCTGGGTGCGGGATCCGTGGGAGCGGCCGGGGCGGCTCCGTCGCCCGCACGGGCGAGCTCCGCGGCCCAGGCCCTGCAGACACCCCTGATCGACTCCGTGCAGCCGTTCGCCACCGGCACGGTGAGGGTGACGGTCACCCCCGGGGACACCGCCCAGGAAGCGGTGGCCCACGTCGACGTGTCGGCGTACGCGCTGGACGACGACGGCAACGCGACCGGCGCGCCGGTCGCCACCGGCACGGTGCCGAACCCGGACCCGGCCAACGCGCCGGTGGTCGAGATCGGCGGTCTGACCAACGACGTCAGCTACGCGTTCAAGGCCACCGAGACCACCGCCGGGGGCGTCGTCTCCGCCGTGTCCCCCGCCGTCATCGGCGGCCCGCAGACCCCCACGGCACCGCTCGCTCCCACGCTGGCCACCGTCCTGGGCCGGGACGGCGCACTCCTCGCCTCCTGGAACCCCGCCCACCCCAACGGCTCACCGGTGACCGGCTACACCGTCACCGCGACCCCGAACGGCCCGGGCGCCAGTGCGACCGTGAACGTGGCGGGCGACGTGCTGAGCACCGCCGTCACCGGGCTGGTCAACGACAGGTACTACTCCGTCTCGGTCACCGCGACCAACGCGGCGGGGACCGGGCCGGCCGGCGCCTCCGACAGCCAGACCGTCGGCGCCAACGACAACGGCACCGTCAGGACCAGGCCCGCCTACACCGCCGGCGCGCCGCAGGACGTGACCGCCGCCCCGCCGCCGGTCGCGGCGGACGGCAGCCAGCCCGATCCGACCTCGCTCAAGGTGACCTGGGACGCGCCGCTGGACGACGGCGGCAGCGCCATCACGGGCTACGTCGTCGACGCGACCGCCCCCGGCCACCCGCCCGTCACGACGAACGCGCCGAGCGGCACGAGGCAGACGACGCTGACCTCGCTGGCCCCGTCCGTCGAGTACGCGATCACGGTCACCGCCCTCCAGCAGGACGGCGCGCGCGGCACCACCAGCGCCGTGGCCAAGGCGGCGCCGGCCCCGAAACTCGCGCCCGGCACCGTGATGCTGTCCGCCGCCTCGGCCGGGGCCGTCACCGGCGTCACCGGCACCACCGTCGTGTTCACCAACCCGCCCGCGCAGGTGACCGGCCTGAAGGTGAAGAACATCATCGTGGTCGGGGAGAGCACCAACCCGCTGCTCCACGGCGGCCTGTTGCGCGTGGTGGAGAAGATCAGCACCGCCGGTGGCGTGGTGACCCTCACCACCAGCCAGGCCGCACTGGAGCAGGCGTTCCTGGCACTGGACTTCACCGCCACCGGCAGCCGGCTGACCACCGGTTCCGACGGCACCGGTTCCGACGGCTTCCGGGTCAAGATGCTCAACCCCGACATCCAGGCGTCGGTGGCCTCCCAGGCCTCCGGCATGGTCGCGAACAAGACCTTCACCCTCGACCTCGCCGAGAAGCTCACCAACGATCCCAAGATGAAGGAGCGGCTGGGCAACAACACCACGGTCACCGCGAAGCTCACCGCGGCGCTGAGCCTGAGCGTCGACTGGTCGGCGACCGCCGGTTTCGAGCGCGACCCCAACTACTACTCGGTGGATCCCCGCGGCTACACCCTCACCTCCGACTTCACCGCGACGGCGACCGCCAAGGCCTCGATCGAGGGCGAACTGGGCGTCGCCTACAAGCACGAGACGCAGCGCGATCCGCTGCTGACCATCAAGCCTGCGTCCTGCGTGACGGTGTACGCGGTCGTGCTGTGCCCCTCGCTGACGGTCTACACCGAGACCTCGATCGACGGATCGATCAAGTTCTCGTTCTCCGCCTCCTACGAGCGGACGATGGGCGGCAGGATCAACCGTGACAACACCGGGACGGTCCACAAGACGGACCTGACCAAGGACCCCGTCACCAAGTTCGACTACTCGCTGAACGCGGCGGCCAAGGTCAACTTCTCCTTCCCCGTGGCGCTCGAGATCCTCGTCTACAACCTGGTCGGCCCGAGGCTGGAGATCACGCCCGCCATCGAGGTGACCGCGGACACGTCGGCCAATCCATGGCTGACGGTCAAGGCACCCCTGAAGGTCGCGCTGTACGTCGTCATCGACTTCAAGGTCGCCAGCATCTCCACCGGTGGCGAGTTGTACAACAAGACCTTCGACCTGTACACGGCGTCCGGCGCCTTCCCCGGACCGGCCCTCTCCAGCGGCGCCGCCCTCGCCCCCGGCGCGCGGAGCGCACCGTCGTCCGAGAGCCTCACCGCGGCGGCGGCCCAACAGCACCAGTACACCGTGACCTGGCCGGCCGGATGCGACCCCGCCCAGGGGGTCACCTGGTCCATGACACCCGGATCGCTGGGCACCGTCGACCAGAGCGGCCTCTACACCCCGCCGCACCCGCGCCCCAGCCAATACCTCGACCTGATCACCGCCACCACCGCCGGCACGCCCACCTGCCCGCCGGCCACCGCTCAGGCGGCCGTCCACCACGGGGCGACCCTGCCGGGTGCCCCCAAGCACCCCGCGATCAGCCCGGACGGCTCGACCGTCACCTGGACCGCTCCCTCCGACGGCGGCAGCGCCATCGAGGAGTACGTGGTGACCGTGGACCACGATCCCAGCGACCCGGCCGGCGCCGAAACCGTCCTGGGAACCGTCCCCGGCACCTCGACGTCGCTGACCATCCCCGCCGACCGCGTCGCGCAGATCGAGGCGGACCACGCCAGGGTGCAGGTCACCGCGGTGAACGGCCGCGGGCAGGGCCCCGCCTCCGCCCTGTCACACCCCGCCCCGTCCACCAACCTGCTGCCCTTCGTGGCGCCCGCGACCGGAACCACGAACAGCACCCTCCACCTGACGCCCCACATGGTGAACGTGGGAGAGAGCGACGCCACGAACGTCCGCTACCAGCTCAGCTACCCCGAGGCCTTCACCAGCGCCACCAAGCCGTCCGGGTGCACCGTCGACACCGCGCAGCGGCTCCTCACCTGCGACATGACGGACATCGCCGCCGGCCACCAGACGATCACTCCGCTGATCTCGTTCACCGTCGGCCAGCTGACCCCGGGCACCGGCTACCCGCTGACCATGACCCGCCTGTCGGCCAGCCCCTACCCGAGCGACCCCAACAACGGCACCATGACCCTGCTCTGCACCGCCGACACCTCCGGAAAGGTCACCTGCGCCTGACGGTTTCGAGCGGCACGGTACCGAGCCGCAGGGCCGGTCGGACCGAGGCGAGCCTCGGCCCGACCGGCCCGTCGCCGTCGCCTCCGAGGGCCGCTCCTGGCGCCTCTCGCTCTCCGCCGACGGGGCACGGTCCGTCCGCCTCCCCGGGCCCGGCCAGGGCACCGGTCGACGAGACGCCGCCATGCTCATGATGGGCCGGCACCTGCTCAGCCGCCGGATCGAGCTGGCCCGCCTGATGCCCGTCCACGCCGAACTGCACACCGACGGCATCGCCGTCCGCCGCCTCGCCCGGCGACCACGCTGAACGCCCCCGGGCGTTCCTCGACCAGCCAGCCCCGCGCGACCAGGCGCTTCATCCTCGACCGCACCCCCTCGACCTTCGCCGCAATCACGCACCAGGTCCCTGGAGCCAGCCGCGGTGGGCGGCCCGTACCCCGGCCTGGAATCGGCTGTCGGCGTCCAGCCGGGCCATCAGGTCGGCCATCTGGCGTTTGACGGTGCGGGCGGAGACGCCGAGCTTGCGGCCCGCTGCCTCGTCGGTGTGGCCGGCGGCGGCCAGCTCCAGCAGGGTGCGCTCGGCCGAGGTGAGACCCTGCCCGTCCACCGGGACGAATGAGCCGAACGGGGCTGCTGTGGACCAGAGCTGGTCGAACAGGGCACAGGCGACGGACAACATGCCGGGGCTGTCCACTTCCAGGGCGCCCTGCCGCGGGTCGGCCGGGTCCAGCGGGACGATGGCGACCCGGCGGTCGACGATCACCAGGGGAGTCGGCACGATCGGAACGGTGCGCATCTGCCCGCCCAGGTCTGCCAGCCAGCGTGCGTAGGCCAGGGTGTCCGGGTCGTTGCGGAAGCTCTCCCACCAGACCGCCTTGATGCTGACGCCCCGGCGCAGCGCCTGTCCGTTGCGCTGTGCGGAGGCCGCCCGCGCGTCGGGTCGGTGCGCGCCGCCGGGGTCGAGCGACAGGCACTCCGTCATGGCGTGCGCGGCGAGTTCCTCCAACCGGCCCCGGACGGCGTCGAGCCCGTCGAGCCGGATCGCGGTGTCCGCGCGGTGCTGGCGGTGTTCCTCGTGCTCGGTCGCGAGCGCGGCGATCGCCGCCCGGGTCGCCTCGATCTGCCGCTGCCTGGCGGCGGCCTCCTCCTCGGCGGCAGCCAGCAGCGCCGACAGGCCGACCGCCGGGCTGACCGGCCACAGCGTCCCGTCCGCGTGGGCGGAAGGTCTGACCAGTGCCAGGTCGGCCAACTCGTCTAGTGCGGTACGTATCTGATGGTCAGTCATGCCTGTATCTCGGGCCAGGGTGGCCACGCTGCGCGTCGGATCGGTGAGGACCGCCTGGTAGAGGCGCTCGGACAGGCTGGAGAGACCGAGTAATTCAAGCATTCTGCCGCCCCCCGCGGTAGGCCGCTCAATCAATCGTCGGACCAGTGTGCCCGGCGGTGCCGTCCCCGGCAAGGCTGGCCCGGTCCTGTCCCGTTGGGGTCAGGCACGTTGGGGCCAGGCGCGGTCCGCTGACAGCGCGGCACCGGTTCGGCAGGCTGATGCGTGTCGGAAGCGCCGCCTCGGGAGCCCCGAGGCCGGGCGGCGCGATCGTCCGGCATCCGGTCCCGCCGTCTCCACGAATGGAGTCCGTCCATGCCCGGCATCGTCCAGTTGTCCTGCGCCGTGGCCGGCCCGCTCGCGCTTCGCACCGTGCCGGCCGGCCGGTCCGGCTCCGACGCCTTCCTCGACCTTGTCTCCGGCGACGGTTTCGGCCGGGGTTGATGTCGGACAAGGCGATCCTGCACCTGACGCTGACCCGACTCGTCGGGCCGCCGGCCCTCCTGGTCGCTCCGCAGTGGCTGACCGGGCACCTGTGGTGCCAGGCCGGGGCAGCCGACCGCCTGGAACACGTACGGGTGCGCGTCACGCCCGGCCGGATCGGGGTCGCACTGTTCCTCCTCGCCGCCGAGGAGGCCGACGCCCGCCGGAACGCACGGTCCATCTGTGCCAGGGCAATCGAAACCTCGGACGAGCTGCGCGACTGGCGCCTCGCCGAGTAGCGGCGGCCGCGCCGCCGTCAACCGTCCTCCGAAGAACGTCAACCGTCCTCCGAAGAAACGGAAGAGATCTCCACCATGACCAAGTCCAGCATCGACGGCACCATCATCCGTTCCGAGGTGATCGAACGGGCGCAGTACTGGGTCGACCACCAGCCCGGCCCGTACAGCCAGAGCGCCTTCTCACCGGGCCCCGGCAACGACCGCGACTACCGCCGTGACTGCTCCGGCTACATCGACATGGCCTGGCACACCGGTTCCAACCACTGGACCGGAAACCTGTCGCAGGTGTCCTCCTCGATCGCCATCAAGGACCTGCGGCCCGGCGACATCCTCCTCGACACCGTGAACCACGTGATCCTCTTCAACGCGTGGGAATCCGACCACACCCACTTCACCTACTACTCCTTCGGCGCCACCCCGGTGAGGAAGTCCGGGGTCGTATCGATCAACGACTCGGAGATCGACGGGCACCCCAAGGGGAACTACCAGGCCCGCCGCTACAACAAGATCGTCGACGACCCGGCGGCCTCCGGCAGCCAGCTGATCGCCCGGCCTCACCTCGGCATGAACGCCAACCGGACCCTGGAGTTCGTCGACAACGACGGCAAGGGCGGGGTCCGGACCAAGTACCAGGTGAAACCGAACAGCACCTGGTCGAACTGGACCCCCCTGACGGGCGCGCCGGGTGTGGCCGGCGCCCCGGTCCTGGGCCGCAACGCCGATGGCACCCAGGAGATCTTCGCCCGCACCACGGACGGGCACGTCGTGTCCAAGTGGCAGCTGGCGCCGAACAGCACCTGGTCAGACTGGTACGACCACGGTGGCAACGTCGCCTCCGAGCCGGCGGTCGGCGCCGGCGCCGACGGCTGCCAGCAGATCTTCGCCCGCACCCCCGACGGCCGGATCGCCACCCGCTGGCAGACCAAGCCGAACAGCACCTGGCACGACTGGCTGATCTTCGATGGTGCCGACTTCGTCGGCAACCCCGCCGGGAGCCACAACGCCGACGGCACCCTCGAGGTGTTCGCCCGCACCACGACCGGGCACGTCATGTCGAGGTGGCAGGTGTCGCCGAACAGCACCTTCACGACGAGCTGGTACGACCACGGTGGCGATGTCGCCTCCGACCCGGTGCTCGGGCTCAACGCCGACGGCCGCCAGCAGATCTTCGCCCGCACCCCCGACGGCCGGATCGCCACCCGCTGGCAGAACAAGCCGAACAGCACCTGGCACGACTGGTCCACGTTCGAGGGCGGCGGCCTCGTCGGTGATCCCGCCGTCGTACTCTGTCGCAACGGCAACCTGGAGGTGTTCGTCCGCAACGGCAGCGGCACCGTGATGAACATCCACCAGGTGGCGCCCAACAGCACCTTCTCGGGCTGGGTGACGGTCGGCGGCCCACTGGCGACGAACCCGGTGGTGGGCGAGAGCAAGGACGGCCGGCTGGAGATCTTCGGAAAGACGGCCTCGGGCACCGTCACCCACGCCTTCCAGAGCGGCATCGCGACCGCCTTCAACACCTTCCGGGACCTGTGACGCGACCGGCGCACTGATCGCGCGGTGCCGGGCAGTCGAGACGGACTGCCCGGCACCGCGTGCTGTCCGAAGCCGCCCCGCAGGCGATCGCCGGGGACGCGCAGGCCTTCGCCGCGGTCGTGGCACAGGTGCTGGACTTGGCCGGCGGCCCACTGTGGGACGGATACGCCATCCGATGAGTCAGTGGGGGCGCACTCACAGGTTGGAGGTGACACGGATTCCGCGCTGTGCCAGGCCGTTGAACTCTTCAGGAGCGCTGGTCGACTTCGTGTCTACCAAAAGCTGGCGGTAGCCCTTTCCGTCGGTCCGGACCTCGACGGTGCAGCTCTTGCTTCAAGACCCTTGCGCGGATTTGGCCTGCCGGCACCGGGATGCCCCAGGAGTGACCTCGCCGTAGAAGACCGTGCCGCGGTCTCGCCAGGGGCATGACGCCGGGAAGACGACGACGCTCGGTTAGCGGGTGGGGCTGAGAGTGCCGTGCGTGCTTCCCCGGCGGCCCGCCTCCACGCGACACCTTGTGGGAGAAATGCGGCCGGATTCCACCTGCCGCCGCCGAGCCAACGGCCACTTTCCCACACGACGCACCTCATTCGAACGGCACGGCGGCGATGCAGTGGTCAGTGACGACCAGCATGATCAGACCGTGAGCGCAGCCTGGCGAGCATCGGGTCGCCGGCGAAATTCCATGTACCGCAGGACGCGCTCGATATCGAGAAGCGGCGACCTTTGCTGACATGGAGTTCGATCATGAACCAGACGTTGAATCCGCGCATCGTGAGGACTGCAGAAACCATCGCAGACCTGCAGTCGATGCTCGGGACGTTCACCATCAACGACGAGACCGATGTGGCCGGCTACTACTCGGCTCGCGACGGAGGAGGAGGCAGCTTCTTCTTCGAAGGAACGCCGCCCACGTCCGCGACGCTCACGAGCGCCACATTGACCACCAAGACGATCACCGACGTCACCAGCACCAGTCCGATCAAAATCACCGCCGCGGCCCACGGCTTCACCACGGGCCAGAGCGTCGGCATTTCAGGCGTAACCGGCATCAATGCGAACGGCAAGTGGCTCATCACCAGGATGGACAACGACACCTTTTCGCTCAATGGTTCTACCGGCAATGGCACGTGGAGCGGATCCGGAACCCCGCAAGCGACGAGCGTTACGGTAACGACGTCGGCAGTGCACGGCTTTGCGAGTGGCGCGCAAGCGATGATCGCTGGGGTTCAGGGTATGCCTGGGATCAACGCGACCTGGGGGCCGGTTGGTCTCATCGGCCCCGCCACCACCTTTACGATTCCGGCTTCGGCATCGGCCGGGGCAGGAACCTACCTGAGTGGCGGTCTCGTCGGGGATGGCGGAGCAACGATTCCATCGGCCGCCGTCAAGGGCCGATGGCTTCGCCGCTTCGACACGCCGGGGCACTATCATTTTCAAGATTTCGGCGGTGTGCCCGATTGGAATGGAACCAGCACCCCCGGAACTGACAACCTCGCGGTAATTAACACCGTCCTCGCTGCCATCCATGCCGAGGCCAATAAAAGCGCTAAGATCATCCTCCGCGGGTGGCTCTATTTCTCGGACACCATCACGATTACCCGTGGCGTCGTCATCGAGGGCACCGGAATGAGCGACCCAGAGGCACATCTCGGCGGCCCGGGGGACCGAGTAGCTCCCGGTACGTGGCTCGGATTCCCGCAGAACAAGACAGCCTTCCGGGTCAAGGGCGGTGGCAACGAGCCAGAGGGCTACACGGCGAGCGCGAAATTCACGACCTTCCGTGACCTCACAATCTCCTGCAAGGATTCCGGGACTTCAAGTGGGTACGGCGTACATGCCACAGTACCGATCTGCATGCACAACGTGTGCGTTGGCCGATTTGGAGGTGCAAACGTTTTCCTGGATGGCGATACATCGTCGCTCAAGAACCCATCCGGAAGCGTCTTCACGTTTTGCTATTTTTTCTTCAGCAAGAGCGAGGGCCTCCTCCTCTCCGGGACTGACGCCCGGGTTTGTCTCATCCAGGGGTGCACGGCCATGCTCAACGACGTCGGCTTCCGCGACACGGAAGGGTTCAACAGCTTCGTCACGTGCCACGCTGAAGGCAATACAACGAAAAACTATCTTTTCGAGGGTGCGGGCAATAATTCGAGCCTTCACGGATGCTACTCGGAGGGGCGTGCAAGCCTGGCGACCAACAACGATGTCTTCGGCGGACACATCGCCGGTGGACCGAATTTCGATCTCATCTCCGGCATCATGCGAGGGAAGCCACTGCAGTACGAGAACAGGCGAGGCGAGGTCGTTATTGGCACGAAAGTGGGTGAGGACTACAAGGAGCCCCCACCGCCCGGCCATCTCCCAAATGGAGACATGATCTTCGGCGAGATGGTCGTATACAGCCCTTCACCGCCTGCACCGTCGCCATTTTATCAAATGGACTCACTGCGGTGGCGGTACTTTGGGCCTTCAAACCCGTGGATCACTCTCGATAGCTGGGGCACCCAGCTCGAAGTATTGCGCCTTCCCACGCACGACCTGAAGCTGCGTCGAAGCGCGCCGTACTTCCCGAACGGAATCTACCTCGGGAATCCACCCCCGTCCGGACAGCCATCCAAGCAGATGGTATTTCAAGCCGGCACCGGGCCTGAGACGGCAGTACCGAACAGTGGCTTTCCTCAGAACTACGAGATCGGGGACACCGTCTGGAAGAGCGACCCGAGCCCGGGCGGCATGTGGGCGCAGCGCTGCGTGGCGGCAGGAACCCTACGTGATATTCAACCGGCAACCATGCCCACCGGGACGGTTGGCACGCCAGGAACACTCGTAGTCAGCTCGCCGACATATCTGGCCGTCGGGCAGTACATCTCAGTTGCCAATCTCGACGGCGGCGGGACCAAGAAGATCACCGATATCAGTATCAGTGACAAGAAAGTCACGTACACGCCGGCGAACGGTACCGTAGCCGCCGGAGCAGCGATCGCGTTCGCCGCGCCGAAGTTCGAAACGCTCTACGCGGAGAACGGTCCCAGCGTCACGGCGAGCACAAACCAATCCCTCACGACCGATCAACGGTTCGTCACCGTCACAGCGGCACAGTGCATGATCACCCTCCCGAAATCGCCGTTCGATGGCGAGACACACGAGATCAAAGGAAGCGGCGATTTCACCGTCACTATTGCCGGCAACGGGGCGAACATCGACGGGGCTGCCAACTACACGCAGTCGACGCACCGAAGCAATACGCGCGTCCGCTTCAACAGTGCGACCGGCGAGTGGGAAATCAGGTGAGCATCGTTGAATTCTCCAGTGGCGCTGGCGGTGACGACTCGGGACGCTGTCCTGCCGAGGCGGCCGACACCCACCGCCTACGCCGCCATCGCACCGGCCGGCGGACCCACCAGGCACTCACCGCCGCCCTGGCCTTCGCCTACGCCCTCGTCCTCAGCTCCGTGACCTACCCGCTGGACAACCCCGGCCGCGGCTCCTGGCCCGTCATCGCGTGGATGGCCGGGATGCACACGATGGTCGGCTACACCGCCCCGTTGATGATCGCCGCCCCCCACTACGACCACCAGGGCCGCCGGCTCAACCGAGCGACACCGCGAGAAGACCGGCCTCCGCATCGGCCTTCGGCAGGCTGATCCTCCCACGGTGGCTGACCTCGACCTGGTAGAATTGAGGCCCCTTCGGCACATTGGGAACCGTTACCGGGAAGTCGCAACCGTCCAGGGACTTCGGTTTGCCCCCACCGAGCGTGCCGGTGGCCAGGACCCGGCCGCCCTCGTCGTACACGGTGACCGAGGCACCCATGGCGATGTCGCTGTACCCGCCACGGCCGGCACACGCGGCTCCCTTGGTGGAGCCGGTATTGAGGGACATGGACCCGGTGAGGGTGAACGTCTCGGGCACGGCCGGGTCAGCAGAGGAGGACAGACCCCACGTCAGACCGACCGCCCCAGCACCGGCCGCGAAGCCGACCAGGCCGGCTACGAGCCACACCGGCACTCGCACGCTCGGCCCGGCCGGCTTCTCGACGGCCGCCTGTAGGGGCTCTGCGGTGGGTGCGGGCGGCATGGCAGTGGTCTCGTCCATGCCCGCGAGCATCCCAGCCTGCAAAGCTCCCGTGTGGGCGGTGGAACCGAATCGTGATCAAAGCCTTCCCGGCCGTGTCCCAGGTCGCCGACTTGCGCCGGCAGGAACGGGCGAAGCGCTCCGCCGCCACCCGGTGCACGAGGAAGCGTCCGTTGGGGCCGAGCCGAATCGGGTCGGGGCCGTCCGGCTTGCCGACCAGCCCGTAGAGCGTCGTCGCCGGCGTCCCCGTGGCCTCCGCCGACTGCTGCACGCTGAATCACTCGACACCGCGAGCTGCTGACTGACATCCGCTCTCCCGCCCGTGGACCCGACGGCCGGGATCAGTCCCAGGGGCTGTGGCCCAGGTCCGCGGCGGTCTCCTCGTCGTCCTCGTGCAGGAACCGCGGAGCGGCAACGCCTCTGATGCCGATGTCGCTCAGCGGCCATTCTTCGAACTGGTCGCGCAACAGCCTGACCAGGAACTCGGTCATCCCGAACGGGTAGACCGTCCAGCCTGCATGGCACCGCGACCAGACGGCAACCGGCCGGCGGTCCGGAGCGGGGTTCGCGGCGACCCAGGCGAGCGTGTCCGCCGCCTCGGTGTCGACCCAGACAAGCATGTCCTCCACCCGGTACAGGCCCTTCTGGGCGGGCACCTCCCAGTCGTCCGCCGTGTCCCGCAGTATCCCGGGAAGGAGCGTGCCACCCGTAAGCCTGGACCAGCTTTCAGGACGCGACACGGCCGCACCTTACTGATCCACCTCAGGGCGGCGAGAAGCACCTCGACCACGTCGTCGACGGCCTGGGGGTCGGAGGACGGACGCAGGACGCCCGCCGCCCCGGTTCACGGGGGAGCGCCACCTCGGGGCCGTACGGAGCCGTCGTTCAGCCGTGCGTCCGCGGGGAGCGGTGTTGTGGCGCCGCGCCGTTCCCTGGCCGCGTCGGCACGCGCGGCCGGGCGATCCAGCAATTGGTCTACTCCAATCTGTCCTGAATACGTCGTCACAGCGGGCACCGGACTGCCGTTCACTGTTCCTTCCGAGCGGCCGGGTTCGCCGCCGCACGACCGGTCGACGTGGGAGGCGGGATGCGAAGGGCCTTGCGCCGGCTGGTCGTTGGGGTTGCCACCGGGCTCGGAGCGGGTGTGGTGGCAACCGTGCACGTCGACGGCCGGCTGCCGCTGGTGCCCGCCCTGTGCGTGGACGGGGTCGTCGGGGTGGGCTGGCTTTCACTCCTCGCCCTGGCCCTGCCGCCACGACGGTCCGAGGGGGCGTCGGTGGACGACGGCGACGGGCGGTCGGAGCGGGCCGACGTCCCGTACCGGACGGACGGCGAGCCTCGCGCGACGACGCACTGGCGAGGTCGCCACTGGCCCTGACCCCGGCCGGGCTCTCGGCCCGAACCCGACCCTACGGGAACCGGCCGAGGTCGGGTCGCGGCCTTTCCGCCGTGGGCGGCTCCTGCCACCATGACGCGAGGAACCCCGGAGCGAGGGAGAGCTGTGGTGCCGACGGTGAGCGTGAGTTCGGCGGTCATGACCCACCCGGTACGCCTGGTCCAGGCCCGCGAGCTGGTCGAGCGGCTCGGGCTGGACGGCCTGGCGCTCGATCCGGAGCCGGACGGCCCGCCCTCGGCGCTGCGGACGGCCCTGGTCGCCTGGGCGGCGGCGGACGCCGGGGGGAGCCATCACCTCGTCGTCCAGGACGACGTGTCGGCCCCGGAGAACCTGGTGGCGCTCGTCGGCCGCGCGGCCGCGCGGTTCCCCGACGAGGCCCTGGTGTTCTACACGAACTGGCACGCGCGCAACGGCGGTGCCGCCCGGCTCGCGGCGCTCGCCGGCGCCGGCTGGGTGCGGGCGGTGCCCGACGAGTTCACGCCGTCCCTCGCCGTCTGCCTGCCGCTCGACACGGTGGAGGGCTTCCGCCGGTTCGCCACCGGCAGCGCCGAGCGGCACGACGACGAGCTGTTCTCCGTCTTCTTCCGGGCGCGTGGCCGGATGAGTCTGATCGCCGTGCCCACCGTGGTGGAGCACATCGGCACCAGCAGCATCAACGGCCATGCCACCCAGGGGATCCGGCTCGCCGTCTGCCCCGTGGACGCCGCCGACGCCGCACCGCTGCTGGAGCGGGGCCGCGTCCTGGAGGAGCCGGGGTGGATCCCGTACATGCGGTACGGCGAGGGCTACGTACGGCTCGTCGGCCAAGAGCACGGCCCGGACGGCGGTCGCGGTCATCACCGCTGGCGCGACGCCCTGCCGGCGACCGGCGTTCCGGAGCGGGCCGTGCGCGACGCGGTGGCGGCGGACATGCCGGAGGACCTGGCCTCGGAGGTGGCCCGGCGGTTCGGCCGGAGCTTCGCCGAGGAGCTGTGGATCCACTGCCTCCTGCTCGGCCGGCAGGCGGCCGAGGCCGCCCGCCGGCTGGGCACCGGCCCCGTCGGCACCAACGGCACCGGCGACGTCCCGCCGGCCGCCCTCGCCCGGCTGCGGGAGGCGGCGGTGGCCACCGTCGGCCCCGCCGGCCTGCCGCCCGAGCGCCGCCCCGAGGCCGGTCCGGACGAGGTGCGGCTCATGTCCGCCTTCGCGTGGACCGCCGTCAGGGCCGGGGAGCGGTTGCGTCCGGCGTGACCTCGGGCACGGCCTCCGGGGTGACGTCCGCCTCGACCGGATGGGTGATCCACACCCCGGGTTCCCAGTACGAGCCGAGGTCCCGTGCGCGCTCGATCCGCAGCGTGGAGAGGCCTCCCGGGAAGACGTAGTCGCCGTCCTCCGGGAAGTCGAGGCCGGTCCAGCGCTCCCATTCGGCCACCGTTCCGGTGATCCGCGACGAGCGTTCCGAGGCTCCGGCGATCGTGCCGCCGGCGCCCACCTGGGTGCGGATCCACGGGTCGAGCGGGGCCCCGTCCGGGCGCCGCCAGCCCGCGTACCGTTCGATCGGCACCAGCGGGTACCGGTCCTTCCAGGTGGGGCGCACCGGCACCAGCACCGTCTCCAGGGCGGCTCGCCGCGCCACCTGGCGCATCGCGTCGAGGAGCACGGTGGAGAAGCCCATGCGCTGGTAGTCCTCGGCGACCTCGATGCCGAGTGCGCACAGGGCACCGGCGGGCCGGCCCGCCGCGCGGTCCGCGAACGCCCGGGCGATCGAGTCGTCCAGCCCGGGGCCGAGGTCGGCGGCGGTGCCGCCCCAGGTGCGCGGCAGCGAGCGTCCGGCGCCCGCCACCAGCTCGCGCTCGTCGTCGTACAGGACGAACTGGTAGTCGGGGAACTCCTCGAACAGCCGCTCCCAGTAGGTGTCGTTGACGTCTCCGTGCAGGTTGTACTCGGGCACGATGCCGGCGAACCGTTCCGGCATGCGGTCCCACAGTTCGGGGCGCTCCGCGTGGGTCACCACGACCAGGGCCATCGGGCCGTCCTCCTCTCCTCGTGTCCCTACCGGACCCGCCGGTCCTACGCCGGGACTTCGACGTCCCAGACGATGACGATCGGCAGCCCGTCCCAGGCCGCCCGGGCCGCGTCCGCGATGAACTCCTCGTAACCGCCGGGCGCCAGGCGCCCGTTGAAGAGCGGTTCGTGGCAGGCCCGCACCCGCAGCCCCGCGCCCGTGAACGCCTCCAGGTACCGCCCGGGGAGGTGGACGTGGTTGCGGACGAAGGCGAGCCGGTCGGAGCCGTGCACGAAGAGGCACTGCCCCTGCAGGGCGATGACGAACGGGTGCATGTCCGAGACGAGGATCCGCCCGCCCGGACGGACCACCCGGGCCAGCTCGGACACGGCCGCCGCGAGGTCCGGAAGGTGGGTCATGGCCAGGGAGCAGACGGCGAGGTCGACCGAGTCGTCGTCGAGCGGCAGCTTCTCCAGGTGCCCGGTCCGGAACTCGGCCTGCGGGGCGCGCTCGCGGGCCCTGGCCAGCATCTCGGGCGACTGGTCCACGCCGACGGTGCGGTGCCCGCGGGCGACGAGGGCGCCGGTCTGGCGGCCGGTGCCGCAGGCCGCGTCGAGGGCGGTGCCGGCGGGGAGGGTGTCGAGGATCGCGTGCAGCACGGGCTCCTCGACCTCGATGTAGGAGCTGGGCAGCGAGTCGTACACCGCCGACCAGGAGGCGTAGCCCTCGGCGGCGTCGAGTTCGCTGACGGCGGCGCCGCCGTCCGGCAGCCGCTCCTCACCCGAAACGAAGCGCCGGATGTCCTCGACGCGTTCCCGGAGGAACGTCTCCTCCCCGTCCACGGCGTGGCGCAGGAGCGCCAGCCCCTCGATTCCCAGGACGAGTTCCCGTACCCGGAATTCATTGTTCATGAGAGCCCCTTGTCGATGACCGGAGGTGACGGATTTCGCGGTAGCCCGACGGGCGCGGCCGGATTTCGCCCTACCCGGTTCGGCGGAAAGAACTCGGCCGGCCGGTCCGGGTGTCCGAAAGGCGGCCCCGAATGACCGGTTCACGGCGCCGTTGCCCGGAATTCCGGCACCCCCTAGCATGGCTTGCCGAAGCGGCCGGAATGAATATTCGACGGTCGATCGTTCTGCTGGGGAGGCGGAATGATAGAGGGTTATCTCGGGCGGGAAAGCGTCACTTCCGGCGGACGGCTGACGGTCCACGTCTCCACCGACGCCGCCCGGTTCCGGCTGAGGTTCTACCGGCTGGGAGAGACGGTGGAGCCGGTGGCGGAGTCGGACTGGTACCCCGGTTCGCTCCACCTGCCGCCCCCGCACCCCGACGGCGTCCCCGGCCGGGCCTCGCCCGCCCACGACTGGAACTGGCCGCCGCTCACCCTGCCCGTGCCGGAGGACTGGACTCCCGGCATGCACCTCGTCCAGTTCATCGAGGAAATCGAGGACGGCGAGGGCGGTGAGGGCGGTGAGGCCAGCGAGGCCGGTGAGGGTGGTGAGGCCGGTGAGGGTGGTGAGGCCGGTGACGCACCGCCGCCGCTGGACGCCGCGAGCCTCGAGGGCCCCGCCCGCGAGTTCTTCGTCGTGCGGCCCCGGCTGGCCGGCAGCCGCTCCCGCATCCTCTACAAGAAGTCGACCTTCACCCGGCACGCCTACAACCGCTCCGACCGGCCCGGCGAGGAGCGCGCCGTCAGCCTCTACGATCACCCGGCGTACCTGTCGGACGGCGCTTTCCGCGGGCACAAGGTGAGCCTGCACCGGCCGGGTGGAATCATCGACCTCGCCTACTGGGACGCCCCGTTCATCGCCTGGCTGGAGCGCAACGACTACCCGGTCGAATTCTGTACGGATCTCGATCTCCACGAGGACCCGGAACTGCTCTCCTCGTACGACCTTCTGCTCAGCGTCGGCCATGACGAATACTGGAGCGAGGCGATGCGCGCCCACGCCGAACGATTCGTCCGGGAGGGCGGGAACATCGCCTTCCTCAGTGCCAACACCTGCTGGTGGCGCATTCACCCGACGGACGGGAACACCGCTTTCGTCTCCGACACCGACCACCACGTGGGGGACGAGTATCCGCACCTTCCCGCGACCGACCAGTGGTGGCCGGCGGCGCCGAACGGCGCGGGCCGCCCCGAGAACTCGCTCACCGGGGTGAGTTTCCGCAACGGCGGAATGTGGCCGAGCACCGAATGGCCAGGGGACCGTCCGCGCGAGGGGTACACCGTGCAGCACGCGGACCACTGGGTCTTCGCCGGCACCGGTCTGCGCGACGGCTCCGACGGCGGCGAGCCCGACCGGCTCGGCGCGGGCACCCCGCTCATCGGATACGAGTGCGACGGCGCCGCCTATGTCCGGGACGCGCGGGGCGTGGCCCGGGCGACCGGCGAGGACGGCACTCCCGCCTCCTTCCTCATCCTCGGCATCCACGTCCTCGATCCGGTCCACGAGGACTTCCACCACGTCAAGTGGGGCCACTGGAACGGCCCGGTCCGGGAGCCGGGCCTCGCCAGCCCCCGGGCCGCGACGATGGGCGTCCACACGGCCGGCGGCACGGTGTTCACCGCGGGCACCACCGACTGGCCGGTGGTCTGCGGGAGGGAACAGGACGCCGGCGTCGTCCAGGTCACCCGCAACCTCCTGGACCGGTTGCGGCACCGCGCGGCGCTCCGCTGAGCAGTTCCCGCAGCCCGCGGATCCGGGCCGCCCCGGCCGGCAGGGGCGGTTCCGCTCCGCGGACCGCCGGGTCCGGCCGGCGCAGGTGGACGGGCCGCAGCCCGGCCGCGAGCGGTCCGAGGACGTCGGGCGCCCACATGTCCCCGACGAACAGCACCTCCCCCGCCCGCAGCCCGCACCGCTCCAGCAGCACCCGGTAGATCAGCGGGTGCGGCTTGCGCGCCCCCGCCCGGGCGGAGCCGACCACGACGTCGACCACCGCGCCGAGGCCGAGCTCCTCGACGTGGTCCTCCAGGTTCCAGTACCAGTTGGAGCAGACGCCGACCAGCAGGCCGCGGTCGCGGAGCTCCCCGAGGACGGGACGGACGTCCTCGAAGAGCTCCAGCCGGACGGCCTTCATGGCCCGGTCGATCTCCTCGACCAGGCCGTCGAGCTCGCGCTCCGGCACCCCGCAGGCCCGCGCCCTGCGCCGCAGCCGCTCCAACTCCCAGCGGTGGTAGGTGTTTTCGTCCACCGATTGGGCCGCGTGCTCCTCGCCCTCGCCGGGGCCCACCGCCCACTGGTCGCCCCAGCGGGCGCCCTGGGCGGCCAGGCCCCGGCGTTCGAAGATCGCGCGGTGGTCGGGCGGCAGCGGCTCGACCATCCGCACCAGCGTCCCGTAGAAGTCGAAGACGACGGCACGGATCTCCGGCAGCGCCTCGACCGGAAGCGCGATCGGCAGCGCCTGAGGCAGCGCGTTCAGCGACGCGTCCGGCACCGAACCGGCCTCAGTACCGGCCGTACCGGCGCGGGAAGTAGTCCTGGAGCCCGCCGTCCCGCTCGATGTCGACGGTCGCGCAGTGCAGCCCGCCACCGAACGGCCCGACCGCCCGGAACGGCACCGGAACGATCTCGAAGCCGTACGAGGAGAGTTGCTCCGCCAGCCGGACCTCCTTCTCCTCGATGCACAGGGTGTTCTCGTCGAGGTTCAGCATGTTCCCGGCGAGCCACGGGCTGCAGAAGGACAGCTTCGGCGGGTGGTCCCAGCTCGCGGGCTGCACCGCCTCGACGATCTCCCAGTCGTTGAGCCGGAAGAACTCCATCAGCTCGGCGTCCGCGAGCCGCTCGCCGCAGTGCAGCACCAGGCCGGGGCGCAGCGGCACCCAGGTGGCGTCGATGTGCAGCGGGTGGGTGTTGGTGGAGGTGACGGCGTGCACCCGGTGGTCGGGGAAGTGGCGCTTGAGCCACTGGTAGCCGCTGCGGTTGGTGACGAAGGACAGCTGGACGAACAGGTCCTTGCCGAAGCGGGCGACGTCGGCGGCGTCGAACAGGGGCTCGGCCTCGGTCAGCACCAGGTCGTAGTCGCGGACCCGGGCGAGTTGTTCCTCGGTCGACAGGTCGTTGTAGGTGTCCCAGAACTTGGTGTGGTACGAGGCGTCGGTGAGGCGGGGCTTCGGGGCGGCTTCCCAGCGCATCCGCTCGTCGGCCTCGAACAGGCTCTGCAGCACGGGCCGGTAGCACAGGTACTCGTGCCAGCGGCTGCGGTAGGACATGGTCGCTTCGAGGACCTCGTTGCCGACGGTCAGCAGCAGGTCGCGGGGCGGCATGCAGCCGAACATGGAGTCGTGGGTCCAGTCGGGCGTGCTGACCTGCCGGGTGAAGTCGACGGGGGTGGGGCGGTCGACGCGGATGCCGCGGCGGCGCAGCAGTTCGGCGAAGTCGTCGAGCTGCTGTTCGGCCTCGGCGACCATGTCCGCGGGCATCGGGCCGTGGGTTCCCAGCGGGAAGCCGTCGTCGGGGTAGTCCCGGCGGACCGCGTGCTCGGGAGCCTGGACCACGGTGCCCTCGGCGCGCCCGACGATCACATGACGCAGGGGGTCCCAGCCGTTCCAGGCGTTGACCCGCACCGGCCGTTCGGCGGCGTCGGGGTTCGCTTCGGGCGCGGTCGTCGTCTGCTCGGTCACGTACAAGCCCTTCGATCGGGGTCGTGTGGGTGACGCGGGGTCGTGCGGATGACGCAGAGGCCCAACCTGCGGGTGCCACCCAGGAGGAGTCAAGGCGTTGCGCCCTCTGCGGGACACCGAACGTCATCTTCCGGCCGAATGTCCGCGCCTCCGCGCCGTCGGCGGATCAGACGGGTAGTCAGAAGACCGCCCCCATAGCGAACTTGGAGACCCCATGGCCATTCGCGTGTCCTGCCACCCCCTGGTGCTCACGTTGCTCCTGTCCCTGGCCGCCGCCGGGTGCGGCTCCGGATCGGGCGGCGGCTCCGGGGCCGGCGGCAAGCTGACGGTGTGGCTGGCCGTGGACGCCCAGGAGAGCTGGCCGCAATTGGTCCAGTCCACCAACGACCGCTTCGCCAAGGCCCACCCCGGGGTCCAGGTCGAGGTCCAGTACCAGCAGTGGACGACGAAGAACCAGAAGCTGGACGCCGTCCTCGCCGGGAAGAACGTGCCCGACGTGGTGGAGATGGGCAACAGCGAGACCACCAACTACATCGTCAACGGCGCCTTCGCCGCCCTCGACCCGGCGGGCTTCGACCAGTCGGGCGCCTGGCTGCCGGCGCTCGCCGACGCGTGCCGCGCCAACGGCAGGTCGTACTGCGTGCCGTACTACGTCGGGGCCCGGGTCGGCGTGTACCGCACCGACTACTTCACGCAGGCCGGTGTGCCGGGCGCCCCGAAGACGTACCCCGAACTGCTGTCCGCCTTCGACCGGCTGAAGAGCACCGTCGGCGCCCAGGACCCGAACTTCTCCGCCTTCTACATGCCGGGCCGCTACTGGTACGCGGCGATGGCCTTCGTGAAGGACGCGGGCGGCGAGATCGCGGTGAAGGAGGGCGAGCGCTGGAAGGCCTCGCTGTCCTCGCCGAAGTCCGTCGCCGGGCTCACCGAGTGGAAGCGGCTGATCGACGCCTACTACGTCGGCGACCGGGCCAAGGACAACGGCGACCAGCCGGCCGTCGTCGGCCAGGGCCACGTGGGCGTGTTCTACGGCAACACCTGGGAGGCCGACGCCGCGGCCGACGAACGCTCCGGCGGGGATCCGAAGCTGAAGGACAAGTTCGCCACCTTCCCCTTCCCCGGCCCGTCCGGGAAGCTCCTGCCGCCGTTCCTGGGCGGCTCCACCCTGGCGGTGCCGGCCAAGTCGACGCGCAAGGACCTGGCCACCGACTGGATCAGGATGTTCACCGACCGGGAGTCGCAGAAGACGCTGATCGCCGCGAACACCCTGCCCAACAACACCACCCAGCTGGCCGAGGTCGCGGCCGGGGGCATCAACGGCCCGGCCGCCCAGGCCGCGGCGACCGGGGGCTGGATGACGCCGTTCGCGCCCGGCTGGACGTCGGTGGAGAAGTCCAACGTCCTGCCCGAGATGCTCGAACGGATCGCCAACGGCAAGGCGTCGGTGCAGGACGCCGCGCGGGAGGCGGACCGGCGGATCGACGAAGTGATCAATGAGCGCTGACCCGGGCCGGCGGCGGCGTCCGCTGCTGCCGTACCTGCTGATCGGCCCGACCGTCCTCGCGCTCGTCCTGGTGCTCGGCTACCCGCTCGTGGACATGGTCGTCCTCTCCTTCCAGGACATGACCCGCGAGCAGCTGTTCAGCGGCAGCTCGCCGCCGTGGGCCGGGCTGGACCAGTTCCGCCGGATCCTCGGTGACGGGTTCTTCTGGACGGTGGTGGCCCGGACGGTGCTGTTCACGGCGGTGTGCGTCGCCCTCACCGTGCTGTGCGGGCTGTTCACCGCGCAGCTGATGCACCGGGTCTCCCCGTGGGTGCGGGCCGTCATCGCCGGGGTGCTGGTCACGGTGTGGGCGATGCCCGTCATGGTCGCCGCGTCGATCTTCCGCTGGCTCTTCGACGCCGACTACGGCGTGGTGAACTGGCTGCTCTCGAACCTGCCCGGGGTCGACCTGGCCCGCCACAACTGGTTCACCGACCCCTGGCAGGGGTTCTCCGTCATCGTCGCCGTCGTGGTGTGGGGCTCGCTCCCGTTCGCCGCGATCACCCTGCGGGCCGCGCTGGCCCAGGTGCCGCCGGAGCTGGAGGAGTCCGCGGTGCTCGACGGGGCCCGGCCGTTCCAGGTCTTCCGGCACGTCACCCTGCCGGCGATCAGACCGGTGCTCGTCATGGTCACCACGCTGTCGGCGATCTGGGACTTCGGCGTGTTCAACCAGATCTGGCTGATGCGCGGCGGCCAGCCCGAGCGGGAGTACTACCTGCTGGGCGTCTACTCCTTCATCGAGTCCTTCGCCGTCAACCGGTACAGCACCGGGGCCGCGATCGCGCTGGTGACCGTGGTGCTGCTGCTCGCCGGATCGGTCGTCCACCTGCGTCAGATGTTCAGGACGGGAGAGATCGAATGAGGCGACGGCGGTCGCTGGGCCACGACCTGCTCGGGCTGCTCGTCGCGGCGGTGATCGGCTTCCCCGTCTACTGGATGGTGCTCACCGCTTTCCGGCCGGCCACCGAGATCCTCAGCCTGCCACCGGAGTTCTGGCCGGGCCGGTTCACGCTCGACAACTTCGCCCGGGCCCTGCGCACCGAGACCTTCTGGGCCAACGTGCGCTCCAGCGTGGTCATCGGTCTGGGCACCGTCCTGGTGTCCCTGGTCGTCGGCGTACTCGCCGCCTTCGCCCTGGCCCGGTTCCGCTTCGCGGGCCGCAGAGCGTTCGTCGTGGTGATCCTGATCGTCCAGATGGTCCCGCTGACGGCCCTGGTCATCCCCGTGTACCTGCTGCTGAACGACGTCGGGATGACCGACAGCCTCACCGGCGTGATCCTCACCTACCTGGTGTTCACGCTGCCCTTCACGGTGTGGATGCTGCGCGGCTTCATCGCCGGCGTCCCCGTGGAACTCGAGGAGGCGGCCATGGTCGACGGCTGCGGCCGCCTCGGCGCGTTCCGCCGGGTGGTGCTCCCGCTGCTCGCCCCCGGCATCGTCGCCACCTCCGTCTTCGCGCTCGTCCAGGCGTGGAACGAGTACGTCCTCGTCTACGTCCTGCTGTCGAGCCCGAAGAAGCAGACCGTCAGCATCTGGCTGGTCTCCTTCCAGACCAGTTTCGGGACGGACTACGGCGGTCTCATGGCGGGAGCCACGCTGACCGCCCTGCCCGTCGTCGTCGTCTTCCTCGTCGTCCAGCGCAGGATCGCCTCCGGCCTCGCGGCCGGCGCGGTCAAGGGCTGAGCGCGAGCGCAGGAGGCCCGGCTCTCCCGGCGGCACCCCGTTCACGTCCACAGGAGGATTCCGTGACGCACGACCTCGCCCACCGCGGCACCCGCCGGGTCCTGCGCGTCCTCGGCGATGCCGGCCCGGTCTCACCCCAGCAGCGCCTCGAACTGGAACTCGGGCGCGGTCAGCGGTTGCTCGGACCAGATGACCTTGCCCCGGGCCGTGTACCTGGTCCCCCACCGCTCGGCCAGCTGCGCCACCAGGAAGAGGCCCCGGCCGCCCTCGTCCGTGGTGGCGGCGTAGCGCAGGTGGGGCGCGGTGCTGCTGCCGTCGGAGACCTCGCAGACCAGGCTGCGGTCCCGCAGCAGGCGCACCCGGATCGGCTCGGCGCCGTAGCGGATGGCATTGGTGATCAGCTCGCTGAGGATCAGTTCGGCGGTGAAGGTCAGGTCCTCCAGGCCCCAGGCCGTCAGCTGGTCGGTGCACTCCTTGCGGACGCGCGACACCGCGGCGAAGTCGAACGGCACGGTCCATTCGGCCACCTGGTCCGGCCGGAGCAGCCGGGTGCGCGCGACGAGGAGCGCGATGTCGTCGCTGCGGCGCGGTGGGAGCAGCGCGCCGAACACGGCCCGGCAGGTGTCCTCCGGGGAGTGGTGGGCCTGGGCGCCGGCCAGGGACAGCCGCAGCTCCGCGAGTCCGGTGTCCAGGTCGCGGTGGCGGTTCTCGACCAGCCCGTCGGTGTAGAGCACCAGCGAGGTCCCGGGCGCCAGGCGCAGCCCGGCGGTCTCGAAGGGCAGTCCGCCGACCCCGAGCGGCGGGCCGGCGGGCAGGTCGGCGTACTCCACGGTGCCGTCGGGACGGACCAGCGCGGGCGGGGGGTGTCCGGCCCCCGCCATGGTGCACTGCCCGGAGACCGGGTCGTAGACCGCGTACAGGCAGGTGGCTCCGGTGACGGGCGCGCTCTCCTCCTCGCCCTCGGCCCCGTTCGCCTCGTCCTGGTCGAGCCGGGTGACCAGTTCGTCGAGGCGGGCGAGCAGTTCGTCCGGGGGCAGGTCGAGGGCGGAGAAGTTGAGCACGGCGGTGCGCAGCCGCCCCATGGTGGCGGCGGCGTGCAGGCCGTGGCCGACGACGTCGCCGACGACCAGGGCCACCCGGAAGCCGGGCAGCGGGATGACGTCGAACCAGTCCCCGCCGACTCCGCGCAGCGCCGGGAGGTAGCGGTAGGCCACGTCCAGGGCGCTCTGCTCGGGCAGGCCCCGGGGCAGCAGGCTGCGCTGCAGGGTCTCGGCCATCCGGTGCTCGCGGGTGTAGCGGCGGGCGTTGTCCACGCACACCGCCGCCCGGGCCACCAGTTCCTCGACGAAGGAGAGGTCCTCCTCGCCGAACGGCGGGGACGTGCCCGCCCGCCAGAAGTTCACCGTGCCCAGGGACAGGCCCCGTGCCCGCAGCGGCGCGGTGATCAGCGAGTGCACCCCGAACGAGAGCACCCGGTCGGCGGCCTCCGGGTCGCGCGCCCGCCAGCCGTGCTCACGGCGCAGGTCGTCGGTCAGCGCGGCGTGCCCGGTCCTCAGGGCGGTCTCCTCGGGGCTGCCGGGGAGCGGGGTGATCTCCGTGCCGACGGGCATGAACGGCCAGTCGGCGATGCCGCCGCTGCCGCTGCTGGCGGCCGTACGGTGGATCCGCAGTCCCTGCTCGATGCCGAGGTCGGAGAACAGCTCCTCGCCGTGCAGCACCGGGTCGGCCAGCTCGACCGTGGCGAAGTCCGCGAACCGGGGGACCGCCACGTCGGCCAGCTCCTGGGCGGTCCGGGTGACGTCCAGGGTGGTCCCCACCCGCAGCCCCGCGTCGTAGAGCAGCTGCAGCCGGGCCCGGGCCGCCTCGGCCTGCCCGGCGAGCGCCCGCAGCTCGGTGGTGTCCCGGAGGGTCGCGACGCCGCCCGGCCCGCCGCCGAAGGGGGCGGTGGGGCGGTTGCTGACGGCGAGCAGCCGGTCCCCCGCCCGGTGCACTTCGTCCGTCGCGGACCGCTCCGAGACCAGCAGCTCGGCCAGCCCGGGTTCGAGCCCGAACTCGGCGACCTCTCGCCCCTCCGCGTCGGGCGGCAGGTCGAGCAGCCGCCGGGCCTCGTCGTTCGCGAGCACCACCCGGCCGTCCCCGTCGACGATCAGCACGCCCTCGCGGACGGCGTGCAGCACCGCGTCGTGGTGCTCGTACATCCGGGTCATCTCCGCCGGGCCCAGGCCGTGCGTCGTGCGGCGCAGCCGACGCCGCACCAGCACCGCCCCGAGGGTGCCGAGGGCGAGCGCGGCCGCCGCGCCACCGATCAGGACCGGAAGCTGCCGGCTCACCGTGCTGCCCACGTGCGCGACGCTGATCCCGACGCCGACCACGCCGGCGACCGAGCCGTCCGGTCGGAGAACCGGCGCACCGGACTCCACGACCTCTCCGATGGGCGTCTGGAAGCTGTCGGTGGTCGGCCCGGCGAGGGCGTGCTCGAACGGGCCGACCACGTGCTTGCCGATCAGCTCGGGGCTCTCGGCCGTGTAGCGGATCCCCTGCGGGCTGGCGAACACGACGTAGTCGAAGCGGCCCTCCTTCACGACCCGGTCGGCCAGCGGCTGAAGCACCGCGGTCGGATCGGGGCCGTCCATCGCGCTCACCACACCGGGGTCCTGCGCCAGGGCGACGGCCGCGGCGCGGGTGCGACCGGCGGCCACCCCCGTGGCGTAGCGGTGGGCTTGCAGGAGCAGCGCCGTCAGCGCCGCGCCGACCAGCACCACCACCACGACCAGCAGCCACACGAACACCTGCCCGGCGACACTGCGCACCCGCAGCCGGGAAAGCAGCCGGTGCGGGGCCGACCGGTGCGGCCCGGGCCCGGCCGTGGCTTCGTTCCCGGCATCGTGGCGGTCCGCTGCGTCCATCGGCCCGGGTCAGCTCTCGCCACGGTCGGTCATGCGGGTCTCCCATCGTCCGGCGGCTGAGCGGAGTCCCCGAGTCGGTGGCGTCGTCCTCACCCCGGACGCCACCTCGGCTCTCAGACTAGTACCGGGCCCCTGGCCCTGCCTCGACGACCTGCCGCACCTTCACGACCGTCCGTGACGAGGGGGCCGCACCGCCCGGGGCGCCGTCCACCCCGGGTGCCGTCCGCCCGCCCGTGCGCCACCGGTGTGGCGTCCGCCGTCAGAGCCAGCCGCGACGGCTCGCCTGGACACCGAGCTGGAAGCGGGTCCGGGCGCCGAGCATCTCCTGGAGACGGGTGATGCGGCGCGACACCGTCCGTTCGCTGACGCCGAGTTCGCGGGCGATCGACTCGTCGGTCAGGCCGCCGCTGAGGCAGGTGAGGAGCTGCCGGGTCTCGTCGGTGGAGGCCGCGCCGACGTCGCCCGCCGGCTCGACGGCGGCGGGCAGTGGGACGGCGATCCGCCAGAAGCACTCGAACACCCCGATCAGCGCCTCCAGGAGGTCCGACCGTTGCACGAGGATGTGGTGACGACGGTCCCAGGTGCGCGAGGGGGGACACACGAGGGCGAAGCGGTCGTCGCAGATCCCCATGTTCAGGGGGACGTCGGAGAAGACACGGGCCTGCTCACCGAGGTCGATGGCGGTCTGGACGGCGTCCCGGGCCGACCTGTCGTGCAGCACGTGGGATCCGTAGACGACCGAGGTCTTGACGCCACGCGCCAGTGCCTCCTGACAGCCGGGGGCCAGCTGGTTGGGTCGCGCCGCCCGGCCGGTGTAGCCGATGGTCAGGGAGCGGATCCGTTCGGTGGCCTCGTCGTGGAGCCGCCGGACGAGTGCGCTCCGGGCCGCGTCCGTCCGAGCGATCTCGATGTAGTCGGCTCCGTCGACCTGGTGGTCGCGCCAGAAGCGGGACAGCTCCTCGATGCCGTCGCGCAGCGTGGCGAGTTCCTTGGTGCGGCTTTCCACCACGGCGTCGAGCGCGGCCCGCGGGGGGCGGGCGACGAGCCGTGCGCCGTCGGGTTCCACCAGGCCGAGGCCGGTCAGCTCGCCCACGGCCGCACCCACGGCATGGGACGTCGCCCGCACGGCGCTCGCCAGTTCGTCCGGTGTCATCGGACCGCTCTCGACGAGGGCGAGGTAGGCGCCCTCGGCCTCCGCGTTGATACCTATGCCACGAAGCGAATGCATGCCCAACCTTCGCACGCGAGCGGCCTGACCGGATGAGTATCTGTCGGGTTTCCGTCATGCCGGATTCCGACACCGTGAACCCTTCACCGGCGCGTCGGCTCCCCCGCAGACTCTCCGTATCGCACAGCCGACGGCGCCCTGCCCCTCCAGGGACTCTTCCGCGCGTCGGCTCGACGACATCAAGGAGCTCCCCCGTGAAGAAGACCCTTGCCTGGGCCGTCACCGTGGCGACCGCGGCCACCTGCGCCCTCGGTGCCGCCCTCCCGGCCTCGGCGGCGGAGGGCACGACGCCCGCCGCCGTCACGGCCACCGCGGCCGCCGGCTCGACGTTCGACACGTCCCGTCTCTCCCCGGAGGCGAAGGCCGTCGTCGACAGCATCCTCGCCGCTCTGCCGGCCGACTGGCAGCAGCGCGCCCGGGCCGCCGCCGCCGCGTACGGCTTCAAGGACACCCAGTGGGCGGACTTCGCCGACAGCGCCATCAACCCGGGCGACTACCAGTGCGCGCCCACCGCGTTGCGGGACTACTCGAGGACCATGCTGGACGGTGCCGACCCGGGGCTGCTCCTCTTCCTCTCCCTCATCGGCGTGCTCGACCTGCCCACCTATGACGCGCTGTTCTTCGGCAGCGAGTCGAAGTCCGACTCCTTCGGCTTGAACGGCGAGTACACCAACGAGCTGACGTCCGAAGGAAAGGACCTGAAGAGGTTCTGGGACATCTCCTCGGACGACATCCAGATCGTGCCGATGCACGGCCGGGCGCTCTTCTCCTCGCCGGAGCGGCTGGCCCGCGTGATCGGCGTCGTGTACGGCGCCGAGGGCGACCAGGCGCTGGGCCTGGCCAAGCTGTTCCGCGCCCTCGTCAACCTGGACCCGATCCTCCGGGGCGGCGACAACCCGATCTTCACCTTCAACGCGTTCGCCTTCACCGAGAAGGGCTCACCGCGTCCGCTCGGCGTCTCCGACCGGATCGTCATGGGCGACGGCATCCTGGAGGCCGAGAAGGCCGTGGGCCTGGGCGACACCGCCCCGCGCGCCATCCTCGCCCACGAGTTCGGCCACCACGTGCAGTACGAGGACGGCCTGATCTCCGACACCGCGCTCACCGGGCCGGAGGCCGGCCGCCGGGTCGAGTTGATGGCGGACGCGTTCGGCACGTACTTCCTCACCCACTCGCGCGGCGAAGCCCTCAACGCCAAGCGGGTGCTGGACTCCGAGAAGTCCTTCTACCAGGTCGGCGACTGCGGCTTCGGCTCCGCCGGCCACCACGGCACGCCCAACCAGCGCCTCGCGACGGCCTCGTGGGCGGCGAGCGTGGCCGACGGCGCCGCCGACCAGGGCCACATCCTGCCCTCGCGGCAGTTCTACGGCCTGTTCGAGGCGAAGCTGCCGGACCTCGTGAAGCCGGACGCGTCGAACTGAGCTGTGTGACGGGGCCCTTGCCCTGGTGAGCGCGGTCGCCGTGTGGGGCCAACCAGGCGATCAGTGTTCGATTGTGACTGAATATGGGGCTTTTGACGCGACCGGAACAGCTCTTTGCGCACGAGGTCTTGACGCCCGCGCGAGTGGCGGGCTTTCCTGTGACCCGAACGTTTGATTGTGATGGCTTCTGTTTGTCTGTGTTGCTTCCCACTCCCTTGACCGGGAAGCGCCTCCGACCTGTTCCTCAGAAGCCGGTCGACCGGCGGCAGTTCACCCCGTCCCTCGCGCCCCGGCGGCCACGGCATCCCCCCGTCCCGTCACAGTGGAGCTCCCCCATGCCCCTTGCCGCACCACACAGGCTTCGACGATCCCTGACCGCGGCGACGACCGCGCTCACCCTCCTCGCCGGCGGAGGCGCACTCGCCGTCATGGCCGCCGTCGGCCTCGACGTCGCCACCGCGCCCCCGGCGGCCGCGGTGGAGAACACCCTCGCCCGCACCCCGCAGATGGGCTTCAACAACTGGAACTCGACCCACTGCCGGGCCGAGTTCAACGAGTCGATGGTCAAGGGCATCGCCGACCTCTTCGTCTCCCAGGGCCTCAAGGACGCCGGCTACACCTACGTCAACCTGGACGACTGCTGGGCGCTGCCGAGCCGCGACGCCGCCGGCAACCTGGTGCCCGATCCGGTGCGCTTCCCGAACGGCATCAAGGCGGTCGCCGACTACGTCCACGCCAAGGGCCTGAAGTTCGGCCTCTACTCCAGCGCCGGCACCTCGACCTGCGACGTGCAGGGCTTCCCCGGCGGCCTCGGCCACGAGCAGCAGGACGCGAACCTGTGGGCCTCCTGGGGCGTCGACTACCTCAAGTACGACAACTGCAACAACCTGGGCCAGGACGCCAAGCAGCGCTACACGGCGATGGCCGACGCCCTCAAGGCCACCGGCCGCCCGATCCTGTACAGCATCTGCGAGTGGGGCAGCAACCAGCCCTGGACCTGGGCGGAACCGCTCGGCAACTCCTGGCGCACCACCGGAGACATCTCCGACTCCTGGTCCAGCATGATCGCCATCGCGCACGCCAACCAGGCGCTGGCGCCGTACGCCGGACCCGGGCACTGGAACGACCCGGACATGCTGGAGGTCGGCAACGGCGGGATGACCGACACCGAGTACCGCACCCACTTCAGCCTCTGGGCCGAGATGTCCGCCCCGCTGCTGATCGGCAGCGACCTGCGCACCGCGAGCCCGGCCACCCTCGCCATCCTGAAGAACACCGACGTCATCGCCGTCGACCAGGACCCGCTCGGCGCCCAGGGAACCGTCATCGCCGACTCCGGCGGCCTGGTCGTCATGAGCAAGCCGCTGGCCGACGGAAGCCGCGCGATCACCCTCACCAACGAGACCGGCACCCCGCAGACCATCAGCACCACCGCGGCGGCCGCCGGCATCGGCGGCTCGTCCTCGTACACCGTCAAGGACCTGTGGTCGAAGGCGACCACCACCTCCGCCGGTGCGATCAGTGCCACGGTCCCCTCCCACGGCACCGTGATGTACCGGGTCACGCCGAAGACCCCGACCCCGCTGCCCACCGGGCTCCTGCGGCTCGGCGACCTCGCCTGGACCTCGGCCGCCAACGGCTGGGGCCCGGTCGAGCGCGACCACAGCAACGGCGAGACGGCCGCCGGTGACGGACACGCCCTCACCATCGGCGGGACCGCCTACGCCAAGGGCCTCGGCGTGCACGCGGCCTCCGACATCCGCTACCACCTCGGCGGCGCCTGCCGGAACCTCACCGTGGACGTAGGCATCGACGACGAGACCGGCACCAACGGCTCGGCGGTCTTCCGGATCTACCGCGACCAGACCCTGGTCGCCGACAGCGGCGTGCGCCGCGGCACCGACGGGCCGCTGCGCCTGAGCGCGGACCTGACCGGCGGCGGCGACCTGCGCCTGCTGGTCACCGACGCCGGTGACGGCGGCACCTTCGACCACGCCGACTGGGCGGACCCCCGCCTCGCCTGCGGCACCGGCCCGAGCGCCGGCGCCCACGCCCTCAGCGACCTCGCCTGGTCCAGCGCCGCCAACGGCTGGGGCCCGGTCGAGCGCGACCAGAGCAACGGCGAGACGGCCGCCGGCGACGGACACGCCCTCACCATCGGCACCACCACCTACGCCAAGGGCCTCGGCGTCCACGCCCCCTCCGCCGTCAGCTACTACCTCGGCGGCACCTGCACCAGCCTGAGCACCGACGTGGGTGTCGACGCCGAGTCGGGACTCCGCGGCTCCGTGGTCTTCCAGATCCTCGCGGACGGCGTCAAGGTCGCCGACAGCGGGACGCTGACCGGCACGAAGGCCGCCGTGCACCTCAGCGCCCCGCTCACCGGCGCCAACGAGCTCACCCTCCAGGTCACCGATGCCGGCGACGGCAACACCTCCGACCACGCCGACTGGGCGACTCCCGTGCTCACCTGCACCTGAGCCGCCCCGCCCGCAGGCGCGTGACGGGCCGTCGCCGCTCCCCCCGAGGGGCGGCGGCGGCCCGCCGCGTTTCCGCCACGCGTCGACACGGGGCGACAAATGTTGAGAATTCAACTATAGTCAGGAGTGCCGACCAGGCGATCCAGCCGTACGAGGAGGAACCATGGACCAGTCCGTCACCGACAACACCGAGAAGTCCCGCTTCGAGATCCAGGAGGACGGCGAACTCGCCGGCTTCGCCGAGTACCACCGCTCCGGCGACGAGATCGCCTTCATCCACACCGAGATCGACCCCCGCTTCGAGGGCCGCGGACTCGGCAGCCGACTGGCCCGCGCCGCCCTCGACACGGCACGCGAGCAGCAGCTCGCCGTCCTCCCCTACTGCCCCTTCATCCGGGGCTGGATCACCAAGCACCCCGAGTACGCCGACCTGGTCCCCGCCAGCCACCGCGCCCGCTTCGGCCTGTGAAACCACGGACACCTCTGACACCTCTGACACCAGTGTCACCTCGGCACCCGAGGCCGGAGGCGGGCGAGGTGCCACGACGGGTGGCGAGGCCCCGGCCCGGGAGCCGGAGCCTCGCCACCGTCAACGCCCTTGCCGTACCCGACCGTTGAGGTCCTGAAACGGGTCCGGTGCTCAGCCGCCGCCGTACGTGGCCTGGGTGACCGCGAAGACGTTGCGGCCGCCCGCGGTCTCCTGCAGCGACCACAGCAGGTCGGGGTTGGTGGCGTCCTCCCAGTAGGAGAGGCTCTCGCCGCCGCCGACCCAGGCGAAGGTGGAGGGGCCGGCGGTCGGGGTCCAGTAGTAGAGCTTCTTCTGCCCCGAGGAGTTGAACCACCACCGGCCGTTGTGGGACGCCACGCCGTTGAGGTTGTACCAGGGCAGCTGGAGGGACTCACTGGCGGTCGTCGTCGCGGCGAAGGTCGTCGCCCCGGAGGCGAACGGGAAGCGGACGGCCCGAGGCGCGCGGTTGGGGTAGTCGGTGCAGCCCGACTGGCAGGTGTACTCCGTCATCACGATCGACTTGCTGACCCGGTCGAGGGAGACCGAGGACCACACCAGCTTGTCACTGGAGGTCGTCTGCGCCGTGACGGTGCCGATCTGGGGCAGCACGTAGGCGTAGTTGTGGGCATAGTAGACGGACGCGGACTGTCGGCCGATCTGGTCGGCGGTGCCGCCGGTGTCGGTGTTGAGGATCTTGCGCATGTCGAAGACGCGCATGCCCCGCCCGGTGTCGGCGACGTAGAGGTAGTCGCCGTACCAGGAGACGCCGCCGGCGTGGATCGGGATGTCCTTGAAGTCCGGCGCCGCCGCGGTGCCGGTCGGCTCCACCAGGAGGATCTTGCGGTAGGTGTTGGGGTAGGTGGCGTCCCAGTCGGCCAGGGTGATCCGGCTGCGCTGCTGGGCGCCGTCGCAGCCGTCCTTGGTGTACCAGCTCACCAGCACGAGCTGGTGGCCGTCGTAGTTGCCGCTGTTCGCGGTCCCCACGGCGTCCCGGCTGGTGGTGATGCCCTGCGGGTAGCTCTGGCAATCGGAGTTGTCGCCGTCGTCGAACCGGAAGCCGGTGGACAGGCCGGCGACGGAGAACGACGAGGGCAGCGCCTGCCGGTCGTGGTTCGCGTTCTCCATCACCGTGTGCACCGCGGAGGTCCCCAGCGTCGTGGTGAGCGCCGAGTTGAGGGTGTCGTACTTGTGGTAGTCCGCGGTGAGGGTGTAGTCGGAGGCGGGCAGGGCCGTCGGTGCCGTGGCGGCCGTCGCCGGTGACGCGCCGCCGAGCACACCGGTGACGAGCAGACCGGCCGCGAGTGCCGCCCGCGCCGCGTTTCTGACGTGACGGAAGATCAAAGTGAGCCTCTCCACGTGAATGGATCATCGGGGGCACTCACGCTAGGGGCGCTTTGAGCATGTCCGCAACACCCACGCGGTGGAGGTTCGGCGCCGGTCCCGAGGGCGGCACGGCACCCGGTCCTTCCCGCCGGAGCAGCCGTCCACGGACGTCGCGCACCAGCACCGGCCGTCGAACCGCTTGCCGTCCGCGCGGCGCCCGGGCATCCTGACGGCTCCCCACAACCACCGTGGAACGGGCCGGACATGACGACCTCGCAGCTGCACCGGCGCCTCCCCGCGCTCGAAGGCACCCTGCCGTTCCTCCGCCTCGGGGACGCCCCGACCCCGGTGCGGGAGCTCGCCGGGACCGGCCGGGGCGGGCTGTGGTGCAAGGACGAGAGCGGTTACGGTTCCGGCGGCTGGGGCGGCAACAAGGTCCGCAAGCTGGAGTGGCTGCTGCCCGAGCTGCGCCGGCGCGGCACCCGGACCGTACTGACCGTCGGCGCGACCGGGACCAACTGGGGCCTGGCGGCCGCACTGTACGGGCGCGAGCTCGGCATCCACACCGTCATCGCCCTGATCGACCAGCCCGAGGACGAGCACGTCCGCGAGCAACTGGGCCGACTGCGGCGCTCCGGCGCGACGCTGCACTTCACCCGCACCAAGCCGCTGACGATCGCCGCCGCGCCCTGGCTCTTCCTGCGCCACGCGCGCGGCCTGCGGCTGCCGTCCTACCTGCCCGCCGGCGGCTCGGCACCGATCGGCGTGCTCGGCTACGTCGAGGCGGGCCTGGAACTCGCGGCCCAGGTGGCCGCCGGTGAACTGCCGGAGCCCCGGCGCGTCGTCACCGCGGCGGGCTCCGGCGGGACGGCCGCGGGCCTGGCCCTGGGCTGCGCACTGGCCGGGCTGCGGACGGAGGTCCTGGCGGTGGTGGTCAACGACACCCTGCCGCTGGCCACGGCCGATCTGGCCCGGCTCGCGGACCGGACCGCCGCCGTCCTGCGCGAGCGCGGCGCCACCGTCGACCTCCCGCCGCTCCGGCTCACCTCGACCCGCGCCCACCTGGGCCGCGGCTACGGTCACCCGACGCCCGAGGGCACCGCCGCCGCCCGGGCCGCCGAGGCCGCCGGACTGCACCTCGATCCCGTGTACGCCGCCAAGGCGTTCGCCGCGGCGCTGAGCACCGACCCGGACGGCCCGGTGCTGTTCCTGAACACCTACGGCCCGAGAGGCTGACTCCCCGGCCGGCGGCGCAGACCCCGGCCCACCGCGCCCACCGCACCGGAGAGTTGACGATACGTCAGAATGCGGGGGGCGTGCGGATGGCGAGGATGGCCATGTCGTCGTGGCCGTCGCTCGGGTGCCGGTCGGCGAGGATCCGGACGAGCTCGTCCAGCGGGCGGTCGGCGTGGGCGGCGACGAGGTCGGCGAGGACGTCCAGGCCCTGGTCGATCGGACGGGCGGGGTGTTCGACCAGGCCGTCGGTGTACAGGACGACGGTGCTGCCCGCGGGCAGGGGGTGGCGGTGGTCGGGCCGGTGGAGCTCGGGATCGATCCCCAGGGGGATGCCGGGTTCGCCCTCCAGGTACCGGGCGCGGCCGTCCGGGGTGAGGACCAGGGGCGGCGGGTGGCCGGCGGTGCTCCAGTGGAGGGTCCAGCCGTCGGCGGCGGGTTCGATCCGGGCCAGGCACGCGGTGGTGACGGGCAGGTCGGTGATGGCGCGCACGGTGAGGTCGAGCTGGGTCAGCACCGAGCTGGGCGGGCTCCTCCGGTCGTACAGCAGGGCGCGGAGCATGTTGCGGGCCTGGGCCATCGCGGCGGCGGCGTGCAGGTCGTGGCCGACGACGTCGCCGATGACGGCGACGCAGGCGTGGTCGGGCAGGACGGCGGCGTCGTACCAGTCACCGCCGACTCCGGCCGGTTCGGCGGCGGTGCGGTAGACCGCGGCCCCGGAGAACGGGTCCAGGTCCGGCAGCGTGGGCAGCAGCAGCCGCTGGAACTGCTCCGCGCTGTCGCGCAGGTGCCCGAACAGGCGGGCGTTGTCGATGGCGATGCCGGCCGCGCCCGCGAGGGCCCGCACGATCTCCTCGTCGTCCTGGTCGAACGGCCGGCCGTCCAGGCGCTCGGAGAGGTAGAGGTCCCCGTAGATCTCGCCGCGGACGGTGACCGCCACGCCGAGCAGCGTCCGCATCGGCGGGTGGCCCGGCGGGAAGCCGACGGAGGCCGGGTGGGAGGGGATGTCGTCCACCCGCAGCGGCTCGGGGTGGCGGATCAGGTGGCCGAGCACCCCGCGCCCGTGCGGGAACCCGGTCCCGGAGAGGGCCGCGCGTTCCTGCTCCGTCAGACCGGCGGTGACGAACTGCTCCAGACGGTCGCCGGAGGGGGCGAAGACGCCGAGCGCGCCGTAGCGGGCACCGGCCAGGTCCATGGCCGTGGTGACGATGCGGTGCAGCACCGCGGGCAGGTCCAGGTCGCCGCCGATGGCCACCACCGCCGACAGCAGCCCGTGCAACCGGTCCGTCGACCTCGCCAGGGCGCGCAGCTGCGCGGCGACGCCCTCCGACCGCTCGTCCGGATCCGCCCCCGGCTCCGGAAGCCCGCCCTCACCCGGTGACCCGGCGGGCTCCCCCGCGGGGCTCACCACATCGCCTCGTTCATGCCCGCCAACGCTACCGACGCCACCGCCGGCCGGCCGGGAGCACGCGCCCGGCACGGCCCGGTTCGGTCGCCCGGGCCGCGCCGGCAGCGGGGAGGTCCACGGAACCGGGGCTCGGTCCCGGTGCGGGCGTCGGGGAGCCGACCGCCCGTACCGGGACCCGGGCTCAGACCTCCACGCCGTAGTACTGGGCGAGGAAGCCGATCACGTCGTCGGCGTGCGGGAGCAGCTCCGGCAGCTCCCGCGCCAGCGTCGTGCGGGTGGCCTCGGCCAGTTCGGGCAGGCCGGTGGCGGCGGACTTCACGTACGGGTCGAGGCGGCGGACGAGTTCGTAGTTGCTCTCCACGTCCAGCTGCCGCATGGCCTTCTCCAGCGGGGGCGCGTCGGCCGGCGGGATGTCCGGCAGGACCCGGCTGACGAAGGTGACCCGGTGCAGGACCCGCCAGCACGGCGGCTTGCGGTCGCCCTGCCGGGCCTGGCGCAGCGCAGCCGCGTTGGGGTCGTGCCCGTTCTCCAGCCAGACCGGGTCGACGACCTTGTGGAAGAAGCTGTCGAAGTGCTCGCTGTCCTCCCCGAGGTAGAAGCTGAGGAAGCGGTAGGCGTCCACCTTGCCCGGCACCTTGACGGGGTTCCCGTCCCGGTCGAAGACCGGGTTGCGGTCGGTGTCGTAGCTCTGGAGGTTGCTGCTGGGCGCGACCTCCACCTCCAGTCCGAAGGAGCGGGTGGCCTCCTTGCCGCGGGCCCGGGTGGCGGTCATCCCGCCGCCCACGGAGGCGTCGAGCTGGGCGCCGATGCCGATGCCGGCGATCTGGAAGGAGGTGCCGATCGAGGTGCCCACCGAGCCGGAGAGCGAGTACGAGCCGGCCGTGGTCTCGCTGACCACGTCGGTGGTCTCGGTGGTCTCGGCGAAGAAGCCGCCGGCGGCCGTCCACACGTAGGTGTTGACCAGGTCGCGCTGGGAGAAGCCCTGCCCGGTGGCGCTGTCGGCGGTGTCCCGGCCGCGGGCCGGCGAGGCGTCCGCGCCGAGCGCGCCGCCGAGCACCCGGCCGGCCTTCCGGGCGATCGGGTCGGGGGCGTGGGTCTCGGTGGAGACGCTGTCGAAGTAGCTGTGCCGGCGCTGCTGGTCGCGCTGGATGCGGCGCTTGAGCGCGTACGCCTCGCGGGGCTTGAAGTAGCTGTACTCGCCCCGCTCGCGCACCCCCTGGTAGTCGGGGTCGGCGACCTTGCCGCGCTCGTCGAAGCCGACGGTGCCGTCCAGGGTGCCCTGCTTGGTGTAGCGCGGGTTGATCGGGAAGGGGACGACGTTCCAGTCCTTGGGGATGTCCGGGTTGGGCTGGATGCGGTAGGCGACGAGCGAGCCGGTGTGCGCCAGGCGCAGCGCGAAGACGTCGGCGGTCTGCGACTGCACGACGGCGAAGCCGGTGTTGGCCGGGACGTACCTCCGCCCGGCGGTGGGGTTGAGCACCCGGCCCGGGTCCTCCCAGTGGCCGGTGAGCGCGACCTTGGTGGTGCGGGCGGTGTTCTCGCCCTGGGAGACGGAGGTGTCCTCGGCCCAGCTGTTGGAGAACTCCAGGTTGCCGCGCACGCTCGCCGAGACGCCGCCCTTGGCGATGGACTTGGCGATGCCGAAGCCGAGCGGGGCGGTGATCATCCAGACGTCGACGTCGACCTCGTTGGAGAGCGCGAAGCCGAAGGCGGCGTCCACGCTGCGCTCCTTGGCGGAGGACAGCGAGCGGACGACCTGTTCGGCCTCGGTGAGCTTGACCGTGGAGGCTCCCTCGAAGGTGTCGCTGCCGGGGTCGGTCAGGCCGGCGGTGAGGTTCTCCGAGGGGATCGGCGGGGCGCCCTCGACGTAGCCGACCAGCTGGGGGTCGAACTGGACCTGGCTGACCCACTCGCTGACCAGTTCGCCGACCTTGTAGCCGGTGATCAGGTGCCAGCGGCCGTCCTGGAGGTAGCTGTACGCGCGCTTGAGGACGCCGAACGCCTCGCCGCGCGAGCCGTACTGCATGTCGGCGTACTCGGCGACGGCCGGCGCGGCGGAGACGCTCTGGTGGAACGGGGTGCGCAGCCCGGCCAGGGCGGAGCGGACCTGGGCGGCGTCGTTGGAGACCGGGGCGCTGGAGAGCACGGTGCGCGGGCGGGTGGCCTCCGGCCCGAGGTCGAGGTGGTTGCCGCGCAGGCCCTCGTCGCGGGCCTGGGCCGCGCCCGCCTCGGTGGAGTCCCGGTCGAAGGGCCAGTAGGCGACCAGGTCCTCCTTCTCGCCCTTGAGCCGGGTGAACAGGTTGTCGAGCAGCTGCTCGTGGGTGCGGGCGGTGCGCCAGATCCGCACCTCCTCCAGCACGCCGTCGAAGGCCTCGGCGGGCTTGCCGCCCCTGAGCACGGCGCCCAGGGTCAGCTGCGGGTCGCCGCTGTCGGCGAAGGCGGTGGTGTCGGGCAGGCCCGGGGTTCCGGCCGGGTCGCAGGCCACGGCCACGCCGTTGCGGTACAGCCGGAAGACGCTGCCGCGCGGGTCGGGGTTGCGCACCCAGCGGGCGCCGCGCAGTCGGGCCGGGTGCGAGCCGGTGGCGTCGGCCGTGGTGCCGCCCGCGTTCTCCTCGAACCGCCAGTGCGCGACCAGGCCGCGGTCGCGGGCGGTGACGGCGGTGCCGAGCTGGGCGGCGTCCCGGGCCGCTCCCCAGATCCGGACCTCGGCGAGCACCCCGGCCAGCTGCTGGACGGTGGCGCCCTCGCGGGCCCGGCCGAGCTCCAGCGGCGCGTCGTTGCCGCGCGGCCCGGGGCCCTCGTAGCGGGCGGCGCCGATCTCCCGGCCGTCCAGGTGGAAGCGGATGTCCTGCCACTCGCGCACGGCGAGCGACTCCACCAGCTCGACGCTCCGGGTGACCGGCTTGCCGTCGGCCCCGACCGCGGTGATCTGCTGGGTGCCCTTCTGCTCCTGCATCGAGCGGCCGCCCTTGCGGACCACGGCGACGCGGTGGAACTTCCCGGCCTGCACGCCCTCGGTGGAGGTGAAGCGCACGGCCCGGCCGTCGGGCTCCTCGAAGGCGAACTCCAGCCGCCCGTCGGGCAGGACGGCCAGCCGGTACGGCACGCTGCCGCCGACGCCGTCGGCGGTGCGGCCCTTGGAGAGCAGGCCCTGGGTCTCGCCGAGCCGGTCGACGCGGGCGAACACCTCCAGGGTGAGGTCGTCGGCGATGTCCAGGGCGTCGTCGTCCGGGACTTCGAGGTGGGCGTCGCCGGTCAACTCGACCGCCCAGGACTGCTGGTAGGCCAGGGCGAGGTGGCTCCACTCGCGCAGCGGGAAGGTCTCCCGGCTGACCACCCGGCGGTCGCCGACGGCCGCGACGGCCCGGTAGCCGCCGTCGGCGATCGGCGAGCGGGCCGGGACGGGGGTGGGCATGCCGCGCAGTTCGGCGTGGCGGTTGTTGCCGGAGCGGTCGGCCAGGACGGGCTGCGCACCGGGCGCCGGCGCCGAGTACGTCCAGTAGCCGAGCAGCCCGGGCTCGGTCCCGTTCAGCCGCCGCCCCTGGCCGGCCCGGACCTCGTCGCCGCCGCGGGCCCTGGACCAGAGTCGGACCTCGTCCAGCCGGACGGAGGCGAACTCGCGGGGCCAGCAGACCACCGAGCCCAGCGAGAACCGGCCCTGTCCGCGGTACGGGGCGTTGGCGGTGCGCCGGGCGATCTCCCGGCCGTCCAGGTAGATCACCTGCTGGCGGGTCTCGCGCTGGAAGACGCAGGCCCAGTGGTGCCACTTGGTGTCGCCGAACAGCTGGGTGGTGTCCAGGTCGTCGCCGTGGAAGGCGAAGGTGAAGCGGCCGTTCGAGCGGAAGCCGATGTGCAGGCTCTCGCCGTCCCGCCCCTGGTCCCCGCTGTGCCCGAGCACGTAGTGCGACCGGCTGTCGATCGTGGTGCGCTGGGCCCAGAACTCGACCGTGAAGTCGCCGTCCCCGAAGCCGAAGGCGCCCGGCACCACGGCGGTGTCGTCCACGCCGTCGAAGACCAGCCCGGAGGCGGCCCGGGTGCCGAGCAGGCCGAGGCCATACGGGGTGTCCCCCGCGTTGGCGTGCAGCAGCCGCACCGGGCCCTCGACCCGCTCCGGGTTGATCCAGGTCTCCAGGGTGAGGTCACCCGGGGTCGCCGCCCGGGGTAGCTGCCCGGCGGGCAGGGCGAGGAAACGGCCCTTGCCGTCGAAGGCGTAGGCGCGGCCCGGCATGTCGGCCCGCCAGCGTCCGCCGTGGCCGCGCACCAGCTCGTCCGCGCTGCCGAGGGGCAGCTCGGCCAGTCCGCCGGGGTCGACGGTGACCAGCCGGGAGCCCTCGGCGAGGGTGCTGCCGGGCTGCGTGGACGCGGACCAGCGGTGGTCGTAGCGCACCCGCTGCACGCTCATCCCGGGCGTCAGCAGGGTCGTCTCCGCGCCCGCGCCCAGGCGCAGCGACTTCGATCCGGCGGGGTGACTGCCCTCGAAGCGGAAGCCGTGGCCGCCGACGGTCACGAAGCCGGGGCCGGCCAGCGGGGCGAGGGTGCCCTCGGTGAACTGCACCACGTCGCCGTCGATCCGCAGCACCGTGCCGATCGTCACCGGCTGCTCGGCGGCGCCGTTCACCACGGCGGCGAAGTCCTCGGCCCGGCGGGGCAGATGGGACCACTTCTCGCTCTGCTCGTCGTGCCGGATCGTCAGGGTGACCTGCGTCGGGCCGTCCCCGGCCTCGACGGTGATCGCGGTCGGGGTGAGGTCGGTGGCCGCGTCCCGGGCGGTGAAGGAGACGGTCCGTCCGCCGGCCGGCAGCCGCCGGGAGGAGCGCAGCACCTGGGTGTCGTAGTAGGCGGCGAAGAACTGCCCGTTGGAGCCCCGGAAGTAGAGCACGACGTTGCCGGTGGCGCTGTCCAGCAGGAACGGGCGGTCGGCGGCGCGGGCGAAGCCCAGCAGCGCGCCGGAGCCGCTCAGCCCGGTGCGGTCCACGGTGAGCTGGGGCACCGGCAGGGCGATGTCGTCGGAGCCGCGCACGCCGCCGGTGAGCCGACCGAGCTCCTCCTGCTTGGCGGCGAGGGCGGCCTGCTGGGCGGTCAGGTCGCGGCGCAGCTGGGCGAGCCGGTCCTGCTTGATGGCGAGGAGTTCCAGGCGATCGGTGGATTCGGCGATCTGCCGGTTCAGCCGGTCGGTGGCGGGGCTGGACTTCAGCGAGTTGTCGATCCGCTCCAGGACCAGAACGCCCTCGCCGGAGGCGTTCGCCGTCGAGTAGTCGTACTGGACGATGCGGTCGCCCTGGCTGTCCCGGGCGGCGATCAGCCTGCCGCTGCGGCGGACCACCAGTCCGGTGCCGTTCCAGGAGTCGAGCGCGAAGTGGGTGGAGTCGTTGTCGGCCTCCCGGTCGTACTGGATGATCCGGGCGTCGTTGCCGGTCTCACGGCCCGCGACGTTCATGTCGAGTCCGGAGTTGGCGTTCCGGACGAAGTAGCAGGCGACGCCGTTGAGCGTGGTGCCGGTGGGCTCGAAGGTCCAGATCGTCGACGCGGCCTGCCGGTTCGCGGTGCGCACCAGTGGGGCGGCGCTGTCCTTGCGGTCGCCCTCCACGGCGAGGTACTGGTCCTTGCCGTCCTTCGGCAGCTTGAACCGCAGCCGGTAGCGCCAGTAGGTGGGATCGTTCTCCAACGCGCTGCGCGCCTGGGCCCGTTGGCCCTCGACGTCGGGGATCTCGGCGGTCTCCAGCTGGAGGCGGGTGATCTCGGCCTCGGTGCCGGCGACGTCCCGGGCCAGCCGGGCCACCTGGGCGTCCACCTCGCCGGCGGCCTCCACGTTCCCGCTGGACTCCGGGGCGGCCAGCACCGCCAGGGCCAGCTCCTCGGGGACCTGCGCCAGCCGGCCGTCCCGGCCCACGCCCAGGTCCAGGGTGGCGACGTAGGCCTCCTCGGTGGCCGCGCCGGTCACCGGGTCGGGCCCGCCGGTGGTGCAGGCCAGCAGCACCCTGGCCTGGCGCTTGACCGGCTTGGCCGTCTGGTCGTAGCCGGCCGGCGCGATCTCCTGCTGGTGGTGCAGCAGCGCGGACAGGCCGGAGAGCACCCGGCGGCCACTGAAGGCGAAACTGCTGCGGCCGATCCCGGAGTCCTCGCCGACGGGGGCCTCGGAGGTGACCCAGACGGGGCCGCCGCTGAGCGCGGCGTGCCGTCCGTGGTCGGTCTGGTCGTGCAGGGTCGCGCCGGAGCCCTCGTCGAACCGGTAGTGGACGGCCAGGCCCGGCTCGTTGCCGACCAGGCGGCGGCCGCGGTCGGTGGAGATCTCCGTGCCGGTGCGCGCGCGGTGCCAGATCCGGACCTCGTCCAGCTCGCCGCGCCCGTACGAGCGGATGGCCCGCCCCAGGGTGAGCCCGCCGAGGCCGGCGTAGGGCATGTCGGTGGTGCGGCGGCCGAGTTCGACGCCGTCGCGGTAGACGATCTGCTCACGGGTGTCCCGGACGAAGACGCAGGCCCAGTGGTGCCAGTCGCTGTCCGTGGTGCGCTGCGGGACGTTCAGGTCGTCGCCGTAGAAGGCGAAGGTGAAGGTGTCGTCGCCGCGGAAGCCGATGTGCAGGGTGCGCAGCCGGACGCCCTTGGAGGCGCCGTGGCCGATCAGGAAGTCCTCGCGGCCGCCGGTGGCGGTGCGCCGGGCCCAGAACTCCACGGTGAAGTCGCGGTCGGCCAGGTCGAGGGCGCTGCTGGGCAGTTCGGCCAGGTCGTCGACGCCGTCGAAGCGCAGTGCCGTCCCGGCGCGGCCGCCCTCGCCCGCCGCGGGCACCAGCGGCCGGCCGGTGAACGGGCAGGTGCCGGGCGCGGTCTCGTAGACGGCGCTGCGGTGGCGCGGGTCGGGGCTGGTCCAGGCCTGGGTGCCCTGGGTGTTGAAGAGGCCGTCCCGGCTGCGCTCGACGCTGAAGCCGTCGATCCGGCCGGTGGCGTCGTTGTGCGCGAAGACCTGCCAGCGCTCCCGGCCGTGCACCGCCGTGGGCACCAGCAGGGCGGTGAAGCGGCCCTCGGAGAGGTTGCGGACGAAGGACAGTTCCTGGGTGGGCTCGACGAACGGCTGCCCCTCCATGTCCTGGGTGCCGAGGCTGTCCTTGGCGGAGTCCGGGCGGCCCTTGTGCCGGCTGCGCCGGTAGCGGACCTCCAGGACCGGCTTCAACTCGCCGCCGGCCAGCACGAAGCGGTCGCACAGCAGGGTGGCGTCGACCACCGCGGCCTTGCCCTGGCCGTCCTTGGTCAGGTAGTCGGTGCGGTTCGGGTCGCCCGAGGAGCCGGTGCCGTCGGCGAGCCGGAACACCGCGTCGGGGTGGTCGGCCCGTACGGACTGGCGCAGCACGTAGACGTGGGTGCCGTCGGAGATCACGTGGAAGGGGGCGGCGGCGCCGAGGCGGGCCGTGCTGGACAGGAAGCGGTCCAGCTCCTGCTCGTCCAGCCGCTCGGCCGCGTCCGCCTCCACTCGCCCGCCACGCTTGACGACGGGCATCCGCACCGTGCCCGTCACCGCGTAGCCGACCCGCGCCACCTCGGAGGGGAAGCGCAGGTGCAGCGGGTCCTCCGACCAGTACGCCGCGTCGGCCTCGCCCTTCGCCTCGTCGTGCTGCGACAGGTCCAGGACGCTGTAGAGGATGCGCCGTTGGTCGTCCATCGCGAACGCGACCGTGCTGCCCTGGTGCCGCACGGTCGTGGTGTGCACGTAGGCGCGGTCGCTGTAGACCTTCGCCAGGTGCTGCGTCTCCGTCAAGCTGCCACCTCACACCCGGTGGCCGCGGGGTCACCCACGGCCACGCGATCAACACAAAACGTGTTCACGCTTTCACTGGATGTGACGGATCATCAAGACACTTTCGCGCCAGGAGACCTGGGCGATCCCGCCATCCCCCTCGTCTCCCCCGGAGCGGGACGTCGGATCACCGCGCCCCGCGGTGGGCTCCCCGGCCCGGACGGGCCGGGGCCGGGGGAACCCACCGGTCGGGCGTCAGCCGTCAGGCGCGGCAGGTCCCGGTGGACCAGTCGACGGTGGCGGCGGCCTGCGAGTACGTCCACTCGGGGGCGAGCAGGTCGCGGTCGAGCTGCGCGGCCGCGTTGCGGTCCTCGACGATGTAGCCGAAGTCCTGCAGCCAGGCCGGGTACAGGTTCTTCGAGCCGATGTAGAAGGCCGAGTCGTCGACCGAGACCAGCTTGTGGTGCAGCGCGTACGGGTGCCCGTCGGCCCAGGTGGCGGCGGAGGCCGCGCGGAAGGAGGCCAGCTGGAGGTTGCCGCAGAGAGCCGCGGAGGCCTTGCCCGGGTCGCCGGTGAGGGCGGTGAGCCGGGCCTTCAGGATGTCGCTGATCTCGGCGAGGGACTTCATCTGCGAGTAGCCGCCGCTGCCCACGGTGCCCCGGTTGGCCGGGTCGCTGACCACGATCCGCACCTTGACCCCGGCGGCCAGCTTGGCGGCCAGCGTGTCGTAGAGCCGGGCGTCGTAGCGCGACAGCGGCGGGCAGGTGCCGTTCAGGTCCTGCTGGGAGATCTCGATGTGCCGCTGGGCGCTGCCGACGAGGGCGCGCAGGGCGTTCTCCTCGGGGTTGACGGTCTCGTAGTCGCGGTCGGCGTTGGTGTTGTCGTGCAGGGTCAGCGGGCCGCACTTGGCGTCCGCGGCCCCGGGGACGGGCCCGGGCCGGTACGTGGAGGAGGGGTCCGCGTCCTTGATGCCGACGCCGAGGCCGCCGACGGCGATCACCGGGACGTTCCCGGTGGCGGGGGCGGGCGGGTTGAGCTCGCGTTCGATCGACGGGCGGCAGGCGCCGCCGTCCGAGGAGGCGAACCACGCGTTGTCGAAGACGCCGACCCGGCCGCAGGTCCACTCCCACAGGGTGTCCAGGTAGCGGCCGGCGGAGGTCGCGGCGGGGCCGCTGAGCGCGAGGTCGACGTCCGAGACGGGGTGCGTGGTGTCGAGGTAGTCCTTGCTCCAGCCGTTGATGCCGCCGGTGAGGGCGGTGCGTCCGTCGACCACCAGGAGCTTGGAGTGGTTCCAGGAGAAGGAGGTGCGCGAGGTGGTCATCGAGGCGACGTTGAGGCTGACCGACGAGGCGGCCGGCCCGAGCTTGGCGACCAGCTCGTCCCGGTACTGCGACGGCAGCACGTTGATGCTGTACAGCGGCACCGCGCCGACCAGGATGCGCACCACCGGGCGGTGCCCGGCGGCGACCGAGGCCTTGAGTCCGGCGACCAGGGCGTCCTCGAAGCCGCCGTCGGGGAAGGGCGCGAGGGTGGAGACGTCGACGGTCCGGGTGGCGGCGGAGACGTCGGCGGTCATCTTCGCGAGCAGCGCGCGGGTGCCGGGCCGGTCGGCGCAGGTGGCGTCGCCCCAGCAGGCGGGCGTCTGGAACAGCCAGTCGGCGGGGCCGCCGACGCGGTCGGCGCCGGCCAGGGCGTTGCCCTCGGTGCGCTGCCAGACGGTGCCCTCCAGGCCGGGCGACACCTGGCGCAGCACCTGCTCGACGGCGTCGAGGTGGCTGGTGCCGGCGCCCTGGGCCGAAGCGGTGGCGGCCTGGGACGGCGCGGCCGGCACGAGGGAGAGGAGGGTGGTGGCCGCGACGGCGGCGAGGGTGCCGCGCAGGGCGCGGCGGGATCGGCGGGAGCCGGATCGGTACACGTGAGGATCCTTCAGAACATGGCGGGCATCGTGCTGTTCGCCCGCAAGACACCCAGAGACTACCGGTTGGTAACACATCGTCCAACTTGCGCATGACAAGCGCGGGCCGCCCCGACCGGCCCCCCGGGGTGTCCGCCGCCGACCGGTCCCGCCGGGCGGCGGCACAGCACGAGGCCGCACCGCCGCCCGGCCGCCCTCCGTCAGGGAAGCGCGACGAACGGGGCGAGGAACGCCCGGGCGACGGGCGTGTCCAGCCGGTACGCGACATTGGTGGCGTAACACGGTCCGTCACCCGTGATGGTCGTCGCCACCAGCAGCGACCGCCCGTCGATCACGGCGAAGTTCGGCCCGCCCGAATCCCCGTAGCAGGCACCGCCGTTGCCCTGCGGCGCGGTCATCGCCAGCCGCACCCACGGGGCGTTGAGCGCGTTGAAGCCCACCGGTGCCTTCATCCGTACGCCGCCGCCCGGGTGCGTCAGGCCGCCGGGGCCGCGCTGCGCCTCCTGGGTGCCGTAGCCGGCGACGGTGAACGGGGTCGCGTCGAGTTGCCGCGGCCCGAGCGCGCCGAGCCGGCCCTCCGTGGGCAGCGCGGCCGGGGTGAACGTCCAGCGCGCGGCCACCTCCGCCGCCGGCAGCTGGATGACGGCGATGTCGTGCGGGTCCGACGACGGCCCGGGGTAGGCCGGGTCCTGATGGGCAGTCCCCTCGACGGCCACCGCCGCGGCGACGGCCGACGGGTCGCCCGGGTGCGCGGCCCGGGCGGCGTCCAGACCGGCCTGGACGTCCTGGTCGAGCGAGACGTGGAACCGGGCGCCGGCCGGCCAGTCGCTGGTGCAGTGCGCGGCGGTCAGGAACGTGTCGGCGTCCACCATGGTGCCGGAGCACATCCAGTCGACCCGGTCCGGCGTGGCGGGGTCGCCGTCGTCGTCCCACTGCACCACCAGCGCCCCGACCTCGGTGCGTTCCGGTGCGGGAGAGGCGTTGTAGGAGTTGATCGCGGCGGCGGGCGTCGTTCCCGTGACGAACGCGCCCGCGGCGAGCGCGCCCGCGAGGGCGGCGCCTGCCGTCCGTCTGAGGACCGCGCGGAAATCGGTGATCGGCACTGCTCGGAGCTCCCTTCCGGACCACCGGAACCTCCGGCGTCCGCTGCTCGGCACCCTGGGGTGCCACCGGGTGGATGCCCGACGCCCGACGCCGGCCCGGCCGGTCCCCGGCCACCGCACGCGGCCGGGGACCGGCCGGGCGGGCCGGAGGATCGACGGGCCGGGGTCAGAAGACGCTGACGCCGTACTTGGCGAGTGCCTCGTTGACCGGCTGGAAGAAGGTGGTGCCGCCGGAGGCGCAGTCGCCGCTGCCGCCGGAGGTGATGCCGAGGGCCTTGGCGCCGTCGTACAGCGGACCGCCGGAATCCCCGGGCTCGGCGCAGACGTTGGTCTGGATCATGCCGCGGACGGTGCCGCCGTCGGAGTAGCGCACGGTCGCGTTGAGCCCGGTGACGGTCCCGCCGTGCGTGCCGCTGGTCGACCCGGTGCGCTTGACCGACTCGCCGACGACGGCGTCCGGGGCGGAGGAGAACCCGCCACTGTGGCTCAGCGCGGCGTTGTCGTAGCGGACCAGCGCGTAGTCGTTGCCCGGGAAGCTGGAGTTGACGGTGGATCCGATCAGCGTGGTGTGACCGGAGTTGGTGTACCAGGTGCTCGCGACGTTCCCGCAGTGCCCCGCGGTGAGGAAGTAGTACGTGGAGCCGCTCACCACGTTGAAGCCGAGCGAACAGCGGTACTGGCCACCGTAGACGGCGGCACCGGCCGCGAGCAGCGGCCGGAAGGTCCCGGCGGTGCGCTGGATCCGCAGGGTGGCGGCGTCGGAACCCGCGGCCTGCCTGATCCTGGCGATCGCGACCGGCGGGACGGTGTCGTCCGCCGTGACGACGACGCGGCCGGCCGCCTGGTCGACGTACCAGGCGATGCCGTTGACGTCCGTCCGCTGCACGGCGTCGCCCACCGCCGCCAGTCGGGCCGGGGCGGCGGACGGATCGGGAGCGGGAGCGGGAGCGGCGACCGCGCTCGGCGCGGCGACCGCGGTGGCGGACAGCAGGCCGACGGCGGCGGCGAGCAGCCGGACGGTCCTCGTGGTGCCGGTGTGGGGGATGGTGCGCGTGGTCCTCACTGGGTCTCCTCCTGGGAGTGAGAGGCCCCCTGAGGGTGTGGGGGCCGTGAGGCGCGATCAGGGGACAAGGCGCGCGGACACCCGACGGCGCCCTTGGGGAGCCACCGCGGACGAGCTGCCCCTGACAGGCGCTGACGGGAAGTATGGGCAGGCCCGTGGAGCGGCACAAGACTTCGGACACGGGCCTGCACACCTTCTCGACAACCGTCCCCGCCACCGCCGGGCGGGCCCGGGCTCGAACAGGCGCTCCCCCGAGCGCGCGGCACGGCCGTCACCTGCCGTGTACGGCCCCGCCCGGTGCGAAGCAGGGGTAGCCCGGCAGCGGGGCCGTCCCCCAACCGTCGGCAACCTCGCGCAGCAGGCGCCGCATCGCCTCCGTGAACGCGGGGAACCCGTCGAGCGCCGCCGCCGTCTCCCAGCGGTGCCTGAGCACCTGACGCCAGGTCGGCACCGGCCGCCGGGTCCGGTGCGTCGGGAGGTCCTCGACGGTGCGCGGCAGCAGGCGTACGGTCGCGTTCACCGTCCACACGGCGACGGCCTGCCGCATCCCGGCCTCCCACACCGCGTCGTCGGCCAACGCCGGATACACCGGGACGACCTCGGCCCGGTACGCCTCCTCGATCCGCCGGGCCAGTCCCGCGGGGAGAGCGAAGACGCACCAGCAGGTGGCGAACGGCATCCGGCAGTACGCCGCGGTCAGGAACACCGACTGGTAGCAGGCGACTTCGAAGTCGAGCAGCCGGAGCCCCCGCGGGGTGAGCAGGTTGTTGTCCGGGCAGGTGTCCCCCGGAGTGAACGCCGGGTACTCCTCCCCGCCCGCCAGGCCTTGACGACGACGCTCCGCCCATCGGCCGCCCGACAGCGCAGCACGGTGCTCCGGGCACTCCCGCCCAGGTCGACGGGCTCGGACAACGGAGTGGCCAGCACTCGCTCGGCGGCCCGCAGGATCTCCTCCACCCGCGCATCCTGCCACCCGCCTGCGCCGCGGTCACCGTCCACATCGAGGCCGAGCACGTACAGCTTGCGGGGCGACTGTGCCGCTGCCGCTGCCGCCATGATGTCGCGTCAGCAGTGGCGGGCCTCGGCGTCGCCGGGGCCCGGCTCCCCGTAGCTCGATCACCCGTCCACCGTTTCGATGAGCTTCGCCAGTTCGGCGGCGGTGGGCCGCTCATCGGGCGCGGCCAGCAGGACGTACCGCAGCCGGGCCTGAAGGGCGGGCCAGGGCATCACGGTGGACATCGGGACGGCCCTGTGGGCGATGGCCCTGCGGATCGCCTCCACCGGCGTGCCCGCTTCGAGGCCGGCGGTCGCGTAGTCCAGCGGCCACTTGCCGGTGACACAGGTCCACAGGGTTCCGGCGAGGGCGTAGACGTCGGCGGTCCGGGTCGTTTCGACGGGCTGGGGGCCGTTGATGATCCGGGCGGCCAGCTCGGGCGCGGTGAGGTGGATCATCGTGCCGTCGAACGCCCGCCACGGAGTGCTGTCGAGCCGGCGGGACCAGGCGAAGTCGAGGAGGCGGACACCGTCCTCGCCGTGGATGCCGTGCGCGGGCTGGAGGTCCCCGTGCACCCAGCCGTCGGCGTGGAAGTCCGCCACCGCGTGGCACAGCCCCACCGCGGCGGCGAGGGCTTCGTCCTTCCCCTCGCCGCCTTTACGTACCGGGCGGAAGACCTGCCAGGTGGACGGTCCGGCCAGCCACGGGGTCACGTACCAGGTTCCGCCGTCGAAGCGGCCGGCGGTCACGGTGTAGCCGGGGAGCTGGTCCAGCACGGCGGCCTCGCGGGCGGTGACGTCGGCGGCCTCGCCGGTGCCGAGCTTGATGCCCACCACACCGCGCGGACCGCTGGCCTTCCACACCGCCGAACCCCGCCGGTTGCTGATCTCCATCAGCTCCAGCGGCCCGCAGACCGCCTCCGCCGCCCTCAGCGCTTCGCGGGCCTCGGCAAGGAACTCGCCCATTCTCGAACTGCCTTCCATTCGCAAGGGATGTGCTCGAAGACGTCGCGGCCGTCGTCAACCGAGACCGCCAACGCCGCCGCGAGGTCGGGGGTGGTCGCCAGGAACCTCGGGTCCAGCGGCCGCACGTCCGCCCGCACCGGGAGGAACGAGAACGGCGGCGATCTGGAGCAGCGCTCCGACGGACGGGGCTTGACCGGCCACGTTGGCCGCTCGATAGTCGTCCATCACGCTCCACCCGGCGGGGAGCTCGGTCCGCTTGGGCTTCATGGACTGCGTCGGGAGGCCCACCGTGGCGCTGCCGCATGCAACGGCCCTCGCAGTCACGGTCCGTTGCCCGGAAGCCGGGCTCGTCGGCTGGAGCTCGCAAGGATCCGTTCGCATCACCTGGAGTGGCCGGTTCTTGGCTTGTCGCGTGTAGGGGGTGCGGAGAGGCTGTAGCGGTCCGGTCCTGCGGCGTCTGGGGCCGGACCACCCCGGCCAGGCCCGATTCGCCGGGGGCCGTCCGGCAGCGTCGACAAGGAGCCTCATGGAGACGACCGCGTTCACGCCTGGCTACACCTACACCCTCAGGAACAGCGGCAGCGGACTGTACGCCAACGTCGCCGCGTACAGCACCGCCCAGTCGGAACACCTGGAACAGCTGAACCTGTGCGGCACCGGCGACCCGCACCGCTCCTACGAGAACTGGCAGTTCACCGTCGAGGACACCTACGACACGATCACCGGGTTGGAGCCGATCTCCGGTGTCGACATCGGCGACATCCCCCGGATGACCGGCTACGCACCCACCCCGCAGAGCACCAGCGACGAAGTCCTGGTCGGCCAGGTCGCCGTGCCGTTCCCCCTGGTCACCGACACCATGGGGGGCGGCGTCGGCTGGCAGGTGGCCAACAGCCCGTACTACGTCCTCAAGCGGTACGGCTACTGGGACCGCCAGTTCTACTACGAGCACACCGAGGCGTCGAGCGACACATACACCACCAAGGTGACGTTCGGACTCACCAGCAGCGACACCGAGACGGTGTCGAAGACGACGGGCTGGTCGGTGAACTCCGACACGTCGGTGATGTTCAAGCACTTCTCCACGTCCTTCTCGGCCACGTACAGCGAGCAGCTGACGGTGACGAGCTCGTCGACGACGACCGAGTCGGCCACCGTCGAGCAGGACGTCACCCGCACCTTCACCGCCGGCACACACGCGTCGGAGGCGGTGTGGTGGCGCGCCGACCACTACGTCCTCGAACGCCTTGACGGCAGCACCGTGCTGGAATGGCACACCCGCGACTCATCGACCAGCCGCAGCGACACCTATCCCGCGAGCTGACCCGGGCATCTTCGCTCCCGGGTGGGAGCGGGTTGGGGCGGGCCCGCTCGGCGCGGCCTGGTGAATTGACCCGCCTCAGGGCCTACGGCGGACGGGCGACCACCTGCGCGACGGGCCGCATCGGGCCCGGGGCCGACACGGCGGTCGAGCGGCCCGCTCGGTGCCGGTGGGATCCCCGCCGTGTGGGCGCCCGCGCGCCGGCCGGTCAGCCGGGGACGGCGGCGCCGCGCTTCCCGCTCGCCGGGGCCGCCGCCGGGGCCGGGGCCACGGCGCTGGGCACCGCGTGCCAGGCGCGGGTGGCCAGGACGCCGGAGGCGAGGGAGACGGCGCCGAGCGCGACGGAGGCCGCGGTGAGGCCCAGGGTTGCGCCGAGCCAGCCGGCCAGGGGGTAGGTGAGCAGCCAGCAGCCGTGGGAGAGGGAGAACTGGGCGGCGAAGACGGCGGGGAGGTCCTCGGCGGCCGCCGAGTCGCGCAGGACGCGGCCGGTGGGGGTGAGGATCAGCGAGCCGACCGCGCCGAAGGCGGCCCAGACGGCGAGCAGGACGGGCCAGCGCCAGGCGCCCGGCCCGGCGGCCGTGAGCGCGGCGAGCAGGCCGAAGAGGCCGACGATGCCGAAGGCCGCCGGAAGCATGACGGTCCGGTCCGGCACCCGGTCCAGCACCCGGGGCAGCAGCAGTGCCACGACCATCGACCCGGCCCCGTAGGCGCCGAGCGCGATCGGGACGTCGGTGGCGGGGCGGCCGAGCGGGCCGCGGACGTAGACGACGGTGTTGACGATCACCATCGCGCTGGCGGCGGCTGCCGCGAGGTCCAGGGCGAGCATCGCGCGCAGCCGGGGCACGGCGAGGAACAGCCGGGTGCCGCGGACGGACCTGGCGAGCACGCCCCCGCCGGGCCCGCCCGCCCGGCCCGGTTCCCGCCGGGCCGACCCGGGCCTCACCGGCTCGGGCCCCACCGACTCCGACCGGACCGGCTTGGGCAGGGCGGCGGAGACCACCAGGACGGCGGAGGCGAGGAACCCGCCGGCCGTTCCCCAGAACAGCCAGTTGTAGCTGATCAGCGCGAGCAGGGCGGCCGCGAGCACCGGGCTGACCAGGCTCTCGGTGTCGTAGGCCAGCCGGGACAGCGACAGGGCGCGGGTGTACGCGCGTTCCTCGGGCAGTACCTCGGGGATCACCGACTGGAAGGCCGGGGTGAAGGCCGCCGAGGCGGACTGCAGCACGAAGATCAGGACGTAGACCTGCCAGACCTCGGTGACGAAGGGCAGGGTGAGGGCGACGGCGGCCCGGGTGAGGTCGGAGGCGGCCATCAGGCGCCGGCGCGGGATGCGGTGGGCCAGTGCGCTGACCACCGGCGCGATGCCGACGTACGCGAGCATCTTGATCGCCAGCGCGGTGCCGAGCACCGATCCGGCGTTCACCCCCGCGAGGTCGTACGCGAGGAGGCCGAGTGCCACCGTGGCGAGGCCGGTGCCCAGCAGGGCGACGATCTGGGCGGCGAACAGGTGCAGATAGGTGCGGTTGCGCAGCACGGACAGCATGGGGACCCCGCTCGAACTGGGCGCGGTAGGACGGTACGACCAGGATAGGTCAACATGTGCACGCATGTGCACATGTTGACGAAAGAGCGGCCCGCACCCCGAAGGGCACGGGCCGAAGAACCGGAACCGGAGAACCCGGAACGGAACGGGTCAGTCGTGCGGCGGCAGCTCGCCGATCTGGTGGTCGGCGACGCTCAGCGCCTCGTCGACCAGTCGGCGCAGGTGGCCGTGGCGCAGCGCGTACACGACGCGCCGGCCGTCCTTGCGGGTCGTGACCAGTCCGGCCAGCCGGAGCTTGCCGAGGTGCTGGCTGACCGACGTCCGGGGGGCTCCGGCCGCCTCGGTGAGCGTGGTCACGTCGGCCTCGCCGGCGCTCAGCCGCTGGAGCAGCGCGAGCCGGGTGCGGTCGGCGAGCAGCGCCAGGATGCCGGCCGCGGCCTCCAGCCGCTCGTCGTCCCGCTGCTCCTGCACATGATGTGCACCTGATATCCGAAGGCTCCCGCTCATGGCGACATCGTAGGGCCCCGGGCCCGGACTGCCGAAGCGTCGCGACACCGGTCCCGACACACCGGCCCCGGGAGACCGGTCCCGACACGCCTGGCCGGAGGGGCCACCGCGGGCTCCTCCGGCCAGGTCGTCAGCTCACGCGCTCATCGAGCTCACCCGGTCATGAGTTCACTCCCCAGAGGAAGCCCGGCACGGGCGTGTAGCGCACGTACTCACCCCACTCACCGTCCGGCGGGCAGGGGGTGGGCGGGCACGGCTCCGGCGGGCACTTGCGGTCCTCGACCGTGATCGTCATGCACGGGTGGTCCCGGGTCAGTTCGATCCTGGTCACCGGGGACTGCGGCAGGCTGTAGCCCTCGGGCGCGGAGACCTCCTGCCAGTAGTAGGTGCCCAGCGGCAGACCGCTCGCCGAGCAGACGCCCGACGCGGGGGTCACGCACGGGGCGCCGACGGCGGTGTCCGGGTCGGCCCCGGAGGTCTGCAGCCCGGGCACGCCGTTGGTCTCGTGCCAGAGCTGGAAGGTCGCGCCGGCCAGCGGCTGTCCGGTGTCGGCGTCGACCTTCTTGACGGCGGTGGACGTGGCGGCCGCCTTCGCGTCCCGGACGGTGACGTGGATGTTCTGCCCGCCGGTGTCGAGGACCACCGTCGCCACCATCGGCTGCGGCAGGTCGTAGCCGGGGGGCGCCGCGGTCTCCTGCCAGTAGTACGTGCCCAGCGGCAGGCCGTCCGCGACGCAGGCACCCGACGCCGGGGTGACGCAGACGGAGCCCACGGCGGTGTCGGGGCTCGCCCCCGAGGTCTGCAGGCCGGCCACCCCGTTGGTCTCGCGCCACAGCTGGAAGGAGGCACCCGCGAGCGGTTGCCCGGTGGCGGCGTCGACCTTGGTGACGGAGGTGGAGCCGGTGGGGGCGGTGGTCTGGGTGTCGGCGACGTCGACCGGGGTGTTCTGCCCGTTCATGCCCAGCACCACGGTGGTCACGTTCAGCTCGGGCAGGTCGTACCCGTTGGGCGCCGAGACCTCCTGCCAGTAGTACGTGCCCAGCGGCAGGCCGTCCGCCGAGCAGACGCCCGACGCCGGGGTGACGCACGGGGAGCCGACGACCGTGTCGGGGTCGGCCCCGGAGGTCTGGAGGCCGGCCACCCCGTTGCTCTCGCGCCACAGCTGGAAGGTCGCGCCCGCGAGCGGCTGCCCGCTGCCGGAGTCGATCTTCGTCACGCTGGTGGAGCCGGTGGGGGCGGTGGTCTGGGTGTCGGCGACGTCGACCGGGGTGTTCTGCCCGTTGGTGCTCAGCACCACGGTGGTCACGTTGAGCTCGGGCAGCTCGTAGCCGGAGGGGGCAGCGGTCTCCTGCCAGTAGTACGTGCCGAGCGGCAGGCCGCTCGCCGAGCAGACGCCCGACGCGGGGGTCACGCAGGGCTGGCCGACGGCGGCGTCCGGGTCGGCCCCGGTGCTCTGCAGCCCGGGCACGCCGTTGGTCTCGTGCCAGAGCTGGAAGGTCGCGCCCGCCAATGGTTGGGAATCGGCGGAGTCGATCTTCGTCACGTGGGTGGAGCCGGTCTCGACGACCGGGCTCCGGGTGTCCCGGGCGGTGACCTGGACGTTCTGCCCGTCGGTGTCGAGGACCACGGTGGTCACGGCGGGCTGGGGCAGGTCGTACCCGGGCGGCGCCGCCGTCTCCTGCCAGTAGTACGTCCCGAGCGGGAGGTCGGCGGTGGAGCAGACACCGTTCCTCCCGGTGGTGCAGGGGGCGCCGACCTTGGTGTCCGGGGTGGTTCCCGTGGTCTGCAGGCCCGCGGTGCCGTTGGTCTCACGCCACAGCTGGAAGGTCGCGCCCGCCAGGGTCTGGCCCGTGGCGGAGTCGACCTTCGTCACGCTGGTCGAGCCGGTGGGGGCCGGGGGGTTGCCGCACTCCGGGAGGTTGCCGTTGAAGGGGTAGGCGTGGAACTCGGTCCCGGTCATGCCCTGGCCGGAGTTGTGCTGGAGCGTGCCGGCGGTGAAGAACCGTCCGTTCAGGCCGGGCAGGTTCATGGTGGCGGTGCCGGCCGGGTTGCCGGCCAGCACGCTGCCCTGGAACTGTCCGGATCCCGTGAGGGTGACGGTCGTCGCGGTGGGGAAGTTCCACAGCAGGCGCTCGCGCAGCTGGTTCCAGGGGTCGGTGTCCTGGAGGCTGCCGCTGTAGGTGTTGATGGTGCGGGCGTCGCCCACCAGGTTGACGAGGACGGTCGCGTTCGCGGGGATGCCGGCGAAGGCGACGCCCTGGGTGCCGCCGCCGCGCCCGACGAGGTCGAAGTCGACGTTGAAGACCTGGAGGGTGGAGGTGCCGTCACCCGTGAACAGGGTCTGGTAGCCCTGGTTGACGGCGGTTCCGGTGGCGGGGCGGGGCGTGCCGACCCCGGCGTAGCAGGCGCTCGCGTTCTGCAGTTCGGCGCGCAGCGGCGTGTAGGCGGCCACGGCCTGCGGGTCCTGCACCTTCGTGCCGGTGATGGTGCCGGTGGCCGTGCCCGCGTAGCGGACGACGCCGCCCTCGGCCAGGAGCCGCTGCCCCGGGGCCACGGTGACGTTGCCGCCGGCGGTGAGGAAGTCGGCTCCGTCCGGCGGGGGGACGCGTGAGCCGACGCCGACGATGCCGACGTTGTAGACGGAGCTGACTCCGGCGGCCTTGTTCATGGTGAAGCTGCCGAGGGTGACCACGTGTCCCTCGGCCTCGGCGGCCGAGCCGCTGACGTTGAAGTCGCCGCCGACGAAGATGTTCACTCCGGCGTCGCGGCCCGCGAAGGGTCCGTTGTTGACCGGCGGGAACGTGGCCGGGCAGTCCGCGCCCAGGCAGGGCCCGAGGCCGCCCGGAAGGCCGGCCGCGTGAGCGGCCGACGGTGCGACGAGCGACATGCCGAAGGGGACGAGCGCCAGGGCCAGGGCGGATCCCATCACCCTGCCGAGTCTTCGTCCCCAGGTGACGGCGGCCGCCGGATGCTGACTGGGCTTCACATCAGTCCTTTCATCATCTGAACACAAAGACAACCCTCGGAGTGTTCTCGCCGGAGCCCCCGGCGGCGGCGCCCCGCCGGACGGTTTCAGCTGAATGCCGCGCCAGGTGCCCCCGATCGGACGTACGGGAGGCGGCGCCCCACCGCCCTCGACGGACGCGGACCGGCAGGCTCCCGGCCCCGGATCGGGGTCCTCCGGCCCTGATGCGGCGTCAACGGCGGCTCCATCCTGGACGTGTCGAGGCCGCCCACCCGCCGCCTCCAGCCCGCCCGGCTGTTCCTCGGCGTCAACGAGTCCCAGGACGTCTTCGGACTGGACGAACTCGCCGCCGTCGCAACCGAGTTGCCCGGCTTCCGGTACGAGGTCTGCGTCTGGAAGCCGGGCCCGGACCGGTCCGGCCCGACCGGCACCCCGGCCGACCTGCTCGCCGCCGCCCTGCCCGAGCTCGGCGGCACCGCGCCGGACCTCTACGTCTGCGGACCGCCGCCCCTGGTCGACGCCGTCCTGCGCACCGCCGCCCTCGCCGGGATCCCGCCCGAGCAGGCGCACCGGGAGCGCTTCCTGGCGACCTGATCCGGCCCCTGACCTGTGATCGTCCGCCTGACGCCCCAGACCTTTGAACGTGTTCGAATTTCCACTAGCGTGTGCTGCCACCGGCCACGATGATGTCGGCGGGGAGGTCCTTCCCACTCGGCGGGGAGGACAATCACAAGGGGTGGAGAGGCCGTGGGGGCGGAGAGCGAGCAGAGCGGTACCGGCATGACCGCGAAGGACCGTTTCGAGCAGTGGCGGGAGGCGCTCGCCCGGACACGGGACTGCGAGACGACCAGCGCTCACGCCGACAACTTCACGGGGCAGGTGCGGCGATCGGAGCTGGGCCCGGTGGCCCTGCTGGGGACCTCGTTCCCGTCGGCGCGGTTCCGGCGGACCGAACGCATGGTGCGCAGCTCGGACGGTCCGGAGCTGTACCACCTGACGTTCCTGACGGCGGGTTGTCACGCGCTCCGGCGCGGAAGGGACCAGGCCGAGAAGTTCAGGCCGGGCGACCTGGCGGTCATCGACAGTTCACAGCCGTACGACGTGCGGGTCTACGGTGTCGGCAGCGGCGAGGCCCGTGTCGAGGGCGTGGGCATCGACCTACCGGTGTCACTGCTGCCGATGCCCCCGCGGCAGTTGCGCGATCTGCTCGGCCGGAGGCTGTCCGGGCGGGAGGGGTCAGGCGCACTGCTCGCGGAGTTCATGCTCGGCCTGGACCGGCAGGCCGCCGCCCTACGGCCGACCGAGGCGGCCCGGCTCGGCACCGTCCTGGTCGACCTGGTGGCGGCCTGGCTCGCCCAGGAGCTCGACGCCGCCACCGTACTCTCGCCGGAAGCCCGGCGGCGGGCGCTGGTCGAGAACGTCCGGGCGTTCATCCGGCACAACCTCCACGACCCCGCCCTGACACCGATCACGGTCGCCGCCGCCCACCACATCTCGGTCAGCTACCTGCACCGCCTCTTCACCCAGGAGTTGCAGGGCGAGACCGTCGCCGCGTGGATCCGCGGACAACGGCTGAAGAAGGCCCGCCGCGACCTGGCCGACCCCGCGCTGCACGCCGTGCCGGTCCACGTCATCGCCGCCCGCTGCGGCATCCCCCGCGCCCCCGAGTTCAGCCGCGCCTTCAAGTCCGCGTACGGACTGACCCCCCGTGAGCACCGGCTGCTGGCGTGCGCCGAGCCGATCGGCCGGTAGCCGCGGCGCGTGCGCGACGACGCCGTTCCGGGCCCGTGCTGCTCGGGGCCCGCGCTCATCCGGGCTCGTCGGGAGCGCGGCGGGGCGGGCTACCCCGCCGTCCGGTCCGGCTGGGCGGCCTGGGCGTTGTACTCGGCGAGGGTCTCGCGGGTGAAGCCGAAGAACCAGGTGGCCAGGAAGCCCGCGACATAGCCGGTGAGCAGCCCGCCACCGTAGACGGCGGCGGCCTCGAGGAGGCCGTGCGGGCCGGCCAGCAGGGGGAAGAGGGCCCAGCCGGAGGGGCCGATGGCGGTGGAGCCGACGGCGCCGCCGAGCTGGCCGGCCACCCCGACGAAGGCGCCGCCGGCCGCGCCGCCGACGCAGGCGGTGACGAAGGGGCGCCCCAGCGGCAGGGTGACGCCGTAGACCAGCGGCTCGCCGACGCCGAGCAGGCCGGCCGGGAGGGCGGACCTGATGGTGGCCCGGAGCGAGGCGTTGTGGCGCAGCCTCAGGTAGACGGCCACGGCGCAGCCGACCTGCCCGGCGCCGGCCATGGCGAGGATCGGCAGCAGGACGGTGGAGCCCTGCTGCTGGATCAGCGTGGTGTGGATCGGGATCAGCGCCTGGTGCAGGCCGAGCATGACCAGCGGCAGGAAGAGGCCGCCGAGCACGAGTCCGGCGAGCAGGCCGCCGTGGGCGAGCAGCCAGGTGGCGGCGTGGCCGATGGCGGTGGAGATCTCCCCGGCGACGAACATCAGGCCGAAGAGCGCGGCCAGCCCGCCGAGCAGGACGGTGACGGTCGGGGTGAGCAGCACGTCCAGGGAGGCGGGCAGCAGCCGGCGGGTCCAGCGCTCCAGGTGGACCGCCAGCAGCGCGGCGCCGAGCGCGCCCACCACGCCGCCCTGTCCGGGGGTGAGGTGGTGGCCGAAGGCCTCCACCTTGGCGACTCCCGCGTAGACGATCACGCTGGCCACGGCTCCGCCGAGCACGGGTGTGCCGCCGAACTCCTTCGCCGTGTTGTAGCCGACGAAGACGGCGATCAGGGACATGAAGCCGGAGGAGACCGGGCCCAGGGCGGTGACCAGCGCCGGCGCCCAGCCGAGGTTGGCGAGGGCCCCGGCGAGGCCGGCGACGATCCCGCATCCGATCAGGGCGGGGATCAGCGGGACGAAGATGTCGGCGATCCGGCGCAGCGCGAGTTTCACGGGGGTCGCGTTGCGCGCCCGGGCCTGTGCCCGGATGCGCTCGCCGCGTCCGGCGAGGTCCTCGGCGGTAGGGGCGGATCCCGGTCCGTCCCGTCCGGCGGCCTCCTCCCGTCCGCCTGCCCCGCCTGCCCCGTCGGCCCCGCCGGCTGCGTCCGCCCCGGCCGCCCCGGCCCGCGCGCCGGCGGGCTCCAGCAGGCGGCGCAGCTGCGCGGTGACCCCGGCGACGGCGGCGGGCCCGAGCACGATCTGGTAGGTGTCGTCCTCGACCGTGCCCAGGACCGCCGGCAGCGCGCGGAGCGCCTCGGTGTCGGCCAGGGAACGGTCCGCCAGGCCCAGCCGCAGCCGGGTCATGCAGTGGGCGACCGAGCGGATGTTGGCGGCGCCACCGACGAGCGGGAGGATCGCCTCGGCCACGGCGCGGTTCTTCTCGTCCGACATGCCCGGGGACGTACCCGGGTGGTCCCCGGGCTCAACCGCCGCCGTGCGCGGCGGTGCCGAGCCGGGCCGCCGCCCGCGGGGTGCCGGTGCCGCCGTCCGCCCGGTCCGGGAGCGGGTCGTCCTCGGTCCCCATGGTGCGTACCCGGTGCACGTACCGGTCGATCAGGTGGCGCAGCACGGTGACGGTGGCGAGGACGTCGGGCTCGGGGACGCCGTCCAGCGCGCCGGCGAGTCCGATGATGTTGGCCTGTTTCAGACGGTCCAGCAGCTCGCGCCCGTCGGCGGTGATGGCCACCTGGCGGGCCCGCCGGTCCTGGGCGTCCTGGCTGCGTTCCACCAGCCGCTGGCCCTGGAGGCGGTCGATCTGGCGGGTGACGTGGGAGGGTTTGACCATCAGGCGGTCGGCCAGGTCGCTCACCCGGCTGGCCCCGGCGCCCTCGGCGAGCGCGCGCAGCAGGTAGACGTCCGAGCGGGCGGCGGTGATGCCGGCCCGGGCCGTGCGGCGCTCGTGTTCCTGAGAGCGCGTCAACAGGTAGGCCAGCGTGGCCAGTACGTCCTCCAGGCCGTCCAGGCCGTCCGGGCTCCGCGGCGCGGGGGTGGTGATCCGATCGTCTTCGGCGTCTTCTTCGTCCGACATGGGGGAACTGTAGCGATCCGGTTCGGGCGGTGGCCGGGGCCGGAAGGCCCGACCGGATTTCGGACAGATTCGGCCGACTCCCGGTGCGCCCTTCCGTCGCCACGGAACGCGAGTTAACGTGACGGTGAGTTAGTTGCTTTGGGCACGTAAATATGGCCGCGTTCACTGGGCCCGACTCAACTCCCGGAAGGGGATTCACCGATGGCCACCGCCGAGAAGACCCCGCGGTTCTCCCACCCCGCCGCCCGCGGCGCCTGCCCGTTCACCCCGCCGCCCGCCTACGGGCAGGCCCGGCAGGAGGAGCCGGTCAGCCGCGTCTCCCTGTGGGACGGCTCCACCCCCTGGCTGGTCACCCGCCACGAGGACATCAAGGCGGTCCTCGCCGACGCCCGGTTCAGCTCCGACTCCACCCGGCCCGGCTTCCCGTTCGTCAGCTCGGGCGCCCGGCAGCTGAACACCGGCCGACCCACCATGATCCGGATGGACGAACCCGAGCACGCCCACCACCGCCGGATGCTGACCGGCGAATTCATGATCAAGAAGGTCGAGGCGCTGCGCCCCGAGGTCCAGCGGATCGCCGACGACCTGCTGGACCGGATGACCGACGGACGCTCCGAGGCCGACCTCGTCCGCGAGTTCGCGCTGCCGCTGCCGTCGCTGGTCATCTGCCTGCTGCTCGGCGTTCCCTACGAGGACCACGACTTCTTCCAGGAGTGCAGCCGCGTCCTGCTGCGCCGCGACTCCACCGGCGAGGAGGTCGCCGCCGCCCAGGCCAAGCTGGCCGACTACCTGGTCGAGCTCACCGAGAGCAAGCGCACCCGGCCCGACGACGGCATCCTCAGCCGCCTGGTGGAGCGCGGCGAGCTGAGCACCGAGGAGATCGGCGGAATGGGCCGGCTGCTGCTGGTGGCCGGACACGAGACCACGGCGAACATGACCGCGCTCTCCGTGCTCGCCCTGCTGCGCAACCCCGCCCAGCTCGACCACCTGCGCGAGCACCCCGATTCCGTGCCCGGCGCCGTCGAGGAGCTGCTGCGCTACCTCACCATCGTGCACTCCGGCCTGGCCAGGGTCGCCACCGCGGACGTCGAGCTGGGCGGCGTGCGGATCGCGGCGGGCGAGGGCGTCATCTGCATGGTCAACACCGCCAACCGGGACGAGCGGGAGTTCCCGGACGGCGACGAGCTCGACCTGACCCGCGACGCGCGCCGCCACCTGGCCTTCGGCTTCGGGCCCCACCAGTGCCTGGGACAGCCGCTGGCCCGGCTGGAGCTCCAGATCGCCCTGACCAGCGTCCTGCGGCGGCTGCCCGAACTGCGCCTGGCCGTCCCGTTCGAGGAGATCCCCTTCCGCGACGACATGCTCATCTACGGCGTCCACGAGCTGCCGGTCGCCTGGTGACCCCGGCTCCCCCGGGAGCCGCCACGACACCACGACAACACCACGACAACACCACCACGACACCGCCACGACACCGCCGACCGACCTGACCCGCACCGGAGTTCACAGCCTCCGGGGCGTCCGTTCCGAAAGGAAGACCATGCTCGTCCGGATCGACCAGGAGAAGTGCTGCGGCGCCGGGAGCTGCGTGCTCGCCGCCCCCGACGTCTTCGACCAGCGCGACGAGGACGGCATCGTCGTCCTGCTAGACGCCGAACCGCCCGCCGAGCTCCACCAGGCCGTCCAGGACGCCGCCGCCGTCTGTCCGGCCGCGGCGATCCGGCTGGAGCAGGTGTGACCGCACTGCGGGAGGTCGCCGTGGTCGGCGCCGGCGCGGCCGGACTGCACGCCGCCGAGGCGCTGCGCAGATCCGGCTACGACGGCCGGCTCACCCTGATCGGGGCCGAGCCGGAGCCGCCGTACGACCGGCCGCCGCTGTCCAAGCACCTGCTCGGCGGCGAGTGGCAGCCCGACCGCCTGGCCCTGCGCGGCCCCGAGGCGCTGGACGAGCTCCGGCTCGACCTGCGCCTGGGGGTCCGGGCCGAACGGCTGGACCGCCGGGAGCGCACCGTGCGGCTCTCCGACGGCCGGCGGGTGCGCTGCGACGCCCTCGTCGTGGCCACCGGGGTCCGCCCGCGCCGGCTCCCCGGCGCCGAAGCACCGCGGCCCGGGGCACACGTGCTGCGCACCCTCGCCGACGCCCTCGCTCTGCGCGAGGAACTGCGGCCGGGCGCACGGCTGTTGGTGGTCGGCGGCGGGCTGCTCGGCGCCGAGGCGGCGGCCACCGCCGTCGGGCTCGGCGCCGAGGTCACCTGGCTGACCTCCAGCGCCACGCCGATGTCCGCCGTCCTGGGCGCCGAGACGGCCGCGCTGCTGGCCGGCCTGCACCGCGAGCACGGGGTGCGGCTCCACCGCGGCGTGGCCACCGGGCTGCTGGAGCGCGGCGGCCGGGCCCGGGGCGTCCGGCTCGCCGACGACACCGAACTGGCCGCCGACGCCGTGCTGATGGCCGTCGGCTCCGAGCCCGCCACCGACTGGCTGGCCGGCAGCGGAGTCCCGCTGGACGACGGCGTGGTCTGCGACGAGTACTGCGCCGCCGGCCCCGGCGTCTGGGCGGCCGGGGACGCCGCCTCCTGGCCCGACCCGCGCACCGGCCGCCACCGGCGCATCGAACAGCGCACCAACGCCACCGAACAGGCCATGCACGCGGCCCGGAACCTGCTGGCCGGCCCGGACGGCGCCCGGCAGGCCTACCGGCCGGTCCCGTACCTGTGGACCGACCAGTACAGGCTGCGGGTGCAGGTGTTCGGCCGGCCCGGCGAGGCCGAACGGTTCGAGGTGGTCGACGGCAGCCTGGCCGAGCACCGCTTCGCCGCCGTCTGCGTCCGGGACGGCCTGGCCACTGGCGCGGTCGGGATCGCCTCCGCCCGGGCGCTGCGCGGGCTGCGCGCCCAGGTGGCGGCGCACGGCCCGTGGCCGCCCGAGCCGGTCTGAGGCCTCCCCGGCTCCCCAGCCCCCCAGCGCCCCTCCCCCGGTCCCCGGTCCCTGGTCCCCCGGGGGCACGGTCCGCCGGCCGCCGCCGCCCGCCAACCGGGCGAGGCGGCGGGCGGACCGGCATGGTGCGAGGGTCCCGGAACGGCCGCCCCCGGAGACTGGTGGCCCGCATCCGGCCAGGGGAGCACGCGCATGGACGACCACAGTCGACGAGCCGCCCGGGGGCCCGGACCGATCCCCGCGGTGAGCCCCCGGGCCGGGGTCCTGGGCACCGCACTGGCCGCCGTGCTCGCCTTCTCGCTCTCCACCGGCTCGTGGCAGTGGTTCTCCACCTACCTCGGGCTGACCCTCCTCGCGGTGGTCCTCTCCTCCACCCGCCCGCCGACCCCCGCCACGGACGCGGGCGCCGGCTACGTCCGGAGCCTGGCCGCCTACACGCTGGTCATCGGACTGACCGTGGCCCTCGCCCTGGCCCCGGCGATGCAGCGCTGGTCCTGGCTGTTCCCGATGCCGGGAACCCGCCGCGACTGCCCCCACCTGGGCGACTACGCGCGGCTGCAGGCGCAGGCCACCCTCGGCGACCTGGCCGCCCGGGACGGCGCCGCGCTCGCCACCGCCCAGGAACAGCAGGCAGGACGCGCCGTCGCCGACTGCCTGTCCGCCACCACCACGCTCTGGCTGCCGGTGTACGCGCTGGCCGCGGCCCTGCTGGCCGTACTCGCCGTCCTGCTGCTGGGGCGGGCCCGCACCCGGCGGCAGCCGCCCGCAGCCGCGGCGGGCTGACGACCGACCGAACCCGGTCTACCGCTGCCCGGGCCAGGGCACCGAGGTCTCGACCTCGGCGGTGTAGTCGACGCCGGGAACGTCCCAGCCGTACAGCTGCCGGAACTGGTTGTAGAACCAGGCGGCGCCGTCCGGCTCGGCGGCCAGCGCGCCCGCCGGATCGGCCCACAGCTCCCGCACCCGGTCCTGCACCGCGGGGTCGAGCTCCCAGCCGTCCAGGCGGATGCGGCCCTGCTCGTCCAGGGTGAGCTCCTTCGCGCCGGTCAGCTGCTCCCACAGGTCCACGGCCTGCTCGTCGGTGGTGCGCCAGCCGTCCTCGCCGAGGGCGATGCGCAGCAGCGAGGTGTAGAGGGCGATGGAGGGGATGGCGGTGGACGCCTGGGTGACGGCCGCACCGGCGACGACGGTGAACGCCCTTCCGCCGTCGGCGAGTTCGGTCTGGAGCTGACGGGCGGTGGCCTCCAGGTGCGCCTTGGCGGCACCGATCGTGCCCTGCCGGTAGACCGGCGCGGTGATCTCGGAGCCGACGTAGGACAGGGCCACGGTGGTGAAGCCGGGGGCGAGCAGCTCCGCATCGGCCAGCGCCCGCACCCACAGCCGCCAGTCCTCGCCGCCCATCACCTTGACGGTCGCCGCCCGCTCGGCCTCCTCGGCCGGGGTGAGGTCGACGGTGCCGATCTGCGGGGCGCCGCCGTCGAAGAGCAGCGACGGCGAGGTGTACGACGCGCCGAGCGGCTTGATCACCGAGTGGTGGACCTCGCCGGTGGCCGGGTCGGTGCGCCGGGGCGAGGCGAGCGAGTAGACGAGGTAGTCGACCGGGCCGTAGCGCTCGGTGAGGAGCTTGAGCACCTCGGCGCGGGTGGCGTCCGCGTAGGCGTCGGCGTTGACGAAGGTGAAGTCTCCCCCGCTCCGCTCCACCAGGGCCGAGGTCGCGGCGGTGCGGTACCAGCCGGCGGTGGCGGTGCGCCGCTCGGTGGCGTCGGCCTCGTAGGCGACACCGATGCCGCGGATGCCCTGGCGGCGCAGCCCGGCGAGCAGGAGCGCCTGGCCGTATCCGGCGCTGGCGCCGAGGACCAGGGCGACCGGGGCCCGGCCGGCCGAAGCCGCGGGCTCGATGCGCTGCCACTGGCGGTCGACGGTGGCTTCGCTCCCGGCCGGGTGGGAGTTGACGATCAGGTAGCCCCGCTGCTTGGGGGCGATCTGCTGGATGCTCACGCGGTGGTGCCTCTCCGATCCGGAGATCGTGATCAAGGTGTCGGTCGTCCGGAGCCTATCCGCGCCGACGGGCGCCACCTCTGCCACGCCGTCACGGAAGATCAGGCCTCCACTTGTCGGAGGTCGTCATTGCGGCGGTGTGCCGCTTCGGCTAGGCAGGTCGCCGGCCGAGGCGGTCGGACTTCCCGGGCCGCGTCTCATCGTTGGTCTCGCGCTCGGGACATGCACCCCGGAGAGCCCGCCGGCGGCGCCGACGCCGGCCGAACGGGGGCGAGTCGTCAAAGGGCGTCGGTGCCGGGGTGAGCGCTCGGTCGCGCGCGCAACCCCGCACCCCTGGGCCCCCCGCGGTGCCCGGGATAGGGGGGGGTAGTTGAAGGGCAGGGGGCCCATTGGGACCTCCCCGAGCGG
>NZ_JBHXLL010000020.1:0-43058 GCF_042721415.1 Kitasatospora sp. NPDC058444 | reverse complement strand
AGACAGCTGAGGGCGCGGTGGGGGGGGGGCTGAGCGACGCGTGCGGGGGGGGGCGGGGGGCCGCGCGGGGCGGCCCCCCCCCCCCGGCACCGAGGCGCCCCCGGCGGAGCCGGCTATAGGGGGATGACGTTGACGGCCTGCGGACCCTTGGGACCGTCCTCGAGCTGGTACTCGACCCGTTCGCCCTCCGTCAGGGTCCGGAACCCGCCCCCGACGATGTTCGAGTAGTGGACGAAGACATCCGGACCGGGGATGTCCGGCGTGATGAACCCGTATCCCTTCTCGGCGTTGAACCACTTCACGGTTCCGAAGTTGATCAGGGCCCGGCGGGCCTCCACCGGCCGCACGGACGCCGCCCGCCCGGTGTCCGCCCATGCCGGGACCCCCGCCGCCGCCAGGGCACCGAGGGCGAGAAGGGGCACGCACACGAAGGCCGCCACGCGGCCGCGCACGAGGGTGGGAAAGGACATCTGCCTACCTCCGGGTCGGGGGAACGGCCGGACCGTCGGGTGGCGGAGGCCGAAACGCGTGCAGTTCACCGTGCGAATTCCCGAATCGACCTGATGATCCATCGGGCCTTCGGAGTTGCCGCGGCACATCAAGTGTGCGCACAGAGCACTGCCGCTGGAGAAGTGGCGAAGAGCCGTTTCCGTCGTGCTCGGCAGCGCGAGGCGAGTGGGACGGCGCGATGGACGCACCGCGCTCCGGCCGCGCTTCTCCCCCGCCGGTCGGCCCAACCGGGCACCGGCCGGGGAGAAGCGCGGCCGGAGCTAGGCCGTGGCCCGCTGGACGCGGTAGTTCCAGTGCACGAGTGACCGGACGACGGTTTCGGCGCCGATGGGATTGGAGCTGTGCACGAAGACCACTCCGATCCGGAAGGGCCGTCCGTGGAAGGCGGCCTCCTCCAGGAGGGTCACCACCGGCATGATGGTGTCGTCGCCCCCGAGATCGTGGTCGAGCCACAGCTCGTCGATGTAGCCGTCACGGTGCTCCTCCAGGAGCCGGACGCCTTCGCGGCTGGTGCGGGCGATCCGCGTGGCCCTGGGGAGCGGTCGGAGGTCGTCGATGCCGAGGACGACGGGCGTCGGCGCGGTGGGAGCGTCCTTCACCTGATCATTGTCCCCGTCGGCGGGCGGGAGGGCCACGGGGTATCGCGGCCGGTCCAGCCGCCGGACCACGGCGGTCCCGCTGCCGGCCGGGGCGAGCGGCAACGCGGCGGGCTCCCGCCGGAGTTCGGTGAAGCCCAGGCGGCGCGCGACGGCGGCGCTGGCGGTGTTGGCCGGGTCGTGCACGATCTCCAGGTATACCATGTCCGGCAGCGTGAACATCTCCTCGGCCAGTGCCGCCACCGCCCGGGTGGCGAGGCCCCGGCCGGTGGCGGCCGGGTGCAGCCAGTACCCGACGCGCCGGCCGCCGGGCTCGTCCGCGCGGACGGCCTGGCACATGCCGACCGGAACGCCGTCCTCGGCGATCGCGTAGGTGTACACCTCGCCGCTCGCCCACCAGGTGTCGCAGCGGGCGAGGAGGGCGCGGGTGTGCTCCTCGTCGTGCGAGGCCACCCAGGGCTCCCAGGGGCGTAGGTGCGTCAGGGACTCCTCGATCAGGGTGAAGGCCGCCGCGAAGTCGCTCTGCCCCCGCCAGCGCCGCAGCGCGAAGGCCCCGCAGTCGATGACGTTCCTCGGTCGCACCATGCCGACCATGCTCCTTCCCCGCGCGGCTCCGCCGCAACGGCCGCCGGCGAACCGCCCCGCAACGGCCGCTCGCGAACCGCCCCGCGACGCCCGGCCGTACCACCGCCCCGCGCCCGTTCCGCCGTTGGAGTGCTCTGCCGGGGCCCGCCACGGCAAGCGCGGCGCTCGGCCGCTCCGCGCGCCGCGAGGCCCACTAGGTTCCTGCCGTGGACGAAACCAGGGCTTCGAGCGGGCGCGAGCCGTCCGCCGGCGAGCGCGTCGCGACCCGCCTGGACGCACGGCTGCCGGTCATGGAGGGGGGTCGGGAGCTGCTGCGCAAGGTCTTCCCCGACCACTGGTCCTTCCTGCTCGGCGAACTCGCGCTGTACAGCTTCGTGGTGCTGCTGCTGACCGGCGTCTACCTGACGCTCTTCTTCCGGCCGAGCATGAACGAGGTCGTCTACCAGGGCGCCTACCTGCCGCTCGGCGGCGTACGGGTGTCCGAGGCGTACGCGTCCACCCTGGACATCAGCTTCGAGGTGCGGGGCGGACTGATGATCCGTCAGATTCACCACTGGTCGGCGCTGTTGTTCGTCTCCTCGATCGGCGTGCACCTGCTGCGGGTGTTCTTCACCGGGGCGTTCCGCCGCCCGCGCGAGCTCAACTGGGTGATCGGGGTGACGCTGTTCAACCTCGCGCTGCTGGAGGGGTTCTCCGGCTACTCGCTGCCGGACGACACCCTCTCCGGCACCGGACTGCGGATCGCCGAGGGCGTCCTGCTCTCGGTGCCGCTGGTCGGCAGCTACCTCACCCTGTTCGCCTTCGGCGGCGAGTTCCCCGGCCACGAGATCATCCCCCGGCTGTTCACCCTGCACGTCCTGCTGGTCCCCGGCCTGCTGCTGGCCCTGGTCGGGGCGCACCTGACCCTGGTGGTGGTGCTGAAGCACACCCACTGGGCCGCCCCCGGCCGCACCAACCGCAACGTGGTGGGGATGCCGTTCTTCCCCCAGTTCCTCACCCGCACGGTGGGCCTGATGTTCGCGGTGGGCGGCGTGATGGCGCTGTCGGCCTTCCTCGCCGAGGTCAACCCGGTCTGGCGGTACGGCTCCTACCGCCCCGACGTGGTCGCGACGGGCGCGCAGCCGGACTGGTACATCGGCTTCATCGAGGGGGCGCTGCGGCTGATGCCGGCCGCGGAGACCAGGGTGCTCGGGCACACCGTGTCGTGGAACGTGCTGCTGCCCGCCCTGGTGGTGCCCGGCCTGCTGTTCGCGGCGCTGTACGCCTACCCCTTCGTCGAGCGGTGGCTCGACCCCGACACCGGCGAGCACCACCTGTGCGACCGCCCGCGCAACCGGCCCACCCGCACCGCGCTGGGCACCGCCGGGATCACCGTCTACGCGGTGCTGCTGATCGCCGGCGGCAACGACGTGATCGCGTACGCCTTCGGGCTCTCCGTCAACGCGCTGACCGTGGTGCTGCGCACGGCGCTGATCGTGCTGCCGCCGGTGGTCTTCGTGCTCACCCGGCGCCTGTGCCTGGCCCTGCAGGCCCGGGACCGCGACCGGCTGCTGGACGGCGACGAGACCGGCCGGATCGACCAGTCGCACGAGGGCGGCTTCTCCGGCCACCACCGCCCGATGCCGCAGGCCGAGCGCTACGTGCTGCTGGCGCGCTCCGCGGCGGAGCCGGTCGCGGCCCCCGAGGGGGCGCCGCGGCACGAACGGGTACGGGCCGCCGCGAGCTCCTGGTTCCACCGCGACCGGGTCGAACTCCCTTCCACCGAGCGGGAGTCGGAGCAGATGGTGGCCGTCCTCACCGCCCCGGCCCACCCCGCTCCCCCCGCCGTCCGGGTGCCCGAACCGGCCCCGGGCGGCCCACTCCGGCGGCTGCTGCGCCGGCTCAGCCCGCGCCGTGGTCGCGGTACTGGAAGATGAAGCCGGCGACGGCGAGCGCGAGCACCAGGGCGCCGACCACGATCAGCCACCGGGCGAAGACCAGCCCCAGGGCGAAGACCGTCACGCCGACCGCCGCGAGGACGGGGTAGCCGCTGCGGGCCGGGAAGAATCCGACCGGCCCGGCGGCCTCCGCGATCTCGGCCTCCTTGCGGTCCTGTGCCCGGCCGCCGCCCAGCCGCTGGTGCTGGACGAACCAGAACAGCGCGACCAGGCCGGACATCAGGAACGCCACCGTCAGGATCGCCTTGCCGGCCGGCTCCTGCGCCCAGAAGCCGTAGACCAGCCCGGTCACCGCGAAGAACACCGTCATGACGGCGAACAGCCACCCCTCCGCCTTCACCGCCCGCTCCCCCGCCCGCCGGTGCGGCCGTGCGGCACGCCGGAGGCCCCGCCCGACGTCTCCTCCGGCGGCACCTCCGGATGGTGCAGGTCGAAGGCCGGGGACTCGGAGCGGATCCGGGGCAGCGCGTGGAAGTTGTGCGACGGCGGCGGGCAGGACGTCGCCCACTCCAGCGACCGGCCCCAGCCCCACGGGTCGTCCTCGGCGACCTTCTCGCCGTACCTGGTGGTCGTCCAGACGTTGTAGAAGAACGGCAGGTGGGAGATCCCGAGCAGGAACGAACCGATCGAGGCGCACACGTTCAGGGCGGTGAAGTCGTCCACCGCGAGGTAGGTCGCGTAGCGGCGCGGCATCCCCTGGGCGCCCAGCCAGTGCATCACCAGGAAGGTGGTCTGGAACCCCACGAAAAGGATCCAGAAGTGGACCTTGCCCAGCCTCTCGTCGAGCATCTTCCCGGTGATCTTCGGCCACCAGAAGTAGAAGCCCCCGAAGGTGGCGAAGACGACCGTGCCGAACAGCACGTAGTGCAGGTGGGCCACCACGAAGTAGCTGTCGGTGACGTGGAAGTCGATCGGCGGCGCGGCCAGCAGCACCCCGCTCAGCCCGCCGAACAGAAAGGTCACCAGGAAGCCGATCGACCAGAGCATCGGGGTCTCGAAGGACAGCGAGCCGTTCCACATCGTCCCGATCCAGTTGAAGAACTTCACCCCGGTGGGCACCGCGATCAGGAAGGACATCATCGAGAAGAACGGCAGCAGCACCTGACCGGTGGCGAACATGTGGTGCGCCCACACCGACATGGACAGCGCGGTGATGGCGATGGTCGCGCCGATCATGCCGTAGTAGCCGAACAGCGGCTTGCGGCTGAACACCGGGATGATCTCGCTGATGATGCCGAAGAACGGCACCGCGACGATGTACACCTCCGGGTGGCCGAAGAACCAGAACAGGTGCTGCCACAGCAGCGCCCCGCCGTTGGCCGCGTCGAAGGCGTGCGCGCCGAACTTGCGGTCCGCCTCCAGGCAGAGCAGCGCGGCGGTCAGCACCGGGAAGGCCAGCAGCACCATGACGGAGGTGAACAGCACGTTCCAGGTGAAGACCGGCATCCGGAACAGCGTCATGCCCGGCGCCCGCAGGCAGGTGATGGTGGTGATGAAGTTGACCGCGCCCAGGATGGTGCCGAGGCCGGCCACCACCAGGCCGAGCGCCCACAGGTCCCCGCCCGCGCCGGGCGAGAACACCGGCCCGTTCAGCGGCGCGTAGGCGAACCAGCCGAACGAGGGCGCGCCCTGGGTGGTGAGGAAGCCGCTCAGCACCATCAGGCCGCCCAGCAGGAAGGCCCAGTAGGTGAAGGCGTTCAGCCGGGGGAAGGCGACGTCCGGCGAGCCGATCTGCAGGGGCATGATCGCGTTGGCGAACCCGGCGAAGGTCGGGGTGGCGAACAGCAGCAGCATGATCGTGCCGTGCATGGTGAACAGCTGATTGTACCGCTCGTTCGACAGCAGCCCGGTGTCCGGCCCCATCAGCTGGGCCCGCATCAGCAGCGCGAGCAGGCCCCCGACCAGGAAGAAGCCGAAGGCCGTCGCCAGGTAGAGGTTCCCGATGACCTTGTGGTCCGTGGTGAACAGCCAGCGCAGCAGCGTGCTGCCCTGCCGGACCCGCGCCCGGGTGCGATCCCGTTCACGGGGCGGCGCGGTGGACGAAGCGCTCATGGAACCTCCGCAGCGGAGCCGGTGACGCCCCCGGTCGCGGCGCCGTCCCCCTCCCCGGCCCGGCGGAGGGCCCGCCCTCGCACGCCATCGCCGACCCTAGCGGCGGCGGCCCCGGCCGCCGGGGCGCCACGCGGTACGGCCCTTCGACCGGGTGGCGCCGCCGTCCACGAGCCGTCGGCTCAGCGCTCCCGCAGGTCGGGGACCACCTCGCGCAGGCGCTCGGCGCCGATCGCGCCCGCCCGCAGCAGGACCGGCACCTCGCCGGTGACGTCCACGATCGAGGAGGGCACGGCGGCCGCGGTCGGGCCCCCGTCGAGGTAGACGGCCACCGAGTCGCCGAGCATGCCCTGGGCGGCGTCGCAGTCCTGCGGCGACTCGTGCCCGGTCAGGTTCGCGCTGGAGACGGCCAACGGCCCGGTGGCGTTGAGCAGTTCGATGGCGACCGGGTGCGCGGGCATCCGCACCGCGACCGTCCCGCCGGTCTCGCCGAGGTCCAGCTCGACCGAGTCCAGGTGACGGGCGACCACCGTCAGCCCGCCCGGCCAGAACTCCTTGACCAGCTGCCGCGCGCGCTCCGTCACCTCGACCAGGGCGTCCAGCGCCTCCGGGGAGCCGACCAGCACCGGCGAGGGCATGTTCCGCCCCCGGCCCTTGGCCCGCAGCAGGCGGTCCACCGCCTCCGGCGCGAAGGCGTCGGCGCCCACGCCGTACACGGTGTCCGTGGGCAGCACGACCAGCTCACCGCGGCGCACCGCGGCCACGGCCTCGCGCAGCCCGGCTGCGCGCTCGGACGGGTTCGAGCAGTCAAAACGACGAGTCATCAGGGGTCTCCACCGGCGGGCCGCCGGCCCGCACCGTTCCTCCGGCCCGGCCACCTCTCCGACCGGACACGTCCTGGTCAGCCTACCCGTCCCGGTCCCGCGGCCGGGGCGGGCCCGGGCCGGGTGGGCCCCCGGCCGGATCGGCGAGCTCGGCGGCCTTGGCAACCTCGGCGGCCTCGGCGGTCTCGGCCGCTCGGGTGGCGCGGGGCGGCGGCGCCGTACCGGGCCGCCGTCCCCGGGGGCGGGCGGTCGCGGGCGGACGTAGGTTGCGGACATGACCAGTGACGAGACCGTCCCGGCCGTGGGAGTGCGCCCGGTGGACGAGGTGTTCGCCGCGATCGACAAGGTCAACCGGCGCCCGCGGCCCTGGAGCGGCTTCGAGCACGGCGTGCTCGGCGCCTACCGGTGGGCCGCCGGCGCCCAGGTCGCGGCCCCGGTCACCGCCGCCGCCACGGCCGGCGCCACCGGGCCGTGCCACGCCCAGCTGCTGGCCGAGTGCCAGGCCGCCGCCGTCCACCTCCACCGGGCCCGCGCCCAGGGGTCGGACCACAGCTACGTGCTCGGCGTCCATCTGGCACTGGCCTGGCTCTGCGGGCTGCACGAGGACCGCCCCTGAGCGGGGCGGCCCCGGTGTGTCGAACGGTCGGCGCGCGGCACTGAACCGCGGTCAGGCGCGGTCAGTAGTAATGGCGGCGGCCGCCGACGGCGTGCCCGAGAGCTCCGGCGACCCACAGGACCAGACCGATGACGACCAGCACCATGCCGATGGTCCACAGGAACGAGATGCCGGCGACGAAGCCGATGATGAGCAGGATGACGCCGAGGACTATCACGAGGGTCTCCAGGGTTGACGGGCGGCTGTTCGACGGGGCGGCCTCGTCGGCTCGTACCCGCCGGGACCGTCCCCGGGAAGCGGGACCGGCCTTGTCCGGCCCGTTCTCCACACCCCACGCGTGTACCGCGCTGCCGCCGGGGCAAACCCGGTCCGCCGTTCCCCGTCAACGCCGGTGGCGGCCGCGCCGGCGGCGGCGCGGTGCGACCACCCGGGGCGCTGGCAGGAAGAGCCGGGCCAGCTCGCGGCCCAGGTTGACGCCGATGGCGAGGGCCATGGCCATCGCGCCGGCCCGCCCGATGCCGCTCAGCCCGACCTCGGGTTCACCCCGCACGAAGGCGAGCATCCCGAAGTACAGCACCGAGCCGGGCAGTAGCGGCCCCAGCGCGGCGGTGATGTGCGGCAGTGCCGAGCTGCCCCGGCACCGCGCCATGAGCTGGCCGGACAGTCCCACCAGCCCCGCCGCCAGGCCGGTGGCCAGGATCGGCTCGCCGCCGGCGTTCACCAGCACCCCGTACGTGGTCCAGCCGGCCGCGCTGTTCAGCAGGACCGCCGGCAGCGTGCCCGGTTCGGTGTTCAGCAGCACCGCGAACGCCAGGGTCAGCAGCACCGCGGCGGCGAGCTGCAGCGGCGGGTTCACCGCCCCGGGCGGGACGTCCTGGGCGGCGAGGTCGGCGCCGTTGTTGACGCCGACGTAGAGCACCGTCATCACCCCGATCACCACGCCGGCCATCAGGTACAGCGCCTCGAGCAACCGGGCGGCCGCGGTGAGGTAGAAGCCCGCCAGGCCGTCCTGGGCCGCCGCCACCATGGGCCATCCCGGCAGCACCGCGTACAGCCCTCCGGTGATCACCACCGATCCGCGCAGGTGCAGCCCGTTGAACGACAGCAGGATGCCGATCACGGCGGCCGGCACCGCCGCCACCACGAACTGGTAGAAGGCCGGGAGGTCGTGGCGCGCCACCAGCGCCGAGAGCCGCTCGCCCGTCAGCGCGGCGACGACGGCGCTCGCGAACACCAGCCAGGCCCTCGCGTCGGCCCGGCCGCCGATCAGCAGCGTGGCGGCCCCGGCCATCCCCCCGCAGCAGAGCACGAACAGCCGGCCTGAGTAGCGGTGGCTGTGCCGGCGGGCCGCCACCAGCCGGTCGTGCGCCTCGGGGACGGCCATCCCGCCCGCGGAGATCTCGATGACCAGCCTGAACACGGCGGCCAGCCGCGCGTAGTCGACGGCCGGGCGGCGGACCGAGCACTCGGCCGTCAGCGAGGTCTCCGACGGGCCGGGCTGGTACGAGATCGCCACCCGGGTGAAGGTGACCTGCGGGTCGCACGGGTGGAGCCGGTAGGCGTGCGCGACCGCGAGCATGGCGGCCTCGACGTCCTCCGCGGCCTCACCGCTGGCCAGCAGCAGCTCGCCGACCAGCAGCGCGAGGTCCAGCACCTGCGCCGGTTCGACGCCCGCCGGAGGGTCCGCGCCGGCCACCTCCGGCGCGGGCTGCCGGTCGGCCGTCGGGGTGCGCAGCAGCGGCAGCATCATGTCGGGCCAGGGGGCCGCGGTGCCGTCGCCGTCCGGTCCGGGCCGGGCGGGCGTCTCGGGCCGGGCGCTCGTCTCGGGCCGGGCGCTCGTCTCGGGCCGGGCGGGCGCTGGGGCCTGGGGCGGCACCCGTTCGGGCCGGGTGGGCCGCCCTTCCGGGCCGGCGGGCGCGCCGAGCTGCTCGTGTTCCGTCATCGCGACTCCCTGACCCCACCCCCTCCGTCAACAACGTGCAGCCGTTCAACTACCCGGAGTGATGCTGCGGCGAACGCGCCACACCCGGCACACCCGTCCGAACCGGAGCACGACCCGCCGTACACGCCCCACCGCCCCGCGCGTGCCGACCTCGGGGGCGGGAGCCGGCCGGCCGCCGGGCTGCGGGGCGGGCCGCGCGAGGGCCCCGACCGGCGGATTCGCGGCGGCGTCCGCGGGTACACGCGGCGGTGCGAGGACTCCGACGGCGCGCCCGACGGGGCTCTGGGGTCCGCCCCACGACCGGCCGGACGACGAGGCCGGACGACGAGGTCGGGCGGCGCGGCGCGGCGCCGAAGGCCGCTCCACGAGGACCAGGCGAGGACCAGGGGCCGGCCCGTCCGCACGCTCGGCCGCCGAGCGGAGTTCGCCACCCGAGGAGGTGCCCCGATGACCGTCCCGATGCCCCCGGATCCGGACACCCGGCCGATTCCGCGCCCCGACCCCGCGCCACGACCCGGCGAGCCCGACCCCGCGCCGCCCCCGATCCCCCCGTTCCCGCCGCCGGAGCCGCTCCCCGACCCCGATCCGCCGCCGCTTCCGCAACCGCACCCCGGGCAGGCCTGACGTCGGGGCGCGCCGGCCCCGGCGCACGTCAGGAGGAGCGCCCGGTCAGAAACGTGGTGCCAGCAGACTCTCCAGCTCGGAAGCGGTGGAGCACCTCGGGCGGGGCCGGCTGCTCGCCCGCCCAGTCCCGGTGGCCCAGCAGATGGGTGGCGAACGGCGCCTCCGGGGCCTGCGGCGCGGCCGGGGCGAGCGCCGCACAGGCGTCGACCGACCCCGTCCTGGAGATCTGCTGGTGCCGAGGAGACCCACACCGGCCCGCAGGTCGACGCGGACGTCCCCGTCGCCACCGGCCTCCGCCGCTCAGCGGGCGAGCAGCCCCTGTCGGCCCGCGTACTCCGCGAGGCCGTCGGCCGTCGCACCGGCCCAGCCGACGTAGCCGTCCGGCCGGACCAGGAAGACGCCGGTGCCGTAGGCCCCGTAGGCCGGGATGCGGACCACGGGGGCGGTGACGGCGGGCAGCGGCGTGTCCGTGCCGACGGTGAGCAGCGTCCAGTGCGGTCCGCGGAAGGCGTCGAACAGCCGGATCCCGCCCCGGCGGCCGTCCGGAGCGCGGTCGCCGGCCCGCAGGGCGTCCGCCGGGAGGTCCGGGCGGGTCTCCGCCGAGAGTGCGGACTCCCGGTAGCCGAGGCCGAGTTGCTGGGTCGCCCGGCCGCGGCGCTGCTCGCCGCGGTGGACCCGGGTGGACAGCTCCAGCATCGCCGCCGCGTTGGCGCGGCGCTCCTCCTCGTAGCTGTCGAGCAGGTCCCGTCCCGCCCGTCCGGTCAGCACCGCGGCCAGCTTCCAGCCCAGGTTGTAGGCGTCCTGGACGCTGGTGTTCAGGCCCTGGCCGCCGGCCGGCGAGTGGACGTGCGCGGCGTCGCCCGCGAGGAACACCCGGCCGGCCCGGAAGCGGTCCGCGAGGGCCGCGCGCGGGCGGAACTCGGAGATCCAGCGCAGTTCGGTGACCTGCTCGGCGGTCAGGTGGGAGCGGGCCGCGACCACCTTGCGCAGTCCGTCGAGGCTGAGGTCGACGGCCGTGCCCTCCGGGAACTGGGCGACCAGCTGGAAGTCCTCGGTGCCGCCGAGCGGGCAGATCGCCAGCAGTCCCGCGTCGGAGCGGAACACGTGCCAGTGCTCGCGCCCGAGGCCGTCGATCCGGACGTCCGCGACCAGCATCGGGTCCGGGTCGACGGTCTCGCCGGTCATCCCGATGCCGAGCAGCCGCCGCACCGTCGAGCGCCCGCCGTCCGCCGCGACGACGTAGCGCGCCCGGACCGGGCCGCCGGCCGCGAACTCGGCGGTCACGCCCTCCTCGTCCTGGGCCAGGCCGACCAGCTCCCGCCCGAACGCGACCTCGCCGCCCAGCTCGCGCAGCCGCCCGTACAGCACCTGCTGGGTGCGCCACTGGGGCAGCATCAGCGTCTCGGTGTACGGCTCGGCCTCGGAGGGCTCGGTCGGGTCGTACATCCGCTCCTCGCCCTGGAGTTCGCCGTCCTGCCAGGCCAGGGCGGGCGGGTAGTGCCCCGCGACGGCGCGGAACCGGTCGAGCACGCCGAAGTCATCGAGCACCTCCAGCGTGCGCGGCTGGAGGCCCTTGCCGCGCGAGCCGGGGAAGAGTTCCGCGCCGCGCTCGACCACGAGCGCGGTGACGCCGTGCCGGGCGAGGTCCAGCGCCAGGGCGAGTCCGGTGGGCCCGGCACCGACGACCAGGACGTCCGTGTGCATGCCGCGAGAAGCCACGGCAACCTCCTTAACGTTGTTAAGTAGCCGTTGCCCACAGCCTGCACTTAACGGCGTTAAACTGTCAACCGTGACCCCGCAGAGAACCCCCAAGCTCGACCGCGCCCAGGTCGTCGACACCGCGCTGAACCTGCTGAACGAGGCCGGACTCGACGGCCTGACGCTGCGCGCCATCGCCGCCCGGCTGGACGTCAAGGCACCCGCGCTGTACTGGCACTTCAAGGACAAGCAGGCGCTGCTCGACGAGATGGCGACCGAGATGATGCGCCGCATGACGGCCCGGTCCGCGGCGGGCGCGGCGGCGGACGCGGCCGCCCGGGCCGACGGCGACCCGGCCCCGGGCGACTGGCGGGAGGGCTACCTGAGGACGATGCGCACCCTGCGCGCCGAGCTGCTGCGCTACCGCGACGGCGCCAAGGTCTACAGCGGGGCCAGGTTCACCGACACCAGCTACGCGGCCGGCCTGGACGCCTCGCTGCGCCTGCTGGTCGAGGCCGGCTTCACCCCGACGGCCGCCACCCGGGCCTGGCACACCGCCTACAGCTACACCATCGGCTACGTCGTCGAGGAGCAGGCGATGGGCCCCAACCCCTTCGACGGCGGCGAGGGCTACGACGTGGACGCCCGCGCCGAGCGCCTGGCCGCCCACCCGCTGGCCGCCGAGTCGGGCCGGGTGATGTTCCAGGACTTCGACGAGGGCTTCGAACAGGGCCTGGCGGCGGTGCTCGCCGGGGTCGAGGCCACCCTGCTCGGCTGACGGCCCCGCTCGCCGTCACGCCGCCCGCCACTCGCCGTTCCGGAAACGGCACCGCCGGGCCCGCGTCAGGGCCCGGCGGTGTCCGTTGCTCCGGCAGTCGGGAAGTGCGGTCAGGCGGTCATGAACTCCCCCGCCCGCAGCGCCCGCCGCACGATCCGGACGTCCCCGACGTACCCGTGGAAGACCTTGTCCAGCACCCCCGCGTACGCGTAGCCGCCCAGCATCCACGGCCGCCCCAGGGTGGCCAGCCCGACCGCGGGCGTCGCCGGATTGCGAGCCACCTCGCAGCCCTCGACGTACATCCGGCTGAGCTTCCCGTCGTTGACCACCGCGACGTGCCACCACCGGTCCAGCGGCAGCTGGTGGCCCCAACTGGTCGACGCCCCGGTCTGGTTGAGCGGGTAGACGCACCACTGGAGGGCCGGCGCCTCGGAGACGCTGAGCGTGACGACCGGCTCGTCGGCGTCCGTCCCGGGCCCGCTCCTGCCCGCCTCGCCGCTCGTCCCCCACCGGCTGAGCAGGGCGGACCAGCGGCTCTGCGCGGAGTCCCAGTCGGCGGGCAGCTTGAAGAAGGCCTCGACGGTGAACCCGCGCTCGAAGGTCTCCCGGTTCAGCGGCGCGGTGGGCACGGTCTGGAGGTAGCCGCCGCGCACCGGCGAGCGGGTGCCCTTGAACAGCAGGCTGCCGTGGCCCGGCTGGTCCGGGTGGTGCTCGGCGGACCAGCTGAGCGAACCCTCGGGCGTGCCCGGGGCGCCCTGCCAGAGCAGGTCGTTGCCCTGCCCGCTCAGGTCCTTGACGACCTGTTGCGGGGAGACGGCCGCACCGTCCCCGCCACCGCCGTCGAACCGCCAGTAGGCCAGCGTGTCGCGCACCAGCAGCTCGCTCGCCCGGCGCGCCGGGCGCCGCGGGACGGGCGCGAAGCCGGCGAACCGGCGGTCGAAGTCGATCGCGAGCGAGAAGCGGTCCACGTCCGAGGTCAGTTCGACCTGCTCGGCCGCCAGCGCGTTGCGCTCCTCGGCCGCGATCTGCTGGATCCACGGCGAGAAGGTCGACACGTCGACGGTGCCCCGGTCGAGGTCGAAGCGGTACGCCCGGATCATCGCCGCGCCACCGTAGTAGCGGTCCTGGTAGTTGGTGATGTGGACGTGCACGTCGTGGCCGGCCCTGTTCTTCAGCACGGTGCGCCCGGGCGGCCAGTAGTGCCCGTTGACGGTCAGGAAGACCTGGTCGTTGCCGTCGATCAGCCGCTCCCAGAGCCGCTTCCCGTTGTCGGACAGCTCGGCGCGGCCGCTGTCGTCGGCGTACGCCAGGTCGTGGGTGGTCAGGATCACCGGGACCTTCGGATGGGCCGCGATCACCCCGTTCGCCCAGGCGAAGCCCGCGTCGGAGAGCCGCCAGTCCAGGGAGAGCACCATCCAGTCGCGGCCGGCCGCCCGGAACACGTGGCAGGTGTTGTAGCCGTCCGGGCTGGAACCTCGGTACCCGGCGGTGCGGGCGGCCCTGGCCTTGCTGAAGGTCTCCAGGTACGGGGTGCTGCCGCGCTGGTCGTCGGTCGAGGAGCGGACGTCGTGGTTGCCGGCAAGCACCCCGTAAGCCGCGCCCGCGTCGTCCAGCAGGCCGAACACCTTGGTGACGGCGGCGAATTCGACGGCCAGCCCGTTCTCGGTGACGTCCCCGAGGTGGGACAGGAAGACGATGTTGTCGTCCGTCCCGTCCTCCCGGTTGACCCCGCCGTCCAGCACGTAGCGGACCGAGGCCTCCAGCGGCGCCGGGTGGATCCGGTCCTGGTCGAACAGGTACTGGGTGTCCGGCATGACGACGACGGTGAACTGCCGGGCGTCCGGGTCGGGCTGCCAACGCCCCTTGCCCTTGCCCTGCTTCGGCTTCCCCCCGGCCCCGCCGGCCTGTTCGGCCCCGGCGGCCTGTTCGGCCCCGACGGCCCGCGCGGGCGCCGCACCGAGCAGACCGAGACCGGCGGTGCCGACCCCGGCGCCCACCAGACCGGCCCCGCGCAGGAATCGGCGCCGACTGGCCGCGGCCGGCCCCTCCCCGTCGAGGTCGGCGGTCCGCGGGCAGCCGCACTCGTGCTCGGTCGCCTGGATGTCGTGCATGTTCGCTCCCGGAAGTGGTGTGGGCCCTGACGGTAGGTACCGGGATTGGTCGTGGATCATCGGCCGGACCACGCCCCGCTGAACAGCGGCCGAACCGGCGGTCGTCGGCACCCGGGCGGCGACGGACCGCCCGCCGGGCCGCCCGGGGGTACCTGCCCGGGTGCGCGCCCGCGCGCGGCGGCCGTAGAAAGGAAGGGGTAACACCGGCCGGCGCGTGCCGCCGGGGCGGAGGAGGTGGCTGCGATGGGACTGCCCCTGGCGGCCGGACACGTGCTGGTACGGCTCGGCGAGGGCCCCCGGGAGTCGGCGGAGGCGGTGCTCGACGCGCTGGAGGCCGCCTTCCCGACCCACACCGGGCGCGGCCGGACCCGGATCGGCAACGCCTGGGAGGACCCCGCCACCGTGACCTCGGAGGGCGTCCGGGTGGTGGCCGAACCCCGGATCCACCGCACCCCCGCCGGCCCCGCGCCGAGCCCGTCGGTGCGCTTCTCCCAGTCCTTCGACGCCCACCGGTCCGGCACGCCGGGGCCGCCGCCCGCGCTGCCCGACGGACTCGCCGCGGACCTGCTCGGCGGCCCCGAGGACGTCGAGCGGGTGCTGCGCGCCCTCGCCGGACTCTGTCGGACGCACGAGGAGGGCCGCGCGGAGCAGGGGCCCCAGCTGGCGGTCCGGCTGCGGCTCGAACAGCACGGGTGAGCATCCTCGGGCGCGTCCGGGTGAGCATGTGCTTGCGGCGCGTGTGTGCCGATGCCGGACCCGGGTAGGCGCGGTCACGGAACACCACCGGCCGACTCCGTTCGGGGGCCGTCATGGCCGTACAACGCAGACCAGGCATGCAGCACGGCGGCAGGGCGCGCCGCCGCGGCGGCGAGCGCCACGACTTCCCGCACACCTCGCAGGGCCCCGGGCGAACGACGCCTCAGCTGCGGCCCCAGCGGGCGGTGCGCCGGGGCACCGAGCCGGTGACCGCCCGCTCGGACCTGGAGCTGCGGCGGCTGCTGTCCCGGGTCTTCCTGGTCCTGTTCGTCGCCGGGACGGCGGCCTTCGCCGTGCTGTCCGCGCTGGCCGGCCCGGGCCCCGCGCCCAACCGGGGGACGTACGCCTTCTTCGCCGCCCTGTGCGCCGGGTTCGCCGGCATCACCGGACTCGACCTGCTGGTGATCCGGCGCCGCCTGGCCGCCGGCCAGGGCCGCGGCCGCAGCGGCGTCCGGGGCGCCTCCGGCTCGGGGACCAGGGCCGACGCGGAGACCAGCGCTCCGGGGAGCCCGGGCGCCGACCGCCGGGCCTGAGCGGGTACCCGCGCCGCCGGGCGAGGCCGGCCGGGAGCGGAAGGAGTTCGGCGACGGACCCAACCGTCAGACGGGCCCAACCGTCACCGGGCCACAACCATCCCACCGGGTCTGGCCCGGTGGCCGTTCGGCAGACCCCGGGTTTGCATGGAGTCACCGAGCCCCCTGCGATCCGGAGGTAGCGCCGTGTACGAGATGTGGGCCGAGCACGACCCGGCGGTGTCCCCACCCGCCGTGGTGTGGCACGTGGTGGCGAAGGACGACGCGACGTCCTCGCTCTGCGGGCGGTTCCTGGAACCCTCCCAGCGCGTCGTCCCGGCAGCGGACGGTAACGGTGCGACCGGGCCGGACCGGTACTGCGACCCCTGCCTGGTCACCGTGCGCGAGGCCTTGGCCGCCAGCGCGCGGTGACCGTCCGCCACGACTTCCGCCCTCGTCGCCTTCGCTCCCGTATCGGCTGCATCGCCGTCGCTCCGGCACGCGGCTTCGTTCCGGCACACGGTTTTCTTCCGGCACACGGTTTTCTTCCGGCGCGCGGCTTCCTTCCGGCGCGCGGCCCGGAGCGCGGCCAGGCCGGGTGCTCAGGGCAGTGGCACCGCCATCAGGCACGGGTGCCGGCTGTCGGTCCCGCGGGCCTCCAGGACGGTGGCCACCTCACCGGTGATCTCCACCCGCAGGCCGCCGTCCGCACTCTCCCAGACCAGGCCCCCGTCGGGCCCCACGCTCTGCGTCTCGTGCACGACGACCACGCTCAGTGGAGCATGCCCGCCGATCGGGCCGGGGAGCGTCACCGCGTAACGGCGCGTGAGGCTTCTCATGTCTGCCTCCTTCTCTCCCCGCCTGCGTCATCGATTCTCCCCACATCCGACCGCTTGTACACGGAGGACCGCTGTCCTCCAGCGCCTGCCCAGGCGCCGCGCGCCCACACCCGCAAGGGCCGGAAATCCCGCTGCCGGGGCGACCGGATCCGCCGACGCCACAGAGCGAACCGCCGCGGCATGGGTCATCGTGACGTGAGAGGACACCCGGCCGAGCCCGAGGAGACCGCCCGTGGGAGCCAACGGCGACGAACCGGACCGGCGGCCCGTGCCGCTGGGCAGCCGCCGTCCCCGGGTGTCGGCCCGCCGGTCCCGAACGGGGTCGCGGGCCCGGGGCCCGTTTCCGTCCGGGGAGCGCGTCCCCGCCGGACTGCGGACCGCCGCCGGGTACACCTGGCGGCTGGCGCTGCTCGGGCTCTTCGCCTATCTGGTCGTCGACGTCCTCGCCCGGCTCCAGCTGGTGGTCGTCGCACTCTTCGTGGCCCTGGTCATCACCTCCGTGCTGCGCCCGCCGGTCGACCTGCTGGCCCGGGCCACCCCGCGCTCGGTGGCCGTCCTGATCGCCTTCCTCTGCACCATCGCGCTCATCGGCGGGGTGCTGACCCTGGTCGGCACGACCGTCGCCGACGAGTGGACCAGGCTGGGCAACGAACTGCGCGGCGGGCTCTCCCGGATCGACCGCTGGCTCACCGGCGCCCCCTTCCACCTGCGGCCCGGCACCGTCACCGACCTGCGCGCCAAGATCGGCGACTTCATCTCGGCCCACCGCTCCACCCTGGTCAGCACCGCGCTCAGCGGCGCCGGCCGGATCGTCGAGCTGGTCACCGGGCTGGCGCTCGCGGTGTTCTGCTCGGTGTTCTTCCTGCACTCCGGCGACCGGATGTGGTCCTGGGCGCAGCGGCAGCTGCCGGCGCGGAGCCGGTCGGCCTGGGACGGTGCCGGTCGCGCCGCCTGGCGCACCTTCGCGGGCTACACCCGGGGCGTGCTGATCGTGGCGGCCTCCAACGCCGTGCTGGTGGGCATCGCGCTGGCGATCCTGGGGGTGCCGCTGGTCATGCCGCTGATGCTGCTGGAGTTCGTGGCGACGCTCGTCCCGCTGATCGGCTCCCCGATCGCCCTGGCGATCGCCTCCGTGGTCGCGCTCGCCGCCCGCGGCCCGGTGATCGCGCTGCTGGTGCTCGCGCTGATCGTGGTCATCGGCCAGATCGAGGGCCATCTGCTGCATCCGCTGGTGCTCGGCTGGTCCGTCCGCATCCACCCGGTGGCCATCGCCGTGTCGGTGGCCGGCGGCGCCGTGCTGGCGGGGGTCCTGGGCGCGGTGGTGGCGGTGCCGGTGGTGTCGGTCGGCTGGGCGGTGCTCGGCGAGCTGCGCTCCCGTGGCTCGCCCGGCCGCTCAGGGGCGCAGCCCCCTGCGGCGGGCGATCGGTCTCGTCGCCGACAGGGCGAAGGTGGGCGCCCAGACCAGGGCGAAGGCGGCCGGCACGGCGGGTGAGTGCGCGTCGGCGGCGACCAGCAGCAGTCCGGCCGACAGTGCCAGCAGCACCGCCAGCACGGCGGCCGGCACCCGCACGGCGAGGCCCAGGGCGCGGTCCAGCAGGCAGCCCGGCCCGCGTCGCATGGTGCGCATCGCGCGGTCGAGCCGGCCGTCCGCGCGCAGTTCGTCCTCGATCTCCACCAGGATCCGCAGCTCCCGGCGGGAGAGCCCGGGCCCGTCCATGGCCGTCACCTCCGGCCCCCCGACAGGGAGGCGGCTGCCCGTCCCGGGCGTTCCGTAACACCCGCCGGACGACCCGGCCGCGGCTGGCCCGGACCGCGGTGACCTGGCAGGATTCCCGCAGACCCGTGCGACAGGCGGCCCTCACGGCTCCTGCGGCACCCCGCGACCGAAAGGCCCCCGTGACCACTCCCAGCACCGTCGCCGTCGAGCGGGCGGACGACCGGAACCGGTACGAGATCTCCGTCGACGGCGAGCTCGCCGGCTTCACCGAGTACCGGGACCACGAGCAGCAGCGCGTCTTCTACCACACCGAGATCGACGACGCCTTCGCCGGCCAGGGCCTCGCCTCGCGGCTGGTGCAGGAGGCGCTGACGGACGTGCGCGCGGCCGGCAGGCGGATCGTGCCGATCTGCCCGTACGTCGCCAAGTTCCTGCTGAAGCACGAGGAGTTCGCCGACATCACCGACCCCGTCACCGCGGAGGTCAAGGGCTGGCTGCGCACCCGGCTGCACTGACCGGGCCCGCGGCGGCCCCTTCCCCCGGTCGGGGCCGCGGCTGGTCCGCCCGGCCCCACCGTTGGGGGCCGTTGGGCCCTGGCCGCGCGGCCGGGGGGCCGGGATCCTGGTCGCCGGTACTGCGCCGGCTGGGAGTGGAAGGGCCTGGGGATGGGCGAGTTGGTCACGGTGAGGGCGTTCGAGGGACTGACCTGCGAGGTCCTGGCCGAGGCACGGGCCCGGGTGGCCGCCGCGGCGGCGGCTCCCGGGGTGGGGACGCTGGTGGAGGCCCTGCGGGTCCGGCTCGCGACCGCGGCCGGGGGTGTGCTGGCGCAGGTGAACGCCGAGGTGGACGGCCGGCGGATCCGTGTCCAGGAGGCCGCGGTCGGGCTCGGCGACGCGCTCGACCGGGTGAGCGACGCGCTGCGCGGCCGGATCAGGGCCGTCACCGGGGCCTGGGCGCCGCGCCCGTGGCCGGGCCACCGGGCGGCGGCCCCCACCGGGCCGGGCGGCGGCGCCCTGTGCGAGCCCCGGGTGGTCCGGCACAAGGAGCCCTCGCTGGTCTGGTGCTCGCCGGAGGCCGCCGCCCGGACGATGGACGCGATGGACTACGACATCCACCTGTTCACCGATCCGGCGACGGAGACCGACGCCGTGGTCTACCGGGTCGGGCCGACCGGCTACCGCCTCGCCCGTACCGTCCCCGCCGGGCCGGCGGGCCGCCGGACCTCGCCGATCACCCTCAGCCCGTACGGCGCGCCCCGGCTGACGCGGGCGCAGGCCGTCGACCGGCTGGCGGGCGCGGAGCTGCCGTTCCTGTTCTTCGCGGACCCGGTCACCGGCCGGGGCCGGGTGCTCTACCGCCGCTTCGACGGCCGGCTCGGGCTGGTCGCCGGACACGCCTGACGGACCCGGCCGGGCACGGCCGGGCACGGGGCCCTGGGCGCACTCCGCCGATCGGCCCGGAAGCCGGACCGCGCCCCCGCCGAACGGCTGCTCGTCGGGGGCGCGGCGTGTGCCCGGGGGCGGTCGTCACATGTTGATCATGTGGCCGGCGAGGCCGTGGATGGCCTCCTTGACGGCCTCGCCCAGGGTCGGGTGGGCGTGCACGTTGCGGGCGACCTCGTGGACGGTCAGGTCCCACTGCTGGGCCAGCGTCAGCTCCGGCAGCAGCTCGGTGACCTCGGGGCCGATCAGGTGGGCGCCGAGCAGCTCGCCGTGGGTGTTGTCGCTGATGACCTTGACGAAGCCGATCGGGTGGCCGAGGCCGTGCGCCTTGCCGTTGGCGGTGAACGGGAACTTGGCGACCTTCACGTCGTAGCCCAGCTCGCGCGCCTGGGCCTCGGTGTACCCGAAGGAGGCGATCTGCGGCTGGCAGTAGGTGGCGCGCGGGATCATGACGAAGTCGACCTCCATGGTCTCCGCCCCGCCGATGGTCTCGGCGGCGATCACGGCCATCGTCTCGGCGGCGTGCGCGAGCATCAGCTTGGCGGTCACGTCGCCGATCGCGAAGATGTGCTCGACGCTGGTGCGGCCGCGGCCGTCCACGGCGATGGCGTTGCGGTCGGTGAGCTTGACCCCGGTGTTCTCCAGGCCGTAGCCGTTGACCCGCGGCGCGAAGCCGATCGCCTGGAGCACCTTGTCGGCCTCCAGCACCTGCTGCTGCCCGTCCTTGGTCACGGTGACCCGGACCTTGGCGTTCGGGTCGCTGTCGTCGATCGACTCGACCCGGGTGGAGGTCAGCACCTCGATGCCCAGCTTGCGGTACTGCTTGGCCAGTTCGGTGGAGACCTCGACGTCCTCCAGCGGCACCACGCGGTCCAGGAACTCGACGATGGTGACCTTGACGCCGTAGTTGTGCAGCACGTAGGCGAACTCGACGCCGATCGCGCCGGCGCCGGCGATGATGATGCTCTCTGGCAGCTGCTCGGTGAGGATCTGCTCCTCGTAGGTGACCACGCGGTCGCTCAGGCTGGTGCCGGGAAGCAGGCGGGTGGTGGCACCGGCGGCGATGATGCAGTGGTCGAAGGTGACGACGTCGAAGCCGCCGCCGCTCAGCGCGACCTGGAGGGTGTGGTCGTCGACGAAGGTGCCCCAGCCGTCGTACTCGGTGATGCCGTTCTTCTTCATCAGGTAGTGGACGCCCTTGACCCGGCCGTCGGCCACCGAGCGGCTGCGCCGGAACGCCTCGCCGAAGTCGAAGGTCACCTGGCCCTCGACCTTGATGCCGAAGGTCTTGGCCTCCTTGGTGAAGATGTGGGCGAGCTCGGCGTTGCGCAGCAGGGCCTTGGAGGGGATGCAGCCGACGTTGAGGCAGACGCCGCCCCAGTACTTGGCCTCGATGACCGCGACCTTCAGGCCCAGCTGGGCCGAGCGGACGGCGGCGGTGTAGCCGCCGGGGCCCGCGCCGAGGACGACGACGTCGTAGTGCGTGCTCATGTTGCTGACTCCTCCGAGGATGTCACCGTGTCGTGATCTCGGTCCCATGGTGTCAGGACCGGGCCCGGCGCACCCACCGGGTCTCGGCGGATGCGCTCCGCGCGGCACCGTACCGGCCCGGGGCCGGATTGTCAGTGTCCTCCGTTACGGTGATCGCACCCACGGCCACCAGGGGCGATGACGGAGGGAGGTCCCGGATGGAGCGGTCCAGGACGGAGCGGTCGGGTACGGCGGTCGGGTGGGCCCGTCGGCCGGGAGCGGCGGCGGGCCCACCCGGGCGTCAGGCCGTCACCCCGCGGGAGCGGTCGCCGCTGGTGCCGCTGATACCCGTCGCGCCGGCGCCGGGCGCCGCCTTCGCGGCCGGCCGCTGGGCCGGGACGGGCCGGTGGAGCGAGGAGAGGTCCCAGGCGTAGGTGCCGACGGCGTTCGCGATCACGTCGATGTTGACGTCGAGCACGCCCATGTCGATGTTGCCCAGGTTGTCGCAGGCCTTGTGGTAGCAGGCGTCGTACGGGGCGCCGGCCGTGCCGCCGTAACGGGCCGCCTGCTCGGGGGACTTGACCTTCTCGGCGCCGGTGTCGGTGCCGCCGGCCGGGATGCCCGCGTCGATGAACGGACCGTAGTCGGAACGGCCGTTGAAGGCGGTCGGGTCGTGCGGCAGGCCCCGGCCGTCCAGGTAGCCGTTGATGTCCCGCTCCAGCTGGGCCGAGCCCTCGGGGCCGGATTCGCCGCCGGCGCTGCCCGAGCCGTTGTAGACGAACTGCGCGTAGTTGGGGGACGCGATCATGTCGAAGTTGAGGTAGAGGCTGATCTTCTTCCGCTCCGCCTCGGAGAGGGAGTTCACGTACTCCTCGGCACCCTTGAGCCCGAACTCCTCGGCCGACCACCAGGCGAACCTGACCTTGTTCTTCACCGGGTGGACACTGAGGTTCCTGGCGACCTCCAGGATGCCGGCACTGCCGGAGCCGTTGTCGTTGATGCCCGGCCCCTCGGGGACGGAGTCGAGGTGGGCGCCGACCATCACGGTGTTGTCCGGGTCGCCGCCGCGGGTCTCGGCGAGGACGTTCCAGGTCTTGCGCTGCTCCATGAAGGTACGGATGTCCAGCGTCACCCGGACGGGCCCGGCGGCGGCCTGGGCGGCCAGGGCCTCGCCCGCGGCCTGGGTGATCCCGCCGGTCGGGATCCTGCCCGCCGTCGGATCGGTGAGCGTCCCGTTGAGGGTGCCCTCGGTGTTGTTGTAGATGATCGCCCCGGTCGCGCCCACCGAGGCCGCGGCGGCCTGCTTCTGGGCGAAGGGGCATCCGCCTCGCCGGATCAGGGCGATCTTGCCGGTGAAGGCGCCCGACGGGTAGTCGGCGGCCGTGCAACCGGTGGTGGCACCGACCGGAGCGACCGCCAGGTCCGCGGTCAGGCCCCCGTCCGGGCCGCTCACCGAGTACGTCATGGCGATCACCGGCACCGACTCGGCCTTCGGCGAGACCACGTCGAGGCGCTCGGACCGGGCCTCGAAGAAGGTGTAGACGAACTCCTGCTTGGACACCTTGAGCCCGGCTCGCCGTGCCTGCTCGTAGACGTACTGCGCGGACTGGTCGTGCCCCTTCGAACCGGCCGCCCGGGTGCCGCCGTTGCGGTCCGCGATCAGCTGGAGCGCGGCCAGCGTGGCCCGGGCGTCCCGGGCGGTGCTCGCCTCGACCAGCCGGGAGGCCAGCTTGGCGCCCTTGCGCGCCGGGTCCGGGTCGGCCGAGGCGCTGCCGGCACCGGCCAGCAGCAGCGGGGCGACCAGGGCGGCGACGGTCAGGGCGGCGCCCGCACCACGCCGGGTGACGGCGGTTCGCGGGCGTCCTGGGGAGGTGGCGGGGCCGTCCGGGACGGAACGGTGGTCGAGCGAGGAGGTGGAGCGACGGGTGCGCAGCATCAAGGAGACTCCTTCCGACGGGCCGTGAGGGTCATGATTGGACATGACCGGAATCCCGTTGCCAAGCCTTTACACAGACCTTGCGAGATGCGGGTCGCGACGCGCGCGGTGATATTGGAGGGGTGGGGGCGTCTCATCCAGGAGTGTGACCAGATGTCCATGATGGATAAGCTCAAGAACCTGCTGAAGGGCCACGAGGAGCAGGCCGACAAGGCCGTCGACAAGGCGGGCGACGCCGTCGACCAGCGCACCGAGGGCAAGTACAGCGGTCAGGTGGACGCCGCCCAGGAGCAGCTCAAGAGCCAGTTCCGCGACCAGCCGCCCCAGCATTAGCGGCTCCGCAGTCGTAACGGCTCAGCGGGGCGCCGTACGCGTCGCTCTCGGCGGCGCCGCACGCGGCACGGTCCGACCGGCTCACCGCCCCGGTCCGGCCGACCGGCCGGACCGGGGTTCGGCGTCGGTGGCGCGCCGGGTTCGGCGTCTGCTGGATGCCGGGTTCAGCCGGTTCGGCGCCCGGGTTCCGTCTCCGGCGGGCCGCCGCCCCCGTCCTCGGCGTCGGCGCCGCAGTTCTCGCAGGGCCCCGGTCCGGACCGCTCGCGCAGCCGTCCGCACTCCGGGCACACCCGGTCCAGCCAGCAGGCCGACTCTCCGCCTCCGTCCATGCGGTCGATTCTGCCCGGAGCGCTCTCGCGACCGCACTCCCATGACCGCGAGTAGACACTGTCTACGCAGCCTGGTAGACAGTGTCTTCATGACCGAACAGGAACAGGACCTGCGCACCCGACTGGTCGCGGCCGGCGTCGAGCTGGTGGCCGAGGGCGGCGTCCAGGCGCTCGGCCTGCGCGAGATCGCCCGCCGCGCCGGAGTCTCGCACGGCGCGCCCCGTCGCCACTTCCCCACCCACCGCGAACTGCTCGCCGCCATCGCCGGCCAGGGCTTCGGCAGGCTCACCGACACCCTCGCGGGCGCCGACGCCCTCGCCGCCACCACCGGCGCCGACGCCCGCACCCGCCTCGACGCACTCGCCCGCGCCTACCTCGGCTTCGCGGCCGCCAACCCCGGCATGTTCGAGCTGATGTTCCGTCACGACCTGCTGGAGGGCAGCGGCGTCGAACTGCGCCGCATCACCCTGCCGCTCTTCCTGACCTTCGTCGGGCTGGTCTCCGAGGTGCACCCGCAGAGCGACGATCCGGCCGCCGCCACCGCCGCCCTCTGGTCCAACCTGCACGGCCTCGCCCAGCTGCGCACCTGGGGCAGCCTGCGGCTCATCACCGGCGACGAGTCCGTCGAGCCGCTGCTGCGCGCCGTGCTGGACGCCCACCTCGGCCCGGCCCCGCGGTGAGCCCGCGCCGCCACCGGGGGCTGGTCCTCACCGCGAGCATCACCGGCGCCGTCCTCGTCGCCGTCGACGGCACCGCGCTGACCGTCGCCCAGCCGGCCCTCCGGCACGACCTGCACGCCTCCGTCGCCGCCGTCCAGTGGGCCAGTACCGGCTACCTGGTCACCGTCGCCGCCCTGCTGGTCTTCGCCGGCCGCCTGGGAGACCGGTACGGGCACCGGCGGGTCTTCGCGCTCGGCGTGACCGGCTTCGCCACCTGCTCGGTCGGGATCGCCCTCGCGCCCGGCATCGGCTGGCTCGTCGCACTGCGCGTCCTCCAGGGCGCGGCGGGGGCACTGCTGCAACCCGCCACCCTGGGCATGCTGCGCGCCGCCTGGCCCGCCGACCGCCTGGCCGGGCCGATCGCGATCCGCACCGCCGCCATCGGGCTCGCGGCCGCGGCGGGGCCGCTGATCGGCGGGGCGCTGACCGCCCGGTTCGGCTGGCGGTCGGTCTTCCTGCTGGGCCTGCTGCCCGCCGCGGCCGCCCTCCTGGCAGCCCTCGCGGTGCCGGCCGGGACGAGATCGCCCGACGCCCGCTCCGCGACTACCGGGCGCGCAGGCGGGCTCGACCTGCCCGGCGCGGCCCTGCTCGCGCTCGCGCTGGCCTGCCTGGTGCAGAGCCTGGTCACGCTGCCGGACACCGGCTGGTCGACCGGTCCCTCGCTCGGCCTCGCCACGACCGCGGTCCTCGCCTTGCTGCTGGTGCGACACGAACGCCGGACCGCCGACCCGCTGCTGCCGCCCGCGCTGCTGCGCTCGACGGCCGTCACGCCGCCGCTCGTCGTGCTGCTCGCCGCCTCCGCCGCGCTCCAGGGCACGCTCTTCCCGGCCACCTACTACCTCCAGGACGTGCTCGGGCTCGACCCCTGGCGGAGCGCCCTGCGGGCGGTGCCGCTCGCGGTGACGATGATCCTCGCGGCGCCCGGGTCCGCCCGGCTGGCGAGGCGTCACGGCGAGCGGGTGGTGGTGCTGTCGGGGATGGTGCTGATCAGCGCGGGGGCGCTGCTCACCGCCGGGCTCGGAAGCGGCTCCGGAACGGTCGCGATCGGCGGCAGTTTCGCGCTGCTCGGCGCCGGCTTCGGCGGGGTGATGGCCACCGCCACCGCGATGGTCGTCCGGGGTGCGGCCGCCACCCGGGCCGGGGTCGCGGGCGGCCTTCAGCAGACCGTCCTGAACATCGGCCCGGCGCTGGGCATCGCCCTGGCCGCCACCACCGCCGGCCGTGCGGACCCCGGCGCGGCGCTCGCGCCGTCCGCGCTGACCATGGCGGCGGTGGCCGGTGCGGGTTCGCTGATCGCCGCGCGGCTGCCCGGAGGCCGGTCGCCGGTCCGATCACCGGTCTGATCACCGGTCCGATCACCGGGCCGATCGCCGGTCCGATCACCGGTCCGATCACCGGCCGCACGGCCGGAGCCCACCGGGCGGCCGCGAGCGACGCCCCTCGCAGTCATGCCCCGGTGCGCCCCCGGTTCACACCCCGGTGACGCCGTCGATGCGCTCCCGGAGCAGGTCGGCATGGCCGTTGTGGCGGGCGTACTCCTCGATCAGGTGCACCAGGATCCAGCGCAGCGAGACGCTGTCCGACCCGAGCGCCGCGGCGTCCTGCGGGGAGAGCGGGCCGGCCGCGTCCAGCGACTTGTCCGCCGTCAGGTCCCGGCCCCGGTCGATCTCCGTCTGCCACGTCGCCAGCGCCTCGGGCATCCCGTGCGCCGGGTCCAGCCCGTAGCCGCCGGCGTTGTCCGCACCGTACACCGGCGGGACGTCCCGACCGGCGAACACCCGCTGGTGCCAGTTGCGTTCGACCTCGGCGAGGTGCTGCACCAGGCCCAGCAGGGTCATCGAGGACGGCGGAACGGACGCCAGCCGCACCTGCCGGTCGTCGAGCCCGTCGACCTTCCGGGCGAGCGTGGCCCGCTGGAAGTCCAACCAGGTCTCCAGCATGGCGCGTTCAGCGGCGTGCGGGGGCGGGATCGGCCGCCCGTCCGGGGTGAGTGCCATGGCCCCCACTCTGGCACACGCCACCGACGGCGCCGCGCGACCGACGCGACCGGGTCAGTGCGGCGAGCAGCGCGAGCTGCACCCCCGCGCCCACCGCCGGTCCGAGCCACACCCCCGACACCCCCAGCGGCCCGGACAGGGCCGCCGAGGCCGCGAGTTGGGCCCCGAGACCGAGCAGGACGGAGACCACCAGCGGACGACCGGCGCCCGCCGCCTGGTGCACTCCGCCGAGTGCCACCACCAGCGCGTACGGCAGCAGGTAGAGCGCCGCCGAGCGCAGGAAGCCGACGGACTGCGCGGCCACCGCCCGGTCCTCGGTGAAGAGCGCGGCCAGCGGTACCGCGAGCGTGGCGGACAGCACCGCCGCCACCGCACCGAGCAGTGCGGCGAGGCGTCCGGTGGCGCGGTGGAGGGTGCGCAGCGCGGCACCCTCCCCCGCGCCGGTCAGCCGGGCGGCCTCGATCGCGGCGGCCTGGCGCAGCGCGTAGAAGGCCATGGTGACGACGAGCAGTACGCGGTAGCCGAGGCCGTAGCCGGCCACCGCCGCGACGCCGAAGCCCGCGACCAGGGCGAGTTGGGCGGTCCCGACGGCCATCCGGGCGGTGAAGTCCAGGCCGAACGGTGCGCCCGCGCGCAGGATCCGCAGCGCCGCCGCGCCCACGCCATCGGTTCCGCCGGTGCCGCCGGTGCCATCGGTGCCGCCGGCGGCGTGCGGCCGCCGCAGGCGCAGGGTGACCGCGAGGGCGATCGCCCGGGAGAGGGCCAGGGCCAGGGCCGCGCCCGGCACGCCGAGGGCGGGCAGCGGCCCGGGGCCGAGGATGAGCAGCGGATCGAGGACGAGCAGCAGCGCGTTGGAGAGCAGGGCGATCCGCATCGGGGTGCGGGTGTCGCCGGCGCCCTTGAACAGTTCGTCGGCGACGCGCTGGCCGACGAAGAGTGCGAAGGCCGGGAACGCGACGGTGAGGTACCCGGCGGCCTGGGCGGCGGCTTCGCCGTCCAGGAAGGCGCCTGCCAGCCGGTCCCGCAACAGGAAGCCGGGCACGGCGAGCGCCGCACTGACGGCGGCGCAGAGCCGCCAGGCCGCGCGGGTGGTGCGGGCGGCCTCGGCGTGGTCGCCCGCGCCGAAGGCGTGGGAGAGCCGGACGCTGGTGCCGGAGGCGACCACCAGGACCAGTCCGAGCAGCAGGTTCTCGACGGTGCCGGCCAGGGTGACGGCGGCCACCGCGGACCCGCCGAGACCGGCCACCCAGAGCGCGCCGATCACCGAGGCGACCACCCCGGACAGCAGCTCCGCGTAGACGGGTGCCGCCAATGCCGTGAGCCGGCGCGACTGACTGCGCATGACCCCTCCCTCTCCGGTGTTCCCTGATTGCCTCGAATAGAGATACATCGTTTCGAGGCACATCGACAAGAGGTAACATGGCGGCTTCACAGGGCGCACTCCGACCGAAGGGCTCCAGCCGTGTTGACGCTCGCGATCCTCGGTTTCCTGTACGACCAGCCGCTGCACGGCTACGAGCTCAAGTCCCGGATCACCGGACTGACCGGTCATGTCCGGCCGGTGAGCGACGGCGCGCTCTACCCCGCCATCGCCCGGCTGGAGAAGGCCGGACTGCTGCACCGCCGCACCGAACCGGGCAGCGGCGCCGCACCGCGGCAGACGCTGGAGCTGACGGCACCGGGGCGGGCCGAACTGCTGCGCCGGCTGGCCGACCCGGAGCAGGCCGAGATCACCGACCAGATCCGCTTCTTCACCGTCACCGCCTTCCTGCACCACCTCGCCGACCCCACCCGACAGGCCGCCGTGCTCCGCCGCCGGCTGGGTTTCCTGGACGCGCCGAGCAGCTTCTTCTACGACGGAACCGGCCAGCCGGTGACCGCCGAGCGCGAGCCGAACCCCTTCCGGCGCGGGATGCTGCTCGTCGCCCGGGCCTCCACGGCGGCCGAGCGGGACTGGCTGTCCGAGACCATCGCGGAGCTGGACCGGGCGGCCGCGCCGGAGCCCTCGGATGACCCCAGCAGTGCGACGGATCCGCGACCCGCGGAACGCTAGGCCGATCAGACGAATTCAGGGCGCATGCGAAGACGCACGCCCCCGCCGAACAGCAGAGCGAAGAAGCGAATTCGGGCCGTTCCACCTCTGGCTCTCCCCGGCCCCCTCGTCGCTATGATGATCCGCCTCACGTCCTCGGTGTCCCCCTCCGCGGCGTGATCCGCCACCGCGCCCCGCCATCCCCCTGGAGGCCGCCGTGCCCAGTTCCGAGACCGCGGTCGAGGCCGCGGCCCACTCCGCGCCCCTGAGGCGGGACGACATTCCCGGCTGGTTCTTCAGCCTCGACCGGGCCGCCTTCAGCCACCTGCTGTCCTCCCAGAGCGCGGCCGGCGTCACCGGCGACATCCTGGAGCTCGGCAGCTACCTCGGCCGCAGCGCCGTCCTGCTCGGCGACCACCTGCGGCCGGGCGAGCGGCTGACCGTCTGCGACCTGTTCGACTCCGAGGCGGGCGACACCGAGAACGCCGCCGAGATGAACATGTCCTACCGCAAGACCCTCACCCGCAGCGCCTTCGAGGCCAACTACCTCGCCTTCCACGGCGAGCTGCCCGAGATAGTGCAGGCCCCGACCTCCGTGCTGGCCGACGGCCGCATCCGGGCGGACAGCTGCCGCTTCGTCCACGTCGACGCCTCCCACCTCTACGAGCACGTCGCCGGCGACATCGCCGTGGCCCGCGCCGCGCTCACCGAGGACGGCCTGGTCGCCCTGGACGACTACCGCTCCGAGCACACCCCGGGCGTCTCCGCCGCGGTCTGGGAGGCGGTCTTCACCGGCGGACTGCGGCCGGTCCTGCTCACCCCGATGAAGTTCTACGGCACCTGGGGCGACGCGGCGGCCGCCCGGGCGGTCCTGAAGGAGCGCGACTGGCGGGCCGAGGGGTACACCGTCGACGAGGACACCATCGCCGGCGACCACGTGCTGCGCCTCAACTACCAGGTCAAGGCCCCGGTGCAACGCTCCACCCCGCGCCGGCTCGCCCTGGAGCTGCTGCCCCCGGTCGCGACCAAGGCCACCCGCCGGATGCTCCGGACGCTGCGCGAACGCCGCGCCGTCCCCCCGGTCCCGAGCGCCTGAAACCTCGTCGGGGCCCGCCCCACCGGGCGGGCCCCGACGCCGTCCCCGCACCGCCGTCGCGGCCCCGGCCGCCCTTCCCCGTGCCGGGATGTCAGCCCATTTAGTCGATCACCATATTTTCAGAATTCCTATCATCCTCGCGCATTCACTCCAACGAGGGAATCTCGCTTAAAGATTTGCCCACGGAACATTAAAGGGCACATAGTGATGACACCTCAGTTCGGTCTGATGGACACCAAGTTCAGGCAAAGTCATCGCTAGCGAGGAGTAGGCCTTGTACTACGGAAACACGGCATCGGACACCCCCGGGCAGCGGCTTCGCGCGGAGATCGCGAGCCAGGGGACGACGCCGCTGATCGGCGTCTTCGACATGTACTCGGCCTCCATCGCGGCCGAGCACTACGACGGCATGTTCGTCTCCGGCTTCGGCTTCGCGGCCTCCTACTACGGCCTGCCCGACATCGGTTTCATCGCCTGGCCCGACATGGTGGCCTTCGTCGAGCGGCTGCGCGGGGCCTTCCCCCGACACCACCTGCTGGTCGACATCGACGACGGGTACGTCGACCCGGAGGTGGCCTGCCACGTCGTGCGCAGGCTCGAACGGATCGGTGCGTCGGGCGTGATCCTGGAGGACCAGAAGCGGCCGCGCCGCTGCGGGCACGCGGACGGCAAGCTGGTGCTGCCGCTGGAGGAGTACCTGGAGAAGCTGGAGCTCGTCCTCGCCAACCGGACGGACCTGGTGGTGGTCGCCCGCACCGACGCCACCGAGGAGGAGGACATCCTGCGCCGGGCCCGGGCGCTCGCCGCCACCGACGCCGACGTGGTGCTGGTGGACGGTGTGCGCAGCGAGGAGTGGATCCGCCGGATCCGCCGCGAGGTCGGCGACAAGCCCCTGCTGTTCAACCAGATCGCGGGCGGCAAGTCGCCCCGGCTGTCGCTCTCGGAGCTGTCGGAGCTGGGGGTGGACGTGGCCATCTACAGCACCCCGTGCCTGTTCGCCGCGCACCGGGCGATGGACGAGGCGCTGGCCGGGCTGAAGAACGCCGACGGGCGGCTGCCGGCCCCGGCCGGGGGCCGCGAGCAGGTCGGGGTGCGGGAATCCACCGAACTGCTGGAGCGGAACATCTCGCGGTCGGGCGGGCTGCTGGCGGTGACGGCATGAGCACCGGGCCGCGCAGGGCCGCCCCGCACGCTCCGGCCACCGCCCTACGGGCCACCGCGCTGGGGCTGGCCGGAGCGTGCGCCCTGCTCGCGGGAGCCGCATCGCCCGCGGCGGCCGGCGGCGCGCTGATCACGGTCGTGGACAACTCGCACGCAGACTCCTGGCTGGAGGTCGACCGGACGGCCAACCTCCAGAACGGCAGCGGTTCGGCGGGCAGTGACCACGACGGTGCCGGCTCGCTGGTCGGCGGACTGCTCGGGCCCGGTTCCTCGTCCAGGCCCTCGGTCCACCCGGAAGCGGAAGGCGGCCCGTGACCGACCGCCTGGCGCGCCCGGAGCAGCCACCAGGGCTCCGGGCGCGCGGGGAACCGGCAGACGGGGGACCGGCGGGCGGGAAACCAGCAGGCGGGGAAGAGACGCGCGGGGTGCAGTCGCCAGAGGACCGGGCGCAGGCTCGACGCGCTCCCGGTCCCCGCTCCCGCAGGCTGCTGCCCCGCTGGCTGGACCCGTACATGGCGGCGCTGGCCGGGACGGTCGGGCTGGCCGCGCTGTTCCCGGCCTCCGGCCCCTCGGCGCGGGTCGCCGAAGTGGCCTGCGACCTCGCGGTGGCGCTGCTGTTCTTCCTCTACGGCGCCAGGCTCTCCACCCGCGAGACGCTGGCCGGGCTGCGCCACGTACGGCTGCACGGGCTGGTGCTGGCCGCCACCTTCGTCCTCTTCCCGCTGCTCGGCGTGGCCACGGCACTGCTCACGCCCGCCCCACTGACCGGGCAGCTGCACACCGGGGTGCTGTTCCTCTGCCTGGCGCCCTCCACGGTGCAGTCCTCGGTGGCGCTCACGGGCGCCGCCGGGGGCAACGTCCCGGCGGCGATCTGCGCGGGCACCTACTCCAGCCTGGCGGGGCTGGTGCTCACGCCGCTGCTGGCGGCCTGGCTGCTGGGATCGCACACCGCGCTGTCCGCCGACGGGCTGCTGCGGATCGGGCTGCAACTGCTCGCACCGTTCCTGCTCGGGCAGTTGCTGCGACCGTGGCTCGGCGGTCCGCTGTCCCGGCACAAGAGGGTGCTCACCCCGGTGGATCGCGGCTCGATCCTGCTGGTCGTCTACACGGCGTTCAGTGCGGCGGTCGCCCAGGGCATCTGGGGCCTGGCCACCCCCCTCGCCCTGGCGGGGCTGCTCGCGGTGCTGCTCGCCCTGCTCGCCGCCGCCCTGGCGGTCACCGGGCTCGGCGCGCGGCTGCTGGGGCTCGACCGGCCGGCCACCATCGCGGCGGTGCTCTGCGGTTCGCAGAAGAGCCTGGCCAACGGCCTGCCGATGGCCACCGTCCTGTTCGGCGCGCAAGCCGGCCTGCTGGTGCTGCCGCTGATGCTCTACCACCAGCTCCAGCTGATCGTCGGCACGGTCCTCGCCGGACGCTGGTCGCGGGCCTCCACGGTCGCCACCGCACCCGGCCCGGTCCCGGCCGGGCTCACCGGTCCGGGCGCTCCGCCAGCGCCCGGTTGATCCCCCGACGCAGCCTGGCCGAGGCCCCGGGCTGCCGGCCGAGCCGGTGCAGCCGCTCGGCCGGCAGCTCCGGCCGACGGGCCAGTTCCAGTACCGCCGCGAACGGGCGGTCGCCCTCCGCCAGCCGACCGGCCGCCGCCCTCAGCCCGTGTCAGCCCTCCTCGGCGGGCGTGCTGAGGGTGGTGGCCGGGAGGGCGGGCAGCGGGCCGGTGGGCGGCAGCTCCCAGGCCGCCGGGTCGGGGGCGAACGGGCCAGTGCAGTCCAGGAGTTGGGCGAGGGCGAGGTCCCGCGCCCGGCCCATCCACCGGTGGGTGGCCTCGTCGACGACGCCGAGGCGCCGGGCATGGGCGTACTCGTCCTCGTCCTTCCACTCGTACGCCGACAGATCGGGGGTGATCACCAGGTCCAGGAAGAGGTCGAAGGTGTCGATGCCGATGGCCGTCCGGCGGTACGGGCGCTCGAAGTTGACGTACCAGCGCAGTGGCCGGCCGTCGGGGGTCAGGAAGCGGTGCACGCTGAACGGCGCTCCGGCGGTGAAGCGGCTGAGCACCACGGTGTCGCGCCACGTCCAGCGGTCGAGTTCCCACCGGCCGGCCGCGAGGTCCTCGATGCAGCCCAGGCGCGCGGCGTCGCCTCCGGCCCGCGCCGCTGCCGTCCAGCCGGCCGGGGCCAGGGTCTCCGTCCCCGGCCGGGCGGTGAGGGTCAGGGTCGCGCCGTCGTCCGCGAGCACGGTGTACGGCATCGCCGACCAGACCCTGCCGTAGGCGACGTCCCGCCGCACGGCGGTGCCGCCCGGTGCGAAGGGCGCGGCCGTCATCGGATGTAGTAGGCCCGGTTGTGGGCGGCGACCGGCGGGGACTGGTAGGTCCAGACCCCGGCCGCCGGGGCGTCGGCGATCAGGTGGGCGAGGTCGCGGGCGGACTCCTCGGCGGGGTTGCCGAGGTCGAGCCGGACACGGTCGGCGGTGCGGTCGTCCAGGGCGTAGTAGCGGTAGGGCTGGTAGACGTTGAGCGGCCCGGCCAGCAGCTTGCCCTCGTCGTCGGTGCCGTAGCCGGTGATCGGCGTGTTGTTGACGGACTCGGGGGTGAGGCCGACCAGGTTCACGTCCAGGGCCAGGAGTTCCTCGTCGTGGCGGCTCAGTCCGTCCTGCCCGAGGGTGGCCCGGCGGCAGGACACCGACCAGCGTTCGCGCACGTCGGGCGCGTTGAGGGAGGGCAGGGTGGTCTCGAACCAGCCCGGGTGCTTGGGCTCCGCGTACAGCCGGCGCCCGGCGTCGATGGCGAGCGGGTTGTCGCAGAGGACGTGCAGCCGGGCGATGCCGAGCAGCTTGGTCTGGTCGTACCCCCTGGCGTACTGGCCGTAGTTGACCACCGGGATCCGCTCCTCGGCGAAGAGCGGATGGGCGATCAGGTTGATCTCCAGCTCCTGGGTGATGCCGCCGCCGTTCGGATACTGGGCGAAGTAGAGCTGGTAGTTGAGCGAGACGCAGGCCCCGCCGTCGAAGGCGGCGACGTTCAGCCCGGGGTGGCGCTTGGCGAGCAGTTCGCGCGCCCGTGCCCGGTCGACGAGGTAGTCGACGCCGATGTTGTGCAGCGCACCGTAGTGGAAGGGCAGGTGGTAGGGCTCGGGTACGGGCGGCAGCGGCAGGCCGGTCATGAGGGCTCCGAGGAAGGGGGAGACGGCGGTGGCGGTACGGGTGCGTGGGAGTCCGCGGGGGGCGTCACCGCCGCCGGGCGGTGCAGCGCCGACAGGTCGCGGTGCATCCGCTCGGCGCTGCGCAGCGCCAGGGCGGCCATGGTGAGCGAGGGGTTGGAGGTGCCGAGGGAGGGCATCGAGCCGCAGCCGACGGCGTACAGGTTGGGGTGGTCCCAGCAGCGCTGCCAGTGGTCGACCACCGAGTTCGCGGGCGAGTCGCCCATGACGTGGGTGCCGCCGGCATGGCCGGCGCCGCGGTAGCCGTGGACGGTTCCCCGGTGTTCGAGCCGTCCCGGCCAGCCGGCCGCCGGGTAGGCGGTGTGGTCCTCGGCGCCGAGCAGGGCGAACAGCTGCTCGGAGACGGCCCGGGCGGAGGCCATCCCCTCACGGACGTACTCCGCGAGGTCGTAGCGGATGGCCGGGCCGGGCAGGCCGAGCGGGTCGCGCCGGTCCCGGTCGAGGGTCACCCGGTTGGCCGGGTCGGCGGGCTGCTCCAGCTCGAACTGGAGCGAGAACTGGCGGCCCAGCCGGTCACCGAGCCGGTCGCGGAGTTCCTTGCCGCGCAGGCCCGCCGCGAGCAGCGCCGCGGCCTCGGCCTCCGGCGCGCCGCCCGCCCAGGACCAGCCCCAGTTGCCGATCTCGATCCGGAACGGCGCCCGGCGCTCCCGCCCGGGGCCGAAGCGGAACGCCTCCAGGCCGCTGGTGGACCCGGGCCCGCGGTAGGGGCCGACCGGGCTGGGCATCAGCCCCCAGGTGAGCAGGGCCGGGTGGTCCATCAGGTTCCGGCCGACCTGGTCGCTGCGGTTGGCGAGCCCGGACAGGAGCAGCAGCCGGGCGTTCTCGATCGCGTGCGCGGCGAGGACGACCAGGTCCGCCTCCACCCGGTGGGCCGTACCACCGGCGAGGTACTCGACTGCCGCGGCCCGCCCGGTCTCCGGGTCGGCCAGCACCCGGCTGACGACGGCCTCCGTGCGCAGTTCGACCCCGGCCGCCCAGCGGGCCTGGGTGCGCAGCGGGGTGTACTTGGCGCCGCTCGGGCAGGCGGGGACACAGCTGGCGCTGCCCGCGCAGAGCGGCCTGTCGGCGGAGCCGGGCCTGGTCGGCACTCCGTTGCGGGCGTGCGGGGTGGTGGTGACGGCGAGCCGGGCGGGGTGCGGCACGGCGGGGTCGCGGACGGTCCGGCCGTCGAGGGCGCGGGCCAGCTGCCGGTCGAGGTGGCTCGCCGGTACGGCCCGCATCGGGAAGTCGTAGCCGTCCGGGATGGGCAGCCCGACGGCGCTGCGCTGCTCCTCGGCGTCGGCGGCGACACCGAGTTCCCGTTCGGCCTCGCGGTAGTGGGGTTCCAGGTCGTGGTAGCCGATCGGCCAGTTGCGGCCGTGGCCGAGGTCGCCGGTGCGGAAGTCCTCGGGGTGCATGCGCGGGGTGAGCCCGGTCCAGAGCAGTCCGGTGCCGCCGTTGGCGCGCAGGTAGCCGCTGGCGTAGGGCAGCGGCCCGTGCTGGCGGAGGTGGCCGGTGGCGGTGAAGCCGCCGTCCGGGTTTCCGACGAGGTCGGTGACGTCGGGTGACGGGGCCTCGGGGCTGTGCGGGTAGGGCGAGGTGGGCGGCCCGCCGCCGGCCGCGCGGTGGGCGGCGGCGACCTCGGCGCCGGTGGGCGCGGCCCGGCCGGCCTCCAGGACGAGGACCCGCCAGCCCTGCGCACCGAGGCGGTGGGCGATCAGGGTTCCGGCGAAGCCCGCGCCGACCACGACGGCGTCCCAGCGGGCGCTCACCGGTCCTCACCGCCGTTGTCCGGTGCGACACCGTTGTCCGGTGCGACCGCGCCTCGCGGGGCCTCGGCCCAGCTGCCGTGTCCGGGGGCCGCGGAGCCGGGCGGGACGGCGTGGAAGGTCCGCCAGACCAGTCCCCGGTCGTGGGCCCGGGCGGACGAGGGTGCCTCGCCGGGCCAGGCGCCCACGTACCAGAGGTGGACCAGGGCGTGCTCATCGCGCACCCGGTGGGCCAGCGTGGTGCGGTGGTGCTCGTCCGCCATGCCGGTGGAGCGCAGTTCGGGGACGTCGAAGCCGGTCAGCTCGGCGCAGACGCGCAGGAACTCGTCCAGGTCGGCGAGGGCGTCGACGTACTCGTTCACGACGGGGTCCCAGCGCTCCGCCAGGTCGTAGTCGGCCGGACGGTCGTCGGACACGGACACGCGGGCACCCCCACGATCGGCAACGGGTGGCCGAGGCATGACAGGCCGTACGGCGCAACGGACCGTACGGCGCGACAGGCCCCGTGACGCGGCAGGTCGGGGGCGTCCGGCCGTGCCGAACGGTCCCGCCTGCCACCGCGATCCTGCCGCCGGTCGTCACCACCGGAAACGCGTTGCACGAATCTGCCCGGACTTCTTCGCACCTTGTCCGGTCAGTAGCCCGCCATGATCACCCGGCGTCCGCTTCCGGTCGGCCCAGCGCCCGCACGGCCGCCAGGACGTCCAGGCCCAGCTCCGGGTCGGCGTCCTCGGGCAGGCTGACGGACAGCCGGGTGACCAGGCCCGCGTACCGGCGGTGGATCTCCCGGGCGACCTCCTCGACCGGACCGCAGACCGCGAAGGTGTCGAAGACCTCGTCGTCGATCAGCGCGGCCATCTCCGCCCAGCGCCCGCGCACCGAGTGGGTGTGCAGCTCCTCCTGGAGCCCCTCCCAGCCGTGCTGCGCCAGCACCGGACGGTAGGCCGGCGTGGAGGCGTAGAACGCGAGCCGCTCCCGGGTGGCGGCCCGGTTGGCCGCCAGCTCCTCCTCGGTGCGGCCGGTGGCGGTGAGCACGCTGCCGACGACCTCGAACGGCCGCTCCGTCCACGCGGCGAGCTCCGCCTCGGCCCGCGTCCGCTCCTCGGTCAGGCCCGGCAGCACCTGCTCGGCCAGGTAGGCGGTGGAGGAGAACGGGTGGCTCAGGAAGCCGTCGGCCACCGCCCCGGCGGTCCGGGTCATCAGCGGCCCGACGCCCGCCAGCAGGATGCGCGGCACCCCGGACGGGACCGGGTCCGGCGAGAACACCGGCGTCATCACCGTGTGGGTGTAGAACTCACCCCGGAAGCGCAGCCGTTCACCGGTCTGCCAGCTGTGCCAGATCGCCCGCACCGCGTGCACGTACTCGCGCATCCGGGCGGCCGGACGGTCCCAGGGCATCCCGAAGCGCTTCTCGATGTGCGGCTTGACCTGCGAGCCCAGCCCGATGACGGCGCGTCCGCCGGAGGCCGCGTGCAGCCCCCAGGCCTGGTAGGCGAGCGTCATCGGGGTCCGGGCGAAGGCCACCGCGATGCCGGTGGCCAGCTCGATCGACTCGGTCCGGTCGGCCGCGCGGGCGAGCTGGAGGAACGGGTCGTACGCGGTCTCGGCGACCACCAGCCGGTCCATGCCCCGGCGTTCGGCCCGCTCGGCGGCGTCCAGGATGCCCGCCGGGTGCCCGGAGGCGGTGGCGTCGAGCCGGAGGGCGGCGGGTCGGAGGGCGGCGGGTCGGTCCATGACGGTGCTCCTGGTCGCGGGCGGCGGTGCTACCCGGGTAGCCTGCCACGCCTCGGCGCGCGCCCCGGACGGGCCGCCGCTCTCCCACCCGTCCTCCTGCTCACCCGCTCACCCGCCGACGCCCCCGTCCGCACGCCCGGCCCCGGTCCCGCCCGCACACCCGTCCTCCCCGGTCCCGCCCGCGTCTCCCGATGCCGCGAACAGCCGGCCCAGGTGCCAGTCCACGGCCGTGAGCACGGCGGCGGGCTCGACCACGCCCAGTTCCAGCAGGGTGGTGAACCCGGTGAGCGCGAGCAGCAGGTCCGTCTCCACCGCCGGGTCGCGTTCGGCCGCCAGGTGCCCGTCGGCGATCGCCTGCCGGACCACCCGCTCGACCATGGCCCGTCCCTGGAGCAGGCCGCCGCGCGCCCGTGCATGGACCTCCTCGTCGTGCAGCGCCTCCAGCACGTAGGCGGCGCTCATCCGGCTGGTCGCCCGCGCGTCGGCGTGCAGGGGCAGCAGCTCGACCAGCATCACCCGCAGCACGTCGCGCGGATGCGGCCGCGCCCCGAGCGCTCCCAGCGCCACGCCGACCCGCAGCGCGCTCTGCTCGCCGGCGAAGTCCATCGCGAAGGCGAGCATCTGCGCCCGGGAGCCGAAGTAGTGCTGGAGCTGTCCGAGCGAGATGCCGGCCTCCTGGGCGACCTCGCGCATCGTCAGGTGCGTGGCCCCGCGCTGCTCCACGACCCGCCACAGCGCGCGGGCGATCGTCTCCCGGCGTTCCCGGTGGTCGACCTGTTTCGGCATCGGCGGCGGCTCCTCGGACTCGCTCCGCGCTGGGCGGAGTCTTTTCCCATACGCTTGACATAATACAGCTGACCTATAACGTGGGAAGCCTTCCGAGGGAGGAGCGCCCCCATGCCGGAGCAGCCGATCATCCGCACCACCGAGGGACTCGTCCGCGGCCGCTGGGAATCGCGGCGCGGGCCGGAACAGCGGCCGGAACAGCAGCGGGAAGAGCAGCGGGAACGGCCCTGGGAACGGCAGCAGGGGCAGCCAGGCGGCCGGGAACTCGCGGCCTTCCGCGGCATCCGCTACGCCCGGCCGCCGGTCGGCGCTCTCCGCTTCGCCGCCCCCGTCGAGCCCGAGCCCTGGGACGGCGTCCGCGAGGCCACCGCCTTCGGCCCCGTCGTCCCGCAGTCCGGGCCGATGCCCGCCGAAGCGCCCACGGCGTCCGAGGACACCGACTGGCTGACGCTCAACGTCTGCACGCCCGATCCGGGCGCGGCCGGGCTGCCGGTCCTGGTCTGGCTCCACGGCGGCGGGTTCATGTCCGGGACCTCCGGCGACCCGCTGTACGACCCGACCGCCCTGGCCACCGCCGGGCTGGTCGTGGTGAGCGTCAACTACCGCGTCGGCGCCGAGGGTTTCGCGCTGCTGGAGGGCGCCCCCGCCAACCGGGCCCTCCTCGACCAGATCGCCGCCCTGCACTGGGTCCGGCGCAACATCGCCCGGTTCGGCGGCGACCCGGCCCAGGTCACCGTCGCCGGGCAGTCCGCCGGCGCCGGAGCGGTCGCCGCCCTGCTGACGATGGACCGGGCCCGAGGCCTGTTCCGGCGGGCCGTCGCCCACTCCGTGCCGGGCACCCACTGCACCCCCGCCCTGGCCGCCGAGGTCACCGCCGAGCTCGCGAAGCTGCTCGGCACGGCTCCCACCGCCGCGGCGCTGGCCGAGGTGCACCCCTGGCGCCTGGCCTCGGCCGTCACCGAGCTCGGCGCCGCACTGCCGCAGCACCTCGCGCGATGGGGCCGGCTGGCGCTGTGCGGCATCGCCACCGTCCCGGTGGTCGACGGCGCGGTGCTGCCGAGCTCGCCCTGGTCGGCGCTCACCGACGGCGTCGACCTGCTGGTCGGTCACACCCGGGACGAGTTCCGGCTGTTCGGCGTCCTCAGCGGCCGGCACGGCGACTTCACCGCGGAGGAGGCCCGGCTCGCGCTGGAGCTGTTCGCCCCGCCGCCGGGCGGCCCGGACGCCTACCGGGCCGCCTTCCCGGGGGCGACGCCCTCCGAACTCCTCGAAGTCGTCGACTCCGACGCCCTGTTCCGGGTGCCCTCGCTCCGGCTGGCCGAGGCCAACGCGGCCGCCGGCGGCACCTCGCACCTCTTCGAACTCGCCCTGCCCGCCCCCGCCCTCGGCGGCGTCTTCGGGGCCTGCCACGGCCTGGACGTACCGCTCGCCTTCGGCAGCCTCGACAGCCCGACGGCGCGGCACTTCCTCGGCGACCCGCCCCCGGCGGAGGCGGTCCGGGTCTCGGCGGAACTGCGGCGGGCCTGGGTGGGGTTCGCCACCACCGGCGACCCGGGCTGGCCCGCCTACGATCCGGAGGGGCAGCTCACCCGGGTCCTGGACGCCCGCTCACAGACCGTCCGCTACCCGGAGCAGACCTCCCGCCGGATCTGGGCGGGGCACCCCCTCACCGCCTACGACCTCCACTGACGGCGGGCCGGCCGGACGGGATGCCCGACGGCGAGGGCGTCGGGCACCGCGCCGGCATCCACGCGGGCGGGCGAGCGATCCGTACGACCGTCGCCCGCCCGCCCGCGTGAGCCCCTCCGCCCGGCCCCGCCGCCCGGCCGCTACGCCGCCGACGCGTCCAGCAGCTTCAGCAGCCCGGCGGCCACCGGGCCCGAGGAGGCCGGATTCTGACCGGTCACCAGGTTGCGGTCGACCACCGCGTGCGGCGCCCAGGGCTCGCCCTCCTCGAAGTCCACGCCGAGCTCGACCAGCCGATCCTGGAGCAGCCACGGCGCCCGGTCGGCCAGTCCGGCCTGGGCCTCCTCCGCGTTGGTGAATCCGGTCACCCGGTACCCGGCGAAGGGCGAGCCGCCGCCCTCGCCCCGCGCGGCGAGCAGCGCGGCCGGGCCGTGGCAGACCACGCCGAGCGGGCGCCCGGAGGCGAGCACCCGGGTGAGCAGCCGACCGGAGTCGGCGTCGACCGCCAGATCCTCCATCGGGCCGTGGCCGCCGGGGTAGAACACGACGTCGTAGTCGGCCAGGTCGACCTCGGCCAGCACCAGCGGCTGCCGGAGCTCGGCGATCTTCGCCAGCTCCTCAGCCAGCTCGGGGTCGGTCAAGCTGGCCCGGTCCGCGACCGGGACGACACCGCCCGGGGTGGCGACGGCGACCCGGTGGCCCGCCGCGGTGAAGGCGCGGTACGGGACGACCAGCTCCTCCGCCCAGAAGCCGGTCGGATGCTCGGTTCCGTCGTTCAGCGTCCAGACCTTCGAACCGGTCACGACGAACAGGATGTCGGCCATGGGGTGTGCCTCCAGGGGTGCCGCGGGTCCTCGCCGCGACGGTCCGCCGCGGCGCTCACCTCGGTCACGCTAGACGCGCCCCACCTGCGGGAACCAATGGGCCACGCGATGCGAGGCATCGGGATTCCGATACCTCACCCGGATCGTCGAGCGCGCCGGCCCGCCATCGGAATCCCGTAGGCTCGCCGCCATGAGCGATCGGCCGCCCACCGGCTCCGGCCCACTGGACCTCAACCAGCTGCGGACCTTCCTCGCCGTGCACCGGGCGGGCTCCTTCACCGCGGCCGCGCATCTGCTGGGCCTGTCCCAGTCCACGGTGACCGCCCAGATCCGGGCGCTGGAGCTGCGCCTCGACCGGGAGCTGTTCGAACGCCGGGCCCGCGGGGTCAGCCCGCTGCCGTACGCCGACGACCTCGCCACCCGCCTGGCCGTGCCGCTGGACCGGCTCGCGAGCCTCACCGACGGGCACGGAGGCGGCGCACCGGAGCCGGTCCACCTCGCCGGGCCGGCCGAGTTCCTCGGCACCGTCCTGCTGGCAGAGCTCGCCCCGCTCGTCGCGCAGGGCGTCCAGCTGCGGGTGACCAGCGGGCTCACAGACCCCCTGCTCGCGGAACTGCGGGCCGGACAGCACGACCTGGTGGTCGCGACCCGGCGGCCGCCCGGCCGGACACTGCTCGCCGAACCGCTCGCCGACGAGGAGTTCGTCCTGGTCGCGGCCCCGTCCTGGGCCGAACGGCTGGCCGGCCGGGAGCTGCCCGGCGCACTGGACGAGGTCCCGCTGCTCAGTTACGCCGAGGACCTGCCGATCGCCCGCCGCTACTGGCGGCACGTCTTCGGCCGCCGCCTGCACGCCCGGGCGGCGATCACCGTGCCGGACCTGCGGGCCGTCCTCTCGGCGGTGACCGCGGGCGCGGGCTGGAGCGTGCTCCCCGGCTACCTGTGCCGAGCCGAACTCGCCTCCGGCTCGCTGCGGTTGCTGCACGAGCCGGCCGACCCCCCGATCAACACCGCCTACCTCGTCCGCCGCCCGGCCGCCTCGCCCAACCCGCACGTGGCCCTGGTCCGCGAGCACCTGCTCGCCGCGGCCCGCACCTGGAGCTGTCCCGAGCGGCCCCTCGGCGGGTCCGCACCTCGCCATCACCCATCCGGGCAACCGGCCCCGGCGATGTTCGGCAACGGGTAGCGTCCACGACACGTCGAGTAACGGCGCACCCCTTCGCTCAGACAAGGACCCTCCATGCGTGTCTCCGTGATCGGCTGCGGCCACCTCGGCATCCCGCACGCGGCGGCGATGGCCGAACTCGGCCACGAGGTCATCGGCGTGGACGTCGACCGGGAGAAGGTCGCGCGGCTCAACGCGGGCGACTGCCCGATCTTCGAGCCCGGCCTGCCCGAGCTGCTGGCCGAGCACATCGGCGGCGGCCGCCTGCGCTTCACCACCGACATCGCCGAAGCGGCCGCCTTCGCCGAGCTGCACTTCATCGGCGTCGGCACCCCGATCGGCGCCGGCGGCATGCGGCCGGGCCTCGGCTACGGCGGCGGATGCCTGCCCAAGGACGTCCGCGCGTTCACCGCCAGCGCGCGGCAGCTCGGCGCCACCGAAGCGGCCGGACTCCTGCTCGCCGCCGAGAAGATCAACGAATCCCGCACCCGTGTCGCCATGGACCTCGTCGCCGAAGCCCTCGGTGACCGGCTGCTCCGGGGCATCCGGGCCACCGTCCTGGGCGCGGCGTTCAAGCCCGACACCAGCGACGTACGCGAGTCCCCCGCCCTCGCCCTGGCCATGGCGCTGCACCGGGCCGGCGGCGTGGTCACCGTGCACGACCCGCAGGCCTCGGCCAACGCGCTGCTCCGCAACCCCGAACTCGACCACACCGCGGACCTGCCCGCGGCGCTCACCGGCGCAGAGCTGGTCGTCCTGGCGACCGAGTGGCCCGAGTACCGACAGGGCGACCCCGGCGCCCTGGTGGAACTGCCCGCCGACCCGCTGCTGGTCGACTGCCGCACCACCCTCGACCCCGACCGCTGGCGCTCGGCGGGCTGGCGCGTCCACCAGCTCGGCCGCCCCGGCACGTAGCCCCGGACCGACCACATGACCCCGGTGATCGGTCCCGTGTCGACCGGGGGGTGTGGTGGCGGTCTCATCGGCGGCTGGTCGGTGCTGACTCGGTGTGGTGGCGGCGGGCCGGTCGGTGAGGTCGCCGGGGTGGGGGCGGTGAGTGCGCTCACACGCGGATGCGGGGCACGACGGCACCTAGCAGTGTCCGTTCCGCCCCGCGTCGCGGTGGGGGTGGCGGGCGTTCGCGCAGGCCGGGAGGGGTGGGCGCGCCGCGGGCCGTGCGTCCTTCGATTCGGAGCCGGCCTCCCGGCTACGACCGCGGATCGTAGCGGGAGGGCCTTGGCGGCGGCCGTCGCGGTCTGGCAACTTGGCATTCGTCGCCAGCCACACCGGCTCC
>NZ_JBHXLL010000019.1:0-155968 GCF_042721415.1 Kitasatospora sp. NPDC058444 | reverse complement strand
GTGAAGTCCTCGACGGCCGGCGGTGCGGCGGAGTTGTCCGCGGGGGTGGTGTCGGCGGAGGCGATGGCGGTGGCTCCGCCGAGGACCGCGGCGGTCGCCGCGGCGGTGGCCAGCCACCGGCGTGCGGTGGTGGTGCGCAGGGGGTTGTGGGTCACCTGGGGCTCCATCGGGAAGGTGAGCGGGGAGCGGGGCGGGGTGGGGTCAGCCGGTGACGCGCAGTTCGAGCAGGGTGGTGGGCTTGCCGGTGCCGTTGCCGGAGCCGATCCCGACGGGGACGGCGGTGCCCTTGGCGATGTCGAGGCTCTGGGAGGCGCCGTCGCTGGTGAGCTTGGCGTTGAGCGCGTAGTCGTCGGTGCGGATCCGGAACACGTTCGGGACCTCGACGGCGAGGTAGCCGGTGCTGCCGGTGGCGCGGAAGCAGATCTGGTTGCCGCTGCTGTTGGGCAGGTCCCAGCTGAGCACGCTGATCTGGTCGTCCTTGGTGCAGTCGGACAGCACGATGTGGCCGTCGCCGCGCAGCAGCTTCACGTTCGGGTACGGGGCCGGGCCGGGGTGGATGAAGTCCTCGACGGCCACCGGCGCGGCGGAGTTGTCCGCGGGGGTGCCGTCGGCGGAGGCGATCGCGGAGACGCCGAGCGTGGCGGCCGCGGCGACGGCGCCGCCAACGAGCCAGCGGGACATGCGCTTTGCCATTGCTAATCCTCTTCGTTCGTTCGGTGTTGACCTGGTCGACAGATTGCCGGAATGGGGCGAAGAGCCCGGATGGCAGGAGAACCGGCATGACACGACGATGCGTCATGAATGCTGTAAGCAAGCCTTGAAAGCCGCTTCGGCCCTCCCCTTGACCACCGGCGGAAACCGCCCCATCGAACCAGATCAACTGAGGTCGCGCCAAGACCCTTTTGGCAGCTCAGGCGGGTAGGTTGTCACGGTTTGGAGGGCATTTGATCACATACTGACGGTGCGACACCTTTGCCGAATTATGAGTCCACTGAGGCACTTTGACGCCCAGTGGACGACTGGACCGTTTGACTTCGTGGGCGTTCTGTTGGAGTGTCACTTATCGTGGCTCCGCTGCGGCCGGGAATCGGCCGATGTCGACAGTGGAGGTTTTCCCGTGCGCCAATCGATATCCCGTTCACGACGGCGAGGGAGGGGAGGGCCGCCGCTGCTGGGCAGGCTCTCCCTGGGCCTGCTGCCACTGGCCCTCACGGCCGGACTGGTCGGGGCCGGCGTCCCGAGCGCCGCCGCCGTCGAGCCGCTCCCCGGGCAGACCCAGCCGAGCGACCGCGAGCGGACACTGAAGGCATGGCTCAACAGCGGTCCCCGCACCCATGCCCTGGCCGAGGCCGCGCTCGCGGGCTCCGAGCAGGACGTGAAGCGGTTCGTCGACAACGAACTCGCCGGAGCCCAGCACGCGGACGACCTGCTCGCCGCCACCCAGATCTCCAGCGTCGGCGGGCCGAAGGTCCGCGAGGCCGCCGACAAGGCCATCGACGGCACCGCCGACGAGCTGCGCACCTTCCTCGACAGCGGCTGGCAGGACGCCCTCGACGCCGACCGGCGGCTGTGGATCACCCGGATCACCGACCCCGCGATGGGCGCCGGCCGCAGTCTGCGGGCCGCGGGCGATGCCGCACTGCGCGCCAACACCAGTGACGATCTGCAGAAGTTCCTGACGGAGACCCAGTTCACCGCGAAGGACGGCGACGACCGGGTCAAGCTGGTCCAGATCCTGAGCTCCGGTGGACCCAACGTCCAGGCGGCGGCACGCATCGCGCTGAACGGGTCGATCCAGGACGTGCGGGACTTCCTCGCGACCGGCCAGTACATCGCGCAGAGCCGTGACCAGGAGCGCGCGAGCATCGCGCAGCTGGCGCAGCAGGCGAAGGACGCGAGCGCGCAGGCGGCCCAGGAGACGGCCGCAGCGATCGAGGCCAAGGACCAGGCGGTCCACAACTCGGAGCTGGCCAAGGCGGATGCCGCGCGGGCGGCGATCGAGACGCAGCAGGCCGGAGCCGACACGGCCAAGGCCACGGAGGCGGCGAACAGGGCAGCGAGTGCGGCCGAGCGCGCGGGTGCGGCGGCGCAGACGGCGATGACCGCCGCCCGTGCGGCCAACGCCTCGGCGCGGGCCGCCGCCGTCGCGGCGTCGAACGCCGCGGCGGCCGCGGCCGGTGCCCAGCGGGCCGCGGCGAACGCGCGGACGGCTGCCGCTGCGGCGGCCGGTGACGCGACCAAGGCGCACGAGGCGCGGGTGGCGGCGGACGCCGCCGACGCCGCGGCCAAGATCGCCGCCGATGCGAACGCCACGCTGGTGAAGGCCAACGAGGCCGCGGCCCGGAGCAAGGACGCGGCGGGTGCCGCACTCAGTGCCAAGGGCAACGCCGATTCCGCGGCGGGTTCGGCCGAGCAGGCCGGCGCCTACGCGGACAGCGCGGGCGGTCAGTCGGCGAAGGCCAAGCAGGCCGCCGCGGCGACGCGTCGCTCGGCCGCCGAGGCCGGCCGTGCCGCCGCGGCGTCGCAGCAGCTGGCCGGCGAGGCCGCCACTCAGGCCGAGGCCGCCAAGACGCTGCTGGCGTCCGCGGCCTCCCACGCCGCCGCGGCGGCGCAGGCCGCCCGGGACGCCGCCGACCACGCCGGCGCCAGCGCGAACGCCGCGCAGGAGTCGACCGACCACGCGAACGCCGCCTCCGGCTTCGCCACGGACGCCCAGACCGCGGTCGACAAGGCCAACGCCGTCCAGGACCTGACCCGTCGCACCGAGGCCGAAGACCTGGCCAACCGCACCGCAGCAGCCGTGGAGAAGGCCCGCAAGGCCAAGGCCGACCAGGCGGACAAGCAGGCGCAGACCGACCAGGCGGCCCAGGACGTCCAACAGGCGAAGGCCGAGGCCGACCGCCTGGCCCTGCTGGCCAACCAGCCCGGCACCACGCCGGCACAGGTCGCCACCGACGGCCGCAAGCTCGCCCTCATCTCCCGCAAGATGTCGAGCACTTGGGGATCGGCGGCAGCCGACGCGGCTCTCACCGGCAACGACGCCGCGGTGTTCTCCTACGTGAAGGGCGGCCGCAAGCAGGCCGAGGAGCACGACGCGCGCGACCGCGCCACCAAGATCTACGGGGACTCGGAGAGCGACGCGGTCCGCACCGCCGCCTACACCGCGCTGCAGGGCAGCACAGGCCAGGTCGACGCCTTCCTGACCAGCGGTCAGTTCGATGCCGCCGCGCCGGAGAACCGGCTCACGATCACCCGCCTGAGCGACACCGCCGGCCCCGCCGTCAAGGCCGCGGCCGACGCCGCGCTCCGGGTCAACACCCCCGCCGCGCTGCGGGACTTCCTCGGCAAGGGACTGGCCGACGCGCAGGCCGCCGACGACCGGCTGACCGCCACCCGACTGGAGGACGCCCAGGACACCGAACCCGAGCTCAAGGCCGCGGCCCGGATCGCCCTCGAAGGCCCCGTCCAGGACCTGCGCACCTTCGTCGCCCAGGGCCAGTACACCGCCCAGCAGAAGGACCGGCTCACCGCCGTCCACGTCGCCGACGTCAAGGGCCTGATCGCCGAGGCCACCGCCGCCGCCGCCACCGCGCAGAAGAACGCGGCCACGGCCCAGGCCGCCGCCGCCATCGCCCGCGACGCCGCCGCCGAGGCCAACGGCTACGCGGCCCAGGCCCAGGCCTCGGCCAACACCGCCGCCGACCAGGTCGCCAAGGCCCAGGCCGCCGCCGACGCCGCCCAGGCCTCCGCCACCAAGGCAGCCGCCTCGGCGAAGAGCGCCAACGCCGCCAAGGCCTCCGCCAACCGCGACGCCGCCAAGGCCGTCTACTCCGCCAACCGGGCCGAACAGTCGGCCCGGCAGGCGCGCTGGGCGGCGGCCGAAGCCAATGAGTCCGCAAGCGCCGCCCGCAGCTCCGCCGAGGCGGCCGGTCAGGACGCGACGGCCGCCCAGGCCTCCGCCGACAGCGCCCACGCGACCTACGAGACGCGGCGGGAGGCCGAGGAGAAGGCCCGGCTCGCCAAGCTCGAGGCGGAGCGCAAGGAGGCCGAGCAGCAGGCTGCGGCCGAGAAGGAGAAGCAGGACGCGATCGCGGCGCTCGAGGACGAGATCAAGAAGGCGAAGGAGGACAGCGAGAACGTCAGCTACCTCTACCACCTCTTCTCCGAGAGCATCCACCTCACCCTCGACGTCATCGGCGGCGCGGGCGGCGTCATCGCCCCCGGCCTCGCCGACATCGCGGACCTCGTCAACTGCGCCTACTACGCGGTCGAGGGCCGCACCACCGAGGCGCTCACCTCCTGCATCGGCGCGATCCCCTTCATCGGCGACGGCGCCGCCGTCGCCAAGCTCGCCCAGTGGGCCAAGAAGTTCGGCTCCTGGGGTGAGAAGGCCGTCGAGTTCATCCAGAAGCTCGTCACCCGCGTTCCGCCGGTCTGCCCGCTGAACAGCTTCCCGGCCGGCACCCGCGTCCTGATGGCCGACGGATCCACCCGTGCCATCGAGACCGTCAGGATCGGCGACGACGTCCTCGCCACCGATCCCACCACCGGACTCACCGGTCCCCGTCGGGTGGCGGACACCATCTACACCCCGGACGACCGCGACTTCACCGACGTCTCCCTGGGCGCCGGGCAGTCCCTGACCAGTACCGACCACCACCCCTTCTGGGCCGAGAACCGGAAGCAGTGGACGGACGCCGCCGACCTCAAGCCCGGCGACGAACTGCGCGACCCCGCCGGACAGCCCCGGCGCGTTGAGGACGTCCGGCACTGGAACACCCTCCAGCCCGCCTACAACCTCACCGTCGCCGACCTCCACACGTACTACGTGCTGGCGGGCGACCTCCCGGTCCTGGTCCACAACGCGACGAACTACTGCCCGAAGCGTCTCGCCCTCGGTCTCTCCGAGAGCGAGACGGGCGCTGACCTGCTGGGCAAGTTCGCCAAGGACGTCAAAGCGAAGTCGTACATGACCTTCCCCGACGGCACGGACTGGAAGCAGACCGTCCGCGACGCGCTCACCCCGGGAAAGAAGACCGACATCTTCTTCAACCTCGACGGCATCGGGAAGGAGAAGGCACGGGAGTGGGCCGCGGCACAGGAAGGGATGGCGAATCCCGTGAAGCCCTTCACAGGCTGGGAGCTGGCAATGATCAAGGCTGCGCCGAAGGAGGTACGGGATCGCGTGAAGTGGTATCTGAACGGTGAAGAGACGACAAGCCCCTTCGACTGAGACGAGCCCTTCGCATGAGCAGTGGAACGACGTTTTTGGCGGGACTCAACGACCTGCCCCTGCGGACCGAGAGGGCCTTCCGCCCCTGGTCCTACTCGGTGTCGCACCGCTGCCTGGTGCTGCGAACCTGGGAGGACGACACGAAGCCGGTCCTGGAGCTGGAGTTCAAGAACGTCTTGGCGATGAAGCTCCGACGGACTTTCGACGCGCTGTACGTGTCCGAGGTCGGTGGGGTCCCCGATATCGACGAATTCGCGGACATCTCGGAGGAGGACCGCGAGCTCTACCGGACACTGCTGTTGTCCGACGGCACGCACCAGGGGTTCGTGGTGTGCAGCCGCATGCAGCTCGTGAGCCTGTGACACGACTCCGTTGATCCCGAGGTGTGAAGGCGTCCTGCCGGTTCCGTCCGGCAGGACGCCCTTCCCATCGGCCGTCGGCCCCCTCCGAACCCGGAGGGGGCCGAAACGCTTTCCGGCCCGGCGCGTTTCCCGGCGGGGTGCGGCGCGGCGGCCGGGTCAGCAGCCGATGTAGCGCATGGTGATGCTGGTGAAGTGGGTGCGCGCGGGGGCGTACAGGGTGATGGCGCGGGACTTGCCCTTGCCCCCGGCCCAGTCGCTGTCGACGTAGCCGCCGCCGGAGAGGTTGCCGCGCACGTAGGGACAGCGGCCGTCCGCCTTGGTGTCGTGCACGGTGCCGACGAGCTTGGTGTGGTTGTTGCAGGTCTTGCCGTTCGCGTAGCCCTCGCCGGAGTTGACGCTCCAGTTCTGGGTGCACGAGTCGGCGGGCGGGGCGGCGTGGGCGGCGGTGGCCGGGAGGAGCAGGGCGGCGAGGGCCAGAGCGGCGACGGCGGCTCCGGGGACGGCGAGACGGCGCTTGGACATGGCGGTACCTCCACACGGGTGCACGGTGGACATCCGGGCCGGGGCGTCGGGCGGCGCGCGGGCACACGACACGCGCGGCACGTCCGACCGCCCGCCCGGCGGTTCGTCGAGCGTGACGTAGTCGAACGACCTTCGTCAATCGGGGAGTTGGGACCTGGCGGCGGCACAGTGCCCCTGGGGTGCCGGGGCGGCCCGGGCGACCCAAGGGGTACGCCCCGCACCACGGGGGTGGCCTCGGCCGGTCGTGCACGTGCGCGACCTCCGGCCCGGAGTTCGGCGGTCGGGTCACCGGGGCGCGGCTGCCGACCCGACCTCAGGCCCGGTCCCCCTTCTGCGCGCGGTGGGCGGCGACCCGGACACGGGTGGCGCAGCGCGGGGTGCAGTAGCGCTGCGGGGTGCGGCGGCCGGTGTCGATGAAGAAGCGCTCGCAGCCCGGGGCGGCGCAGCAGCCCCAGGCGCAGCGGCCGCGTTCGCTGAGCCACAGGCCGAGGGCGAGGGCGGCGGTGGAGAGCAGCCAGTGGGTGAGGCCGGCGTCGGCGGGGGCGCGGGTGTGGAGGGACCAGGGCCGGCCGGGGAGGCGGACCAGTCGGGGGCGGGCCGGGTGGCGGTCGAGCAGGGCGTTGATCAGTTCGGCCGCCCGGTCCGGGTCGTCCGCCTCGAGGACGGCGATCACCTCGGCGGCGGCCTCGCGCAGTTCGCGGGCGTCGGCTTCGGTGAGCCGGAAGGGCGGGCCGCCGTGGCGGTCCAGGAGGGCCTGGAGTTCGGCGGCACCCACGGTGGGGTCCTCGCGGACGGTGTTGGCTAGGTCGGTGAGGAAGTGGAGACCGCGGGGGTTGCCGCCGTCGGCGTGCCGGGCGGGGTCCTGGGGCTGGGGCATGGGGGTCGCCTCGAAAGGTCGGAGGGTGCCGTCCGAACCATGGTAACTTCAAAATGATCCAGTAGGCGTTACAACGTGATGCAGGAGTGTGGCATGCGATTCCCGGAGACCACGTCCGTGCTCATCGTCGGCGGCGGCCCGGTCGGTCTGACCCTGTCCGTCCAGCTGTCCGGCCACGGCGTCCCGCACCTGCTCGTCGAGGCGCACCCGGGCACCTCGCGCCACCCCAAGGCCCGTGGGGTGTCGGCGCGTTCGATGGAGGTGTTCCGGCGGTGCGGCCTGGAGGAGGAGGTCCGGCGGGCCGGACTCCCGGCCTCGCAGGTGTTCTTCTACCGGGGCCGCAGCCTGGTCGACCCGGACTTCGTCCGCACCGGCGTGGCGGCCGACGGGCCGGAGGGCACCGAGCACACCCCCTCGCCCGGACTGATCTGCTCGCAGGACGCGCTGGAGGCCGTCCTGCTGCGGCGGGCCCGCCGACTCGCCCCGGACGGCGTCCGGTTCGCCACCCGGCTGCTCTCCCTCACCCAGGACGACGACGCCGTGCACGCCCTGCTGGAGGACCGGACGACCGGCGAACGGCACACCGTGCGCGCCGACCGGCTGATCGGCTGCGACGGCGCGTCGAGCACCGTGCGCGAGGCGGCCGGGATCGCCATGGCGGGACCGACCGGCCTCGGCCACTTCCTCAGCATCCGCTTCGAGGCACCGCTCGGCGAGGTCGTGGCCGACCGCGCCAGCGCGTCGTACTTCCTCACCGGGCCGGGCCGTGGCGGCTTCCTGGCCGTCGACAACGACCGGCAGTGGATCTACCAGTACCCGTACGACCCCGAACACACCGACACCGAGGCCCTGTCGGCCGACCACCAGGCACTCGGCCGACTCGTCCGCGAGGCCGCCGGGCTGCCCGAGCTGGCCGTCACCGTCCGCGACACCATGACCTGGCGGATGGACGCCCGCCTCGCCGAGACCTACCGCCACGCGCGGGTGCTGCTCGCGGGCGACGCCGCCCACGTGGTGCCGCCGACCGGCGGGCACGGCATGAACACCGGCATCGGCGACGCGGACAACCTCGCCTGGAAGCTCGCGGCGGTCACCGCGGGTACGGCCGGCGAGGCGCTGCTGGACACCTACGAGGCCGAGCGCCGCCCGGTCGCCCGTCAGGTCATCGACATCTCGCTCGCCAACTCCCGTGCCCGCGCCGGATACCGGATCGACGACGAGCTGCTGCTCACCGCGGCCTACCGCTCGACGGCGGTCGTCACCGACCCCTCCGACCCCGCGCTCCCACCCCTGGCCCCCGACCTCGAACACCCCGCCGGCGCACCCGGCACCCGCCTCCCCCACCTACGACTCCCCGGCCCGCCCGGGGCCGCGTCCACCCTGGACCTGGTCGGGCCCGGCTTCACCCTGTTCACCGCCTCCGGCGACGCGGCCTGGCCGCGGCAGGCGGCCGACGCCACGGCGGCGGGCCTGCCCGTCACCGTGCACCCGCTCCCAACTCCCCTCTGGGCCAAGGCCACCGGCCTCCCGACCACCGGTGCCGCCCTCGTCCGCCCGGACGGCCACATCGCCTGGCGGACTCCGAAACCACCCACCGGAGATGGAGAGTTGATCACCGTCCTGCGCCGAGTGCTGTCGACGGAGGAGAGGGTTCCCTTCGGACAGCGATCATCTGACGCATCGTCATGAAACGTACCCGGAGGCCGTAGGCCATCGACCAGGCCCGCGAGGCACGCTCGACCTGTCCACGCCGCCGGTGGGCGTGCCGGCCGGGGCCCTCGGCGCCGACAACCCGGCGCCCCCTGTCGGCCGCACCCGGCTCACCCACCGGACGAAGTCCCGCTGCGACCGATCCCGACCCCGGTGTCTCAAGTACCCCCGGTGCGGCGCGCGTTACCCGGTGGCGGACCTCCCCGCCGGCCGCCTCCTCGCAAGGGGGAGAATGTGGTCCGCATCCCGCTGAGGACCACCCGATCTTGACGGAGGCTTGCGATGACGCAGAGCGCACCGGACTTCGCCGAACTGCTGAGGGGCGCCACGCGCTCCGCCGTACACCTGGAGATGCGCGACAGCTACTCGGTCGGCGACGAGGTCGAGCCCTTCGAGCGGTTCAGGAGGACCGGCGAAGTGGACAACGACCCGAGCATGTCGTTCTGGCCCACGTGGATCCCGCTGGTGGAGGACGCGATATCCCGGGGTGTCGTCATGCGCCGCGCCCGGATCGTCTCGGAGCCCGTGACCGAGTACATCCGCTACGAGCACGCCGTCACCCCGGTGAACCTCGCGGCCGGCGAACAGGTCCGCTGGCTGCCCCGCAGCCGGGCATCGGCCATCGCCCTCCCGGGCAACGACTTCTGGCTGATCGACCGCCGACTGGTGCTCTTCCACTGGTTCACGGGCGACGGCGACTGGGCGGGACACGCCTTCACGGAGGACCAGGCGGCGGTGCGGCTCTGCTCCGCCGCCTTCGAGGCCGTCTGGGCGGCGGGCATCCCCCACGAGCGGTACAGCGTCTGACGCCACGAGAAGGTCGGCGAGCACCGTCCGTTCGAGGACGCCCCGCTCTACTCTGTCATGGTCCGTCCCCTTCGCTGAACAGCCTTGCCATGGCGCAGACCTGCTTTGCCCGCCGCGCGCGAGGCGGGCGCGGCGGGCGCGGCGGGCGCGGGGCAAGTCCTCGCATCAGCGTCGGCGAGGTCGAAGGATCTCAGGCCACCGGTATCGCCGTGAAGCGGTTGCGGAGCTCGTTGTCGGGGTGGGCCTCCATCACGAAGTCATCGCCTTCCCTGTCATTCGAGATGAACACGAATCGGTTGGTGCTGGGGTTGAGGAAGACGAACACCCCGGGATCGGGTTCGAGGACCATGAAGCTGTTACGGGCCTCATCGCGATACGGGGTGTGCTTCGACGACCTTGTCTCCGCCCCGGTCGTCCTCGGAGACGAACAGGTAGCAGCCGGTCGCGGGATTGTAGAGACGGACGTTCCCGCTACCGCCGGCTTGGGCCTCGAACCTGTTCCTGAATTCGCCGGGGTAGGGGTGGGCTTCGACCACCTTGTCGTCCCCCTGCGTGTCGTTCGAGACGAAGAGGAACTGACCGTTCTGCTGGTCGGTGTGCAGCATGATCTGTGCCGGAAACATGGGAAGAGGCATGGTCACGGCTCTCTTGTCTGGGTCTTCGCGGGCTTGGTGACGAACAGTGGGAGCCGGGTCGACCAGCTCCACGAATCCCCCGCATCACCCATGAAGACGCCATCGGGCAGGGTCCGCAACAAGGGGCGGCCTGGTGCGCCTGCCGCGCCCGGGGGACCTCAGTGGCGGTGGTGGTTGTCGGGTTGGGCGGGGTCGCCGGGGTGTTCCAGGCCCTCGACCAGGGTGAGGCGTCGGGCGCGTTCGTGATCCAGCCAGCGGACGAAGGCGGCGCGGCGGGCGGCGTCCCGCAGGGACGGGGTGGGGTCGGGAGGCTCCGGGGGCTTGGTCACAGCGAGCAGGGCGGCTGTCCAGGGGCCGGCGGTGACCCACTCGCCGGGTGGGGCCGTGCAAAGGGCTTCGGCGAGGGCGGTCGGGAGGGTGGTGGGGTCGGCCTCCAACTCGCCGTCGGGGAGGACGACATGCCAGTGCTCCACCGGTGGGCGGGTGGTCATGGTGCGGTAGTGGGCCACGTCGGCGGGTGAGGGCTCGATGGCGGCCGTTACGGCGTCGTAGACGGCTCGGACGGCTGCGCTGCCCTCGTAGGCGGCCGCCGTGACGGAGCCGAGTTCGACGGCGGCTTGCTGGTCGAGGCGGGCTGGGGTCGAGGAACCGACGGGTAGGCTGCGCTCGGCCGCCACTGCCTCGCAGAGGGCTTCGGTCAGCAGCACCTGGGCCGCCCACCGGGCGAGCTGGCGGTCCTCCGAACTTCCGGGCTGTGGCAGCGCGGAGGCGCGCGGGCCGTTCCGGAGGGCCGCGAGACGGTGGTCGAGGGCGGTGCGTGGCAGGGGACGTCCGTCGAGCAGGCCGAGGGTCATGCCTCCACCACCAGGGCGACGGTCGGGGCGTACTGGCAGCGCCCGAACCACATGACCTTCGCCAGGGCCCAGTACGAGCCCGGGTCGGTTGCTTCGGGCGCGGTGACGGCGAAGTCGACGGTCGTGGAGGTGCCGGCCGGAACGGCGAAGCCGCGGACGGGGTCGGCGATCGCCTCCCAGGTGCCCCACGGGGAGACGAGCTGGAGCTCGCCCCGGATCTCGCCGCGTGTGCGGTTGGTGAGGGTGAGGCTGAGCGTGGCACGGCCGCCGGCGGTGAGGTACAGGGCCTCGGTGGAGACCGCGACGTCCAGGCCGGTGTCCCGTCCGCTCGTGGCCTTGGTGCCCTGGGCGATCGTCCAGTCCTCCGGGGTGTCGCCGGGTACGGGCAGCAGCTCGGGGAGGTCGCCGACGGCGATGGTCACCACGTCCTCGATCTGCTGCCCGTCGTGCTCGATCCGGACGGCTGCGAAGTACAGCCCCGCCTCGGCCCCGGCCGGCGGGGTGAGGGTGACCGGGAAGCGCAGGTGGCCATCGGGTGCGAGCCGGTACGGGCGGCTGCCGACGCTGCTCGCCCAACCCTCGGGCGGCAGTACCACGGCCGTGCCCTCGACCGCCGCGTCCCGCAGCTGCGAGGAGAGGGCTACCGAGAGCGTCACCGCGTCGCCCGCCGTTCGCAGGAGCCCGGGCGAGGCGCCGACGGAGACCGGCAGGTAGCCGAGCGGTGCCGGCCCCCGGTTGTGCAACCAGTAGCGGGCGTGGACGGGTTGGGCGGCCTCCGCGGTCGGGCCGAGGGAGGCTTCACCCGCGGGCGCGGTGACGGCGGGGGTCGCGAGCAGGGTGGCGATCCGCGAGCCGGCGAGGTCGAGGGCGGGGCCGTCGGAAGGGCGCGGGCGTTCCAGCAGGTCGGCGGCCCGCACCTCCCCGAGACCGAGCGCGCCGCCGAGTTCCGCCGTCCGCCCGAGGCCGGTCGACTCGACGAGCCGGACGGTCAGTTCGCTCCCGACCGGCGCCGTCGAGCCGTGCGCGATCGGGTTGCCGGCCGGCTTGAGCGCGCCGAGCAGGACCTCGCGCTGCGGTTCGACCCGCAGCCAGGACAGGGTGGCCGGCAGCGGCCCCTCCTGGGCCGGGGCGATCCGGGCGTGGAGCGGGTGGTTGAACTCCTGGCCTTGGGCGGGGAGGGTCTGGTCCCGCCAGTCTCCGTCCCCTCCGACCAGCGCGTAGTTGAACTCATGTGTCCAGTGCTGGAGTTGGAAAGGGGTGCCGTCGGGCAGGGTGCGGCGGGGCGGGTCGATCCAGACTCCGGACGGCCAGCCGGTGCAGGAGCGCATCAGCGACAGGTGCAGCGCGCCGGTGGTGTCGACGGCGAAGCCGGGCAGGCCGAAGCTGAGCAACGCCACGGTGTGGTCGGCCAGTTGGTCCGTGACGGCCGACGGGCAGACGGCGGTGATCCGGGCGTCGGCCAGGTCGTCGACCAGTGCCGCCGCATCGGAGACGACGAGCGCCGGCAGTGCCCGCAGGTCGCGCAGATCGGCGCTGGGTTGCCAGGCCTCGGCGAGGGGCGTCAGGGCGGGCACCCACACCGCGCCGTGCGCCTTCAGGACGGCCGCGTACTCCTCCCCCGTCTGCGCTATCAACTCCTTTGCCACCGGGTTGACTTCGGGCGAGCCGACCACGATGCGGAAGTCCGGCAGGTTGGAGTCCACGTCCAGCCACCCGTACCGCGCCCAGTCCGCTCCCGAGGTGGTGGCCGTGACCCCGACCCGCGCCAGCGCGACCACCAGCGGGCGGGCGTCGGCGGCGTCGTCCAGCGTCGGGACGACGACCTCCGCCACGCCGAGGGCCCGCGAGCCGATCACCGCCCCTGCCGGGTCGGCCAGTTCGGCCCGCGCCGTGGCGCCGAGGCCGAACCAGGTGTTGGCCGGATTGTCCAGGGTCCAGGGCGCCTCCGCCGAGTCCACGTCCGGCATCGCGAAGCCGCGTCCGACGACCGCGCCCGCGACCTCGCTGACCGGCAGGCCGCCCGGGACGTCCACCGGGAAGCGCAGCCGCAGCAGTCGGTCGGCGCCGGAGTAGTCCACCACGCGGGTGCGGCAGTCCACCCGGTCGAGGCCGCGCCAGAGCGTGACGGTCTGCTCGTACCGGAGGGAGTCGACCGTGCCCTCGATCACCAGGCGCTCGCCGAGCGGGCCGGTCTCCCGGCGGACCGAAGCGGCGGCACCAGGAGCGGCGACATCCGAGGCGACGGCATCCCCGGAGCCGACCACCGGCCCGCTGGGCACCAGGTGCCAGGGGCCCTCGCCGAAGTCGGGGTGCTGCGGGTACTCCTCGTACACCCGCAGCTCGTTGCCGATCCGGCCGTCCTGGATCAACTCCCGTTCGTGCAGCAGGTCCCACACCGAGGACAGGCCGCCGCCGCGCGACGGATCGGCGGTGACCCGGTAGCGGCCGTTCCCGATCGTCGTGCCGGGCTCGGCCGTCCACGGCCGGTCCGCCTCCCCCTCCACCAGCCGCCAGGTGCGCCAGCCGAGCGCCGGAACGCCCGCGGCCAGGAAGCGCAGCACGCCCCGGTCGACGGCGCTGGGCACGGCCTCACCCCGGTCGTCCAGAACCCGCACGGATCGTGCGCCGGAAGGGAGTTCGACGGCGACCAGGTCGGTCCGGTCGAAGGAGAGCGTGTTGGTGACCACGACGGCCCGGCCCGCGCCCACCGTGGAGATGCGCGCGCAGAGCGCGTCCAGCGCCGCGTCCCGCACGCCGGACGCCAGGTCGTACGCCTCCCGCCAGCCGCCGAGCAGGTCCAGGTACACCTGGTCGGACTCGGAGCCGGTGATCGCGTCGTGGTGCGCGCCGTAGGCGAGTTGGCGCCAGACCTTGTCCAGTGCGGCGGCCGGGTAGCGACCGAGGCCGTGGACGGAGGCGAGCGTGGCGAGCTTCTCCGCGTCCACCGCCGCGACCTCGCCCGCCCGTTGGGCCTGCTTGGTGTCGATGTACGAGACGTCCTTGCCGGTGTACACCGGGTTCATGTCCCGGGTCTGCGGGCTGGGTCGCCGGCCGGTGGCCGCCAGCTCGGCCCGGACGGCGTCGAGGAAGTCGCGCGGGGTGGCGCACACGAAGCGGGGCCAGAGGTACCTGGCGGCCCAGGAGCGGTGGATCGCGGTGACCCACTTGTTCGGCGGGGTGTGGTCCGTCCCGACCGGCAGCAGCAGGTTCTTCGTCGCCCCCACCGGCTTGAGCTTCCGGTACAGCTCGTAGACGGCCTGTTCGGCGGTGGCGAGGTCCGGGGACGAGTCCATCCACCAACCGGCCGAGTAGTGGTGCGGCATGTAGTGGGTGAGCACGCCCTCGCCGCCGGGGGCGATCCACTCGAACTCGCTCGGGAACTGCATCACCCGGGCGTCGTCCTTGGCCTCGCGGAAGTTCTTCTGGATCGGGCCCCACTGGTGGAAGGGGCCGCGGGCCCAGGCGCTGCCGGTGAGGCCGGCCGCGGCGAGGTGGCCGGGGAACTGCGGGTCGTGGCCGAACACGTCGAGCTGCCAGGCGGTTCGGGGGTCGCCGCCGAGGATGTCGCGCTGGTAGCCGATGCCGAGGACGATGTTGCGGATGGTGGTCTCGGCGCCGGTCAGGTTGGTGTTCGGCTCGTTGTAGGTGCCGCCGACGAGTTCGACCTGACCGCGTTCCAGCAGCAGCCGCAGCGTGGCGCGGCGCTCCGGGTGCTGGTCGAAGTACGGCTTCAGGTAGTCGACTTCGGCGAGCACGAACCTGTAGACCGGGTCCCGCAGGGCGAGGTCCAGGTGCGCGTCGACGAGGGCGAACCCGTTGCGCTCCCAGCGGGGGCGGGTGGTGGCGTCGGCGGAGAGCAGTTCCCAGGGGGAGGTGTAGGCGGCCTGGGTGTTCCACCAGACCGGGTCGTAGTGGAAGTGCGAGACCAGGAACATCGTCCAGCCGGGCTCGGCGACCTCGACGAGCGCCTCCACGCTCGTCTCCACGCTCATCTCCCCGCTCGCCTCCGCGCCGCCGTCCGAGGCCGAGGCTGCGGCCGCAGCCGTGGCCACAGCCGTGGCGGTGACGGTGACGGGCAGTCGGTCGCCGGGCGAGGCCCCGCCGATCTCCAGCGGGACCTCGACCGGTCCCGTGCCGGTCGCTTCGCCGCGAACTCCCGGGCCGCTGACGGTGATCCGGGCGGCCGGGCCCTCCAGCCGCACCCGCAGCACCTGGCGCGGGGCGTCCTCGGGGCCGACGAACAGGTCCGTGCTCTCGACGGAGGTGATGGTGACCGGCACGGGGGCCTCCTTTCCACGGGGGGCTAAGCGCCCCAGGCCTCGAACTCGTAGACGCGGGCGGCCGGGTCGGTGCTCTGGGTGGGTGTGGTGACCACCAGGCGGACGTAGCGGGCCGTGGTGTTCACCGGGTGGGTGGTGGTGCCGACGGTGTTGCCCTTGACGTCGGCGACGGTCGTCCAGGGGTCGTTGGCGCCCGACCGAGCCTGGATGGTGAAGTCGCGCGTGTTGTAGGAGCTGCTCTCACCGCCCGCCGAGGCGTGCTTCACCACGAAGGAGGACAGCTGCTTCGCCGATCCGAGGTCCACCTCCAGCCACTTGGCGGAGGTCAGGGTGCACCACTTGTCGCTGGTCCCGCCGCCGGTGCTGCCGTTGACGGCCTTGGCCGGGCCCTCGTTGGCGTTGCACTGGCCGGAGGCGGTGGCCGGGCGGTTCAACGCCAGGTTGGTGGCGGTGGGCGGGGTGCCGTTCCAGCTCACCGTGGTGGAGGCGGCGGCCGAGCGCCCGTAGGTGGTGGACACCGCCTCGACGTCGACCGTGGTGGCGGTCTCGCCGCCCGCCCGGTCGAGCCGCCCGACGAAGTACGCGTCGTTGGGCGTGGCACCGAGGAAGGTGCGGCTGCCGTCCGCGTTGCGCCGGTACACCTCGTAGTGGTGCACGTTGCCGCCGGGCGCCGCCGTCCAGGACAGCCGCAGGGACTGACTGGACCCGGCGGTCACGTCGCTCGCGCCGAGCACGGTAAGGCCGGCCGGAGCCGCCGGGGTCTCCACCGAGCCGTCGTAGAGGGCGACTTGGCCGATCCGGAGGTCGTAGGCCGGGTCGCTGCCCTCGACCCGCAGGGCGATCTGGGCGACGGTGCGGCCCGCGTACGGGGAGAGGTCGAGGGTGTGCCGCTCCCAGCCGGTACCGGAGTTGGCGCCGACGTCGACGGTGGTGAAGCTGCTCGGCGCGTCGGTGAAGGAGACGGCGGCCTTGAGCCTGGTGGGCCCGGCGGCCGGGGTCCTGACGACCAGGTCCAGCCTGGTGTTCGCGGCGACCGGCAGCCTGGTCTGGTACAGCCGGACGGTGTTGGCGGCGTCGAGCTTGCCGCTCAGCCGCAGCGAGGAGCCGCCCTGGTAGGCGTCGGTGAAGTCGACGGACGGGGTGAGCCGGCTGCCGCTCGACTCGACCACCCAGCGGTAGGTGGGCGGGACGTCCTGGAGCGAGAGGTTGTTCCAGCCGCCGGTGGCGGCCCGGGTGCCGGCCACGTTGTAGAAGTCGCCCTGCCCGGTGTCGAAGTTGGTGACGAAGGGCTTGGCGGTGATCGGCGAGGACTCGGCCACGTAGCCGGCCAGGCCGGGCCAGCTCGCCGAGAGGTCGATCCGGGACGGGTCGGCGGCGGCTCCGACCCAGTAGCGGGCGTCCTTGGCGTAGAAGTCGGCGCGGTCGGTAGCGGACTTCCAGGTCCACTCCGGGCGGTAGAGGCCGAGCGAGGTGGTGTGCGGCTGCCCGGACGGGAAGAGGGCGGACCAGTTCACGCCGGTGTCGTAGCCGTTGGCCTCGGTGTCGATGCCGGAGTAGAGCTCGTACTCGCTGCGGCCGAGCTGCCGGGCGAGTGTCCGGGAGGAGTTCAGCCCGCTCGCCGACCAGTTGAAGTTCAGGAACATCGAGTCCGCGGTGCGTTTCGAACCCTCTTGGAGGAAGGGCGAGTTGGCCGAGGTGAGGGCGTTCTGCCAGTTGACCGCGCCGGAGGTGGTCATCGCGTCGTACCACATGAACTCGGTGCCGCCCTGCGCCTTGGTGTACTGCATCAGGTTGCGCAGTTCGCCGGCGAGCGCCGAATCGCCGCCGCCGGTCTCCTGGTTGATGAACCAGCCGTCGAAGCCGTAGTACTGCGCGGCCTGGACGAGCTTGTCGGCGACGGGGTAGCGGCTGCCGGACTTCTGGACGAAGTCGCGCACCCACTGGAGCTGGCCGCCGTACGCGCCGGGTGGGAAGAAGACCGTGCCGTACACCTTGACGCCGTTGCGGTGGGCGGCGTCGATCACGGTCGGGTTGGGGGCGAGGATCAGGCCCTCGCCGGCCGAGCCGCCCCAGAACACCAGCTTGTCCACGTACTGCCAGTAGCCGAAGGCGTAGTAGTTCGGGTCGGCGGAGCCCTGCGAGGGGTTGTTGGAGGTGGGGCCGAAGGAGACCAGTGAGGCGATCTTCCCCTCGCCGGTACGGGCGTTGGCGTTGGCCCGCAGCGCCGGGTCGCTCGTGCGCGGCTGGAGCGGGACGCGGGAGCGGTTGAAGCGCGCGTCCGGGTCGGTGGCCGGGTCCCAGTTCAGGATGCCGCTGGGGTACCAGTACGAGGCGAAGGGCTGAGTGCCGGCGGTGGCAGCGGCACGTGCGGTGCCGGTGACGGCGGGCGCGGCGGCGGGTGTCGGGTCGGCCCGGGCCGCCGGGGCGGCGGACAGCGCGGCCGTCGCGAGTGCGGCGCTGAGCAGCAGGGGGAGGCGTCGTGACATGCGGTGGCTCCGATCGAGCGGAGGAGGGTGGGGCGGGCCCGCCGTCGTGGACGGGGGCCCGGCTGCATGCGGGCGTGCCGGTGCTGGAGCGGGTGGGGTGGCGCACCGCGGCCGGGCTTCCTCGGCGTACGGACGCGGCGGGGAGCGGGTCGGGCGGCGGTTCGGGCAGCGGGTCGGGCAGCGGGGGCCGGACGGAGCGCGCCGAGCGGAGCCCGCTCGGCGCTGCGAGGCTAAACCGGTTCAGAACCGCTGTCAACGATGCGCGCAGCATCCACCCCGGCGGGCGAACCGGCGACGGACGCGGTGACGGACCCCGCGACGGAACCGGTGGCAGAACCGGAGGGCGCGCCGGCGGGCGAACCGGTGGCAGAACCGGAGGGCGAACCGCCGACGGCCCCACCCGGCGCCGCCCCCGGCGGCGAGGTGGACTCCCGCACGGTCAGCCGCGGCGTGGGCATCTGGAGGTCCCGCCCCGGCCCGGCCTCGTCCAGCGCCGCCAGCAGGCTGCGAGCGACCTGCTCGCCGAGCGCGAAGGTGTCCCGGCTGAGCGCGGTCAGCGGCGGGTGGACGATCCGGGCGAGCACCGAGTCGTCGAAGGAGACGATGGACAGCTCGCCGGGCACCGCGACGCCCATCTCCCCCGCCACGCCGAGCCCGGCGACGGCCATCACGTCGCTGTCGTAGACGATCGCGGTGGGCCGCCTGGCCCGGGACAGCAGGGTCCGGGTGGCGGCCGCGCCCTCGGCGTCGCTGAAGTCGGTGGGCACCGACACCGCCTCCTCCAGCCCGAGCCGGCGCGAGGCGTCGCGCAGCGCGCGGATCCGCCGCTGGGTGTGCTGGAAGTGCGGCAGTCCGGCGAGGTGGGCGATCCGGCGGTGCCCGATGGCGGCCAGGTAGTCGACGATCGAGAGCATCGCCTCCCGGTCGTCGGCCCAGATCCGCATCTGCTTGCCGCCCTTGCCGGGCCCGCCCAGCACGACGGCGGGCAGCCCGAGTTCGTCGAGGACCGGCAGCCGCGGGTCCTTGACCTGGAGGTCGACCACGATGAAGCCGTCCACCCGGTGCTCGGAGGCCCAGCCCCGGTAGACCTCGATCTCGGCGGCGGTGTCCTCGACCACCATCAGGTGCAGCGCGACCGAGCCGGCCGAGAGCACCGCCTGGAGCCCGGAGAGCAGTTGGCTGAAGAACGGCTCGACACCGATGGTGCGGGCCGGCCGGGCGATCACCAGGCCGACGGCGTCGGCCCGGGCTCCGCCGAGGGCGCGCGCGGCGCTGTGCGGGCGCCAGTTCATCTCCTCGGCGATGCGCAGGATCCGGGTCCTGGTCGCCTCGCTGACGCCCGGGCGGCCGTTGAGCGCGAAGGACACCGCGCCCTTGGAGACACCGGCCTGGCGGGCGATGTCGGCGATCGTCGGTCTGCCCACGAAACCCGACTCCTTCTCTTGACATCCAAGTTTAGGCGGGAGCATAGTCCCTGGCATAGCTAGACCGGTTTAGTTAGTCAGGTTACGGAATCCCGCACAACCCCCCGGGATCCGACACCGACCACCCCCGAGCTCAGCACGATCCCCCACCCACCCCAGGACCGGGAGACCCTCATGCGCAGAATCTGGGCGGCACTGACCACGACCGCGCTCGCCACCGCCGCCCTCACCGGCTGCGGACTCGGCTCCGGCGACAGCAAGGACAGCGACACGGTGGCGAGTGCGGCCGCCACCGGCGAGGTCAAGGGCAAGGTCTCGCTCCAGACCTGGGCGCTCAAGCCGAAGTTCACCGACTACATGCAGGGCGTGATCGACGGCTTCCGGAAGAAGTACCCCGGCGTCGAGGTCGAGTGGCTCGACCAGCCCGGCGAGGGATACTCCGACAAGGTGCTCAGCCAGGCCGCCGCCGGCAGCCTGCCGGACGTGGTCAACCTCCCGCCGGACTTCGCCTTCCCGCTGGCGAAGAAGGACGTCCTGCTGGACGTCGCCAAGGCCGACCCCAGGCTCGCCGAGGAGTACGTCCCCGGCAGCGTGGACGCCTACCGCTTCAACGGCCACCAGGGCACCTTCGGCTACCCGTGGTACCTCAACACCGATGTGAACTACTGGAGTTCGGAGCTCCTCACCAAATACGGACTGGACCCGCGGAAGCCACCGGCCGACCTGGACGAACTGATCGCCCAGGCCCGGACGATGAAGGAGAAGTCCGGCGGCCAGAGCTATCTGATGAGCCGGAAGCCCGGCATCGGCGACCTCTACAACATCGGCGTGAAGATCATGTCCGACGACGGGAAGTCCTTCACCTTCAACACCCCCGAGGCCGCCGCGCTGCTCGACAAGTACCGCGACGCCTTCAAGGAGGGCCTGATGCCGAACGGGGTGCTCACCGACACCTACGCCGGCAACTCCAAGCTCTTCAGCTCCGGCACCGCGGCCTGGACCACCGGCGGCGGCAACTTCATCACCAGCCTCGCCACCGACAACCCGACCCTCGCCCCGAAGGTCGTCCCCTCCCCCGCGATGGCCACCCCGCCGCTGTACGTCCAGGGCCTGTCCATCCCGAAGAACACCAGGAACCCGGCCGCCGCCGTGGCCCTCGCCCGCTGGGTGACCAGCCCCGAGAACCAGGCCGCCTTCGCCCACCTGACCAGCGTCTTCCCGTCCACCAAGGCCTCCGCGAACGACCCCTTCTTCAGCCGGAGCGACGGCACCAACGCGGGCGACGCCAAGGTGATCGCCTTCACCTCGCTCGCCAAGGCCGAGCTGATCCAGCCGGTCGAGGTGGACGACGCGATGGGCACCGTCATCAAGCAGCAGTTCGCGCTGGCCATCAGCGGCGAGACCAGCTCCAAGCAGGCACTGGACACCGCCGTCGAGCAGTGCGACAAGCTGCTCAAGGGCTGATCCCACCCCAGGCCCAGGAAGGCATCGGCATGACCCACCGGCGTTGGTTCACCCCCTGGCTGCTCGCCGGGCCCGCGATCGTCTGGCTGGCCGTCTTCAACCTCTGGCCGGCCGTCAACACCGTGATCCTGTCCTTCACCAACGCCAAGCCCCTGGGCGGCGGGCGGTTCACCGGGCTGGAGAACTACGGCCGGCTGCTGGACGACGAACAGCTCGCCGACGCCCTGCTCAACAGCATCGTGTTCATGCTGCTCTGCCTGCCCCTGCTGACCGTCCTGCCCCTGCTGCTCGCCCTGCTGGTGCAGCGCAAGCTCCCCGGCATCACGTTCTTCCGCACCGCCTTCTACACCCCGGTGATCGCCTCCGCCGTCGTGGTGGCACTGATCTGGGGCTGGGTGCTGGACGAGCGGGGCCTGGCCAACGGCCTGCTGCGGCAGACCGGACTGGCCGACTCGCCGGTGCCCTTCCTGACCGACCGCTGGCTGCTGCTGTTCAGCGCCATCGCCCTGACCGTCTGGAAGGGCCTCGGCTACTACATGGTCATCTACCTGTCCGCCCTCGCCAACGTCCCGCGCGAACTGCACGAGGCGGCGGCCGTGGACGGCGCCGGCCCGCTGCACCGGTTCCGGCACGTCACCCTGCCCGGGGTCCGCCCGACCATGATCCTGATCTCGGCGCTGATCTCGGTGAGCTCACTGCGCGTCTTCTCCGAGCTGTACGTGCTCTCCAACGGCCTGGGCGGCCCCGGCGGACGGGACATGTCGGTGGTGATGCTGATCCAGATGTACAGCCGCGGCTTCAACGGCCACCTGGGCTACGCCTCGGCGCTCAGCCTGCTGCTGTTCGTCGTCACCCTCGGCCCGATGCTGTTCCTGATGCGGCTGAACCGGAAGGCGGCCTGAGCCCGTGACCACCGTCCGCACCGAGCCCACCGACACCCCGGGAACGCCCCGGCCCACCAGGCCCGAAAGGCCCACCAGGCCCACCAAGACCGCCAGGCCCGCCAGGCCCGCCAGGCCCGCCAGGGGCTTCAACACCCCCTCCACCGCCCAGGTCGCCGCCCGCTACCTGCTGCTGGTGCTGGTCCTGCTGCTGGTCGTCGGCCCCTTCCTGTGGCAGCTGTCCACCTCCCTCAAGGGCCCCGCCGAGGACGTCTACACCCGCACCCCGAGCTTCCTGCCCGACCAGCCCACCCTGGGCAACTACGGCAAGGTCGCCGAGGTCGTCCCGGTGTGGACCTACGCGCTCAACTCGGTGATCGTCGCCGTGGTCTGCATCACCGGCAACGTGGTCGGCTGCACGCTGGCCGGCTACGCGCTCGCCCGGCTGCGCTTCCGCGGGGCGAAGCTCGTCCTCGGCCTGTTCCTCGCCACCCTGATCCTGCCCGGCGAGGTCACCATCGTCTCCCAGTACGTGCTGGTGCGCGGCCTCGGCCTGGCCGACAGCCTGGCCGGGGTGGCGCTGCCCGGCTCGATCGCGATGCTCAACGTGCTGCTGATGCGCACCGCCTTCGCCGCCGTCCCGGTCGAGCTCGACCAGGCCGCGCTGGTGGACGGCGCCGGCGTCTGGCAGCGGCTGTGGCACATCGGCCTGCCGAACGTGCGCGGGATGCTCAGCGTGATCGTGATCTTCACCTTCATCGGCGCGTGGGACGACTTCCTCTGGCCGCTGATCGTGCTCAACGACCCGCAGAAGTACACCCTCACCGTCGGCCTCCAGTACCTCAACGGCACCTTCTCCGCCAACCCCCGGCTGATCGCGGCCGGCACCATGATCGCCTTCCTGCCGATCGTCGTGGTGTTCGGCGTCTGCCAGCGCTTCTTCTTCAAGGGCGTCGAGGAGGGAGCCGTCAAGGGATAGCCCGCCCCAAGGGACATGGCCCACCGCACCTACGCCCCACACCCGTTGAGGAATCGATCCGATGGCCACCACTCCCCGTTTCGGCGTCAACTACACCCCCAGCGCCGGCTGGTTCCACCACTGGCTCGACTTCGACCTCGACGCCGTGCGCGCCGACCTCGACTCCATCGCCGCCCTCGGCCTGGACCACGTCCGGGTCTTCCCGCTCTGGCCGGTCTTCCAGCCCAACCGCACCCTGATCCGCCCGCGCGCCGTCGAGCAGCTGACGGCCCTGGTGGACGCGGCCGGCGAGCGCGGACTGGACGTCGCGGTGGACGGGCTGCAGGGCCACCTGTCCAGCTTCGACTTCCTGCCGTCCTGGACGCGGACCTGGCACCGGCGCAACCTCTTCACCGACCCCGAGGTGCTCGACGGCCAGGCCGCCTACCTGCGCACCCTCGCCGGGGCGCTGCGCGAGCGGCCCAACTTCCTCGGGATGACGCTCGGCAACGAGATCAACCAGTTCTCCGGCGCCCCGCACCCCGACCCGGACCGGGCCACCCCCGCCGAGGCGGAGGCCTGGCTGCGCCGGATGCTCGACGCCTGCGAGCAGGGCGCCCCCGGCCGGCTGCACCTGCACGCCTCGTACGACGCGGCCTGGTACCTGGACGACCACCCGTTCACGCCCTGGCACTCGGCCCGGATCGGCGCCGCCACCGCCGTGCACAGCTGGGTGTTCAACGGCACCGCCCAGCGCTACGGCGCGCACTCCACCGCCACCGCCCAGCACGCCGCGTACCTGGTCGAGCTGTCCAAGGCCTGGGCGGACGACCCGGCCCGCCCGGTCTGGCTCCAGGAGGTCGGCGCACCCGCCCCGCACATCACGGCCGAGGACGCGGCGCGCTTCACCGGTGCCACCGTGGCGGCCGTGCTGGACTGCCCGGACCTGTGGGGCGTCACCTGGTGGTGCTCGCACGACGTGGACCGCTCGCTCGCCGACTTCCCCGAACTGGAGTACGGCCTCGGCCTGTTGACCACCGAAGGGAAGGTCAAGCCGGCCGGCGCCCGGCTCGCCGAGGCCGCCGCCGAGGCCCGCCGGTCCTGGCGGCCGCCGAAGCCGCGCGGCACCGCCGTGGTGGTCGCCACCGGCGACGAGGTCACCGCGCCCCGCCGCTCGGTCTGCGGCCCCGGCGGGTCAGCGTACGAGGCGTTCATGCGCCTCGCCGAGGCGGGCGCCCGCCCGACCGCGGTCCTCGCCGAGCGCGCCGAGGACCGCGCCCACCTCGCCGCGCGCGGCATCACCGAGGTGGTCCACCCCTCCGACGTACGTTCTCTCTAGGGTCCGCCAGCCGCGTCCCCGACCTCACAGGAAAGAACACCTAGCCCGTCCGTTCCCCTCAGCCACGCAACGGAGCCCGCTGACATGCACGATGACCGCACCCTGGTCGAGTCCCGCCTCAAGCGCGTCCTGGACGAGCGCATCCGCCCCGCCGTGTACCCCGAGTCCGTCCCGCTGGAGGTCGGCATCTGGACAGCGCCCGGCGAGCCCGTCCCGGTCGCCGAGGGCCTGGCCGCCCCCCGCACGCCGATCGCGGTGGGCGACGCCTGGGGCGCGCCCTGGGGCACCAGCTGGATCACCGTGACCGGTACCGTCCCCGAGGCCTGGGCCGGGCGCACCGTCGAGGCGCTGATCGACCTCGGCTTCGACGCCAACATGCCCGGCTTCCAGTGCGAGGGCCTGGTCTACCGCCCGGACGGCTCCCCGGTGAAGGGCCTCAACCCGCAGAACCAGTGGGTGCGGATCGCCGCGCCGGCGGCCGGCGGCGAGCAGGTCCTGCTGCACGTCGAGGCCGCCTCCAACCCGGTCATCCTGGACTACCACCCCTTCCTGCCCACCGAGTTGGGCGACCGGGAGACGGCCGGCGACCAGCCGCAGTACAAGCTGGCCCGGATGGACCTGGCCGTCTTCGACGAGACGGTCTGGCAGCTGGTGATGGACCTCGAGGTGCTCGGCGAGCTGATGGCCGAGCTGCCGGTGGAGGGCCCCCGCCGCTGGGAGATCCTGCGCGCGGTCGAGCGGGCGCTCGACGCCGTCGACCTCCAGGACGTCAACGGCACGGCGGCGGCCGCCCGTTCGCAGCTCGAAGGGGTGCTGGCCCCGCCCGCCGTGCCCTCCGCGCACCGGATCAGCGCGATCGGCCACGCGCACATCGACTCGGCCTGGCTCTGGCCGCTGCGCGAGACCGTCCGCAAGGTGGCCCGCACCACCGCCAACATGACCGCGCTGCTGGAGGACGAGCCCGACTTCCGCTACACCATGTCCCAGGCCCAGCAGTTCGCCTGGATCAAGGAGCACCGCCCCGAGGTCTACGCCCGGGTCCGCAAGGCCGTCGCCGAGGGCCGGTTCGTCCCGGCCGGCGGCATGTGGGTGGAGTCCGACACCAACATGCCGAGCTCGGAGGCGATGGCCCGGCAGTTCGTCCACGGCAAGCGGTTCTTCCTGGACGAGTTCGGGGTGGAGAACCACGAGGCCTGGCTGCCGGACACCTTCGGCTTCACCGGCGGCCTGCCGCAGATCATCCGCAACGCGGGCTCCAAGTGGCTGCTCACGCAGAAGATCTCGTGGAGCCAGGTGAACCGGTTCCCGCACCACACCTTCCTCTGGGAGGGCATCGACGGGACCCGGATCTTCACCCACTTCCCGCCCGTGGACACCTACAACTGCTCCATGAAGGGCAGCGAGATCGCCCACGCGGCACGGAACTTCAAGGACAAGGGCGTCGCCCGGCACTCGCTCGCCCCGACCGGCTGGGGCGACGGCGGCGGCGGCACCACGCGCGAGATGGTCGCCAAGGCCGCCCGGATGAAGGACCTGGAGGGCTCGGCCACCGTCCGCTGGGAGGACCCCGCCGCGTTCTTCGCCAAGGCCGAGGCCGAGTACCCGAACCCGCCGGTCTGGGTCGGCGAGCTCTACCTGGAACTGCACCGCGCCACCCTGACCAGCCAGGCGAAGACCAAGCAGGGCAACCGGCGCAGCGAGAACCTGCTGCGCGAGGCCGAACTCTGGTGCTCCACCGCCGCGTTGCGCACCGGCGCGGAGTACCCGTACGAGCAGCTGGACCGGATCTGGAAGACCGTGCTGCTGCACCAGTTCCACGACATCCTGCCCGGCTCGTCCATCGCCTGGGTGCACCGCGAGGCCGAGGCCACGTACGCGGCGCTGGCCGGCGAGCTGGAGGGGCTGATCGGCGCGGCCCAGCAGGCACTGGCCGGGGCGGCCGACGGCGGGCGCGAGCTGGTGTTCAACGCGGCACCGCACGCGCGTTCCGCGGTGCCGGCCGGCGGGGCCGCCGCCGTCGCCCTCCCGGGCGGCGCCTGCGAGGCCGCCGAGCGCCCCGAGGGCGGCTTCACGCTGCGCAACGGCCTGCTGGAGGTCGTCGTGGACGCGGACGGCCTGATCGCCTCGGCGGTCGAGATCGCGACCGGCCGGGAGACCGTCGCCCCCGGCGCCCGGGCCAACCTGCTCCAGCTGCACCCCGACTTCCCCAACATGTGGGACGCCTGGGACGTGGACCAGTTCTACCGCAACACCGTCACCGACCTGACCGGCGTGGACTCGCTCACCGCCGCCTCGTCCGCCGCCGCGGCCTCGGTACGGATCACCCGCTCCTTCGGCTCCTCCACCGTCGTCCAGACCCTCACCCTGCCGGCCGGCGAGCAGCGCCTGGACATCGACACCGAGGTGGACTGGCACGAGACCGAGAAGTTCCTCAAGGCCGCGTTCCCGCTGGACATCCACACCGAGCGCTACGCCGCCGAGACCCAGTTCGGCCACCTCCACCGGCCCACCCACACCAACACCAGCTGGGACGCCGCCAAGTTCGAGGCCTGCAACCACCGCTTCGTCCACTTCGACGAGCCCGGCTGGGGCATCGCCATGGTCACCGCCTCCACCTACGGCCACGACGTCACCCGGACCGTCCGCGACACCGACGGCGGCACCACCACCACGGTCCGCTTCTCCCTGCTGCGCGCCCCGCGCTTCCCCGACCCGAAGACCGACCAGGGCCTGCACCGCTTCCGGCACGCCCTGGTGCCCGGCGCCGCGATCGGCGACGCCGTCCGCGAGGGCTACCGGATCGGCCTGCCCGAGCGGCGGGTCACCGGCAGCGCCGAGCGGGTCGTGCCGCTGGTGGAGCTGGACGACGACGCCCTGGTGGTGAGCGCCGTCAAGCTCGCCGACGACCGCAGCGGGGACCTGGTCGTGCGGGTCTACGAGGCCGGCGGCGGCCGCGCCCGGGGCCGGCTGACCACCTCCTTCCCGCTGGCCGGCGCCGTCCCCTGCGACCTGCTGGAGCGGCCGTGGGACGGCACCCGCGGCGAGGTGGCGGTCGAGGACGGCGCGGTGCGCCTCGCGCTGCGCCCCTTCGAGCTGGTCACCCTCCGCCTGCGGGCCGCGGCGTAGCCTCCGCGCTGTTCGGCGCCTCGGCCCAGCCTCTACGCTGTTCGGCGCCTCGGCCCCACGGCCGGGGCGCCGCCCGCCTCGACCGCCCTGGAGCCCACTGTGCCCGTCACCCCGCTGTTCGCCGCCATCGACATCGGCGGCACCAAGATCGCCGGGGCGCTGGTCGACGCCGGCGGACGGCTGCGGCACCGGCTCCAGCTGCCCACGCCGGCCGCCGAGCCGGGCGCGGCCGTGCTCGCCGTGGTGCACCGGGTGCTGGAACAGCTCGCCGGGACGGCCGACTGGGCCGCGGTGACGGCCGTCGGGGTCGGCAGCGCCGGACCGGTCGACCTCGCCGACGGCACCGTCAGCCCCGTCAACATCCCCGGCTGGCGCGGCTTCCCGCTGGTCGCGGAGGTCGCCGCCCACCCGGCGGTGGCGGCGCGCGCGCTGCCCGTCCGGCTCGCCGGGGACGGTGTGGCGATGGCCGCCGCCGAGCACTGGCAGGGCGCGGCCCGGGGCGCCGACAACGCGCTCTGCCTGGTGGTGTCGACCGGCGTCGGCGCCGGGCTGGTGCTGGACGGCGCGGTGCGCCCCGGCCCCAGCGGGAACGCCGGCCACCTCGGCCACATCACCGTCGACCTGGACGGCGAGCCCTGCCCGTGCGGCTCGCGCGGCTGCCTGGAGGGCCTCGCCAGCGGCACCGCGATCGCCCGGCGGGCGCTCGCCGAGGGCTGGCGCCCGGCGGACGGCGACCGCACGGCCCGCGCCGTCGCCGCCTCCGCCACCGCGGGCGACCCGGTCGCGCTCGCCTCCTTCGACCGCGCCGCCCAGGCGCTGGCCGCCGGGATCGCCGCCACGGCCGCCCTGGTGGACCTCTCCCGGGTCGTCGTCGGCGGCGGCGTGGCCGAGGCCGGGGACGTGCTGTTCGCCCCGCTCGCCCGCCACCTGGACCGCTACGCCACCCTCTCGTACGTCCGCGGCCTGGACGTGCGCCGCGCCGAACTCGGCACCGACGCCGGGCTGATCGGCGCGGCCGCGCTCTGCCGCTGAGCCTCCCGGAGCCGCTCGCATGCCGCCGACCGAACCGCCTCCCTTCGCGCTGCTGCGCAATCCCGTCCGCCGCTACGCGTGGGGCTCGCCCACCGCCATCCCCGCGCTCACCGGCACCGCACCCGACGGTGGCCCGCAGGCCGAACTCTGGCTGGGCGCCCACCCGTCGGCACCGTCCCTGCTGTCCGGCGGCGACACCGGAGGTGGCACTGGCGGTGGCACCGGCGGCGGCAACGGCGGCGGCAACGGCGGCGGCAACGGCGGCGGTTTCGGTGTCGGCCCGCGGCCGCTGGACGAACTGATCGAGGCCGACCCGGACGGCCTGCTCGGAGCGGACACCGTACGGCGGTTCGGACCGGCGCTGCCGTTCCTGTTCAAGGTGCTGGCCGCCGACCGGGCGCTCTCCCTCCAGGTCCACCCGACCCGCGCCCAGGCCGAGGCCGGGTACGCGTCGGAGCAGGCCCGGGGCATCCCGCTGGAGGCGCCGGAGCGGGTGTTCAAGGACCGCGGGCACAAGCCGGAACTCCTGTGCGCGCTCGGCGAGTTCGAGGCCCTCTGCGGCTTCCGGCCGGCCGCCGCCACCGCCCGACTGCTGGACGCGCTCGGCGTGCTCTCCCCCTGGGCCGCCGCCCTGCGCGCCCGGCCCGCCGAGGCCGTCCTCCCCGAGCTGCTGCGCTCCGGGCTGAACGCCTCCGCCGCCGGACTCGCCGCCGTCACCGAGGCCCTGCGCCGCACGGCGGCCGCCGGCGGACCGTACGGCGCGAGCTGCGCCGCGTACGCCCGCCTCGCCGAGGAGTACCCCGGCGACCGGGGACTGCTCGCCGCACTGCTGCTCAACCATGTCCGGCTCGCGGCCGGGCAGGCCCTGTCCCTGGCCGCCGGGGTTCCGCACGCCTACCTGCGGGGCGTGGGCGTGGAGTTGATGGCCAACTCGGACAACGTACTGCGCTGCGGGCTCACCCCCAAGCACGTCGACGTGGACGGCCTGCTGGCGGTCACGTCCTTCCGCCCCGGCGAGCCCGAGGTGCTCGTGCCGGCCCCGCGCGGCGACGGCGTCGAGGAGGAATACCCGTCCCCTGCCGAGGAGTTCAGGCTCTCCCGGCTGCGCCCCGGCGCGGTGGCCGCCCGGGTCGACCTCCCCACCCCGCAGATCCTGCTCTGCGTCCGCGGGCGGGCCCGGCTGCGCGCACCCGGCGGCACCGAACTCCCGCTTCCGGCGGGCGCGTCGGCCTATCTGCGCCCGGGCGCCGGGCCGGTCGAGCTGACCGGCCCGGGCGCGGAGCTGTTCCGGGCCACCACGGGGTAGCGGAGGCCCGACGGCACCCGGACGGACTCAGGCCGACGCCGGGTGGCCGAACAGCAGGTCGTAGCCGTCCGGGAGTTGCTCGATCACCCGGTCCAGCAGCTCCCCGGGGACCAGGTCTCCGACGGTGCTGAGCACCGCACCGATGTCCCACTGCGCCGTCGCCGGGGTCGCCCCGTCGATCCACCCCACCACGGCCTCCACGAAGCGTTCGGCGCTCAGCGGCTCGGACGCGGGCCCGGCGTCGCGCAGCAGCGAGGCGTAGGCGGCGGGCAGCGCGTCGGCGAGTTCGGCCCGCTCGGACCCCACCAGGTGCTCGCCGAGCAGGGCCAGGACGACCCTGGAGGCGTGATCCGCCTCGGCTTCGCCCTGGTACTCGCCGCGCTCCACGACGCGGGCGAGGAAGTCCTCCCAGGAGATGGTCATCGCGTCCTCCTTCCGGTCGGCGGGCTCCGGCCGGGCCTGCGGCGGCCCGCTCGCCCCGGGGCAGGAGGGAAATCGCAGCCTGTGACCGCCGTCAGACGTACCGGTGCCCGTGCTGCTCAGCGTAACTCGCCCGGGCGCCTTCGGAACCGGCCGTCCGCCACGGGCCCGCGGGACGGTCCGCGCGGACACCGGGAGGCCGGGAACACCGGGGAGCCGGGAGCCCAGGCGGCCGGACCGGGCGGGGCAGGCGGAGCGGGCGGACCAGGCCGACCGGGCGGAGCGGGCGGACCAGGCCGACCGGGCGGAGCGGGCGAACCGGCGGGACCGGGCGGAGCGGGCGAACCGGCGGGACCGGGCGGACCGACGCCGTGGTCGATCACGCCGCCGGCCCGCGGCGGGGGTTCACCGCGCCGAGGCGTGGCACCGCCTGCGCGGCCGCCGGGGCGGCACCAGCGCGCCGGCGGCCGCACCGGCCGGTACGCGCTGCGCCGGGGCCGACGCGGCCACCGCTGCCGTCGTAGCCGCCGTGGCGGCACCCACGGCCGCCGGGGCCGTCACCGTCGTCACGGCCGTCACCGTGGTCACCGCGGTCACCGTCGTGGCCGCCAGCACCGCCTGGGCGCGGGCCGCGTCCGGCATAAACGCCGAGAGAAAGATCCGCTCGGCCGGGCTCAGCGCCCGCGAGCGGCCGGATTCGCGGTCCCGCGCGACCACCACGGTCCGCGCCCGCATAAACGTGAGCCGGTCCCGGCAGACATTCACCTCGACCTGCGCCGAACTCCGCCCGATCCGTTCCACGGTGAGCCGCACCGACAACGGTTCGGGCCGGTGGTGCAGCTGTTCCAGGTAGTCGATCTCGTGCCTCGCGATAATGAACCCGGAGGAGAACAGCGACTCCCTCACCGCGGTCTCGTGGTGACGGAACAGATCGTGAATCCCCTCCTGGACGTAGCCGACCAGACGGGCGTTGTTGATGTGCCCGTTCTCGTCGACGTCGCTCCACCGGGTGGGGCAGGACAGCACGTGCACCCCCGGCTGCACCGCGCTCACTGCCGGGTCAGCCCGGCGCCGGCGGGGAGCAGCGCACGCTGCAACCTGGCGTAGTAGCCGGAGTGTTCGGCCGCCATCCGGGCCGCGGTCCAGCCCTCTTCGGCCGCCTCCGCCGCCGCCTGCACGACCAGGCTGTCCAGCACCGCGTCGACGGCGCGGCACAGGTCGTGAACGGCCGCGAGCCGCTCGGTCACATCCGCCCCGCTTCCGGCGTTCCGGGACGGGAAGGCGGCCAGTGATTCCATCGCGAGCTGAAGGTCGTCCACTGCATCCGGCCGGTTTTCCGCAGGGAAATTCCGCATGTTTTTCTCCATGACTCATTCGGCCATTACGGCCCAGTAGCTAGCGTTCGAATGCACCGGATCGGTGTCGACCCCCCGACCCCACGACGCTATCCCAGCCGAACGGGGTCGACTGATGGTTTGCGGACCGCGACGGGAAACTGACCTCCATCGGAGTAGTTTGTCGGTGTACACAATATGCCCCATCAGCCGAATGCCGTCCGCATTTCGGGTGGTATCTCCGACGCGCGCGCCGAGATCGCCGCCCCGGGGGCCGAAGTCTGCTACCAGCCACTCCACCACCTCGCCTTGTACAGATGCGTGCCGCGCAGCGACCGCTCCCCCTCCGGCCGGTGCAGGGTGATCACCGAGGTGCACCAGTCGCACGGACCGGTGTGCTCGGGCGCCACCGTGAGCAGGCGGCCGGTGCCGGGCTCGTCGCCGACGCTCTTGAGGTCCCGCTCGCCGGCCGGATCGGCCAGGTGCACGGCCGAGAAGCGGTCGGTGGCCGGGTCGAAGCGCCACAGACCGGCCAACGTGGTCACCCAGAACCGGCCGGGAGCCGCCAGGACGCCCGCCAGGTCGTGCCCGCCGCGCCCCGGCAGCGCGCTGCTCCGCACCGCGGTCAGGGTGGGCGCGGACGGGCTGCCGCCGACCCGCAGCGCGGTCAGCGCCGTGTCACCGAGCACCCAGAGCAGTCCGCTCCGCCCGTCCCAGTGCACCCCGTGCGCGCCCGGCAACGGGAACTCCGCGTACGCCGCGGCCCGCGGGCCCTGTGAGGCCGCGTACAGCCGCACCCAGCCGCCCGCGCTCGCCGCCACGGCGACGTTGCCGTCCGGCAGCAGCTCGATGCTGTGCGGGTTGGCGCCCGTCCCCAGGTCCGCCGCCCAGTGGACGCGGCCCGTGGTGGTCTCCACGACGGCCGCCAGCCCACCGGAGGCGGTCGTCAGCAGATAACGCCGCCCGTGCCGGACGCGGGACTTGGCCTCGTCCGGGTTGGTCCAGCTGCGCGCGGGCGTCAGATCCGCCAACTCCGGTGCCCGGTCGGCACTCCAGCCCCAGACCACCGGCAGCCGGTCCGGCCCGCGGTAGGCCATCAGCTCCTCGGCGCTCTGCAACACCAGCACGCTGCGCGAGGCCTGGTCGACGACCACCACCTGCCGGCCCGGCGACCTGGCCCACGCGCCGCTTCCGGGCGCGCAGAGCAGCAGGGCGACCGCGAGGGCCGACAGCGTTCTCCTCAGCACGCCTTCACCGTCGGTGCTGCGGGCCGACTCCGCTCGGCGGCACGTCCGAACGGACGATCGACGCGACGGCCGTGGCTCCTGCGACGACGGCGGCGGTTGCGCCTCGTTGACTGTCATCCGCACATCCTGGCGGGACGACCGCACCGGAGGCCGTCGCCGCCGGCGCGGCACGCCGCCGGGCCGTCAACCGGACGCCGCCCGCACGCGAACGGGCGCCCGTTCGGCGCCCGTTCGGCATTCGGGGGTTCAACACCCGGGCGCTCAGCGTCCGGCGACGACGTCCGCGATCCGGGCGATCGGCGAGGTGGTGGCCCGCCCTGCCGCCTCCTGCCGGTCGGCGGCGTGGTACGCGGCGTACATCGCGTGCACGCCCAGCCAGCGCAGCGGCTCCGGCTCCCAGCGCCGCACGGTGTGGCCCACCCAGGGCAGCCGGGTCAGCTCGGTGTCCCGGCCCAGCACCAGGTCCCGCAGGGTGCGGCCGGCCAGGTTGGTGGTGGTCACCCCGCTGCCGACGTACCCGCCCGCCCAGCCGAGTCCGCTCAGCCGGTCCAGCTCCACGGTGGCACACCAGTCCCGGGGGACGCCGAGCACGCCCGCCCAGGCGTGGTCGATCCGGGCGTGGGCGGCGGCCGGGAAGAACCGGTCGAGGATGCGGTGGAGCTGGCGGACGGTCTCCACCTGGGTGCTGCCGTCGGAGTCCGTCCGCGAGCCGAACCGGTACGGCACGCCCCGCCCGCCGAGCGCGATCCGGTCGTCGGCGGTGCGCTGCGCGTACATGTAGGCGTGCGCGAAGTCGCCCAGCACCTCGCGGCCCTCCCAGCCGGCCTCCGCCCAGAACTCGGCGGGCAGTGGCTCGGTGGCGACCATCGCGGAGTTCATCGGCAGCCAGGTGCGCTTCTCGCCGCGCAGCCCGGCGGTGAACCCCTCGGTGGCGCGCAGCACGTGGTCGGCGGTGACGGTGCCGTACGGGGTGACGGCGCGGGGCTTGCGGTAGCGGGAGCCGGGCAGGATCGCGGTGACCGCCGTCCCCTCGTGCACCTCAACACCCAATTCGCGTACGGTGCGCGCGAGTCCGCGGGCGAGCCGGGCGGGCTGGATGCGGGCGCCGTACGCCGTCCAGCAGCCGCCGAGGGTGCCGGCGACGTCGATCCGGCGCCTCGTCTCCTCTTCTCCGAGCAGCTCGACGCGGCCCTCGCCGTAGGCCCGCTCGCTCTCGACGTGGGCCCGCAGACGGTCCAACTGGGGTTTGCTGCGCGCGACTTCGAGGACGCCGCCGCGGACGATGTCCGCCTCGATCCCCTCGGCCTCCGCGATGCCGATGACCTCCCCGACCGCCTCGTCCATCACCCGCTGCATGGCCGCCGCGCGCTGCCGCCCGTACGTCCTGGCGAAGGCGCCGCGGCCCGCGAAGCCGTTGTACAGCCAGCCGCCGTTGCGCCCGGAGGCGCCGTAGCCGCAGAAGCGCTGTTCCAGGACGGCGATCCGGAGGGAGGGGTCGGCCTTCTTCAGGTAGTAGGCGGTCCAGAGCCCCGTGTAACCGCCGCCGACGACGCACACGTCCACGTCCGCGTCCCCGGGGAGGGCCGGCCCCGGGTCGGGCACTCCGTCCGCCGCGTACCAGAACGACACCTCGCCGTTGACCGCCGCCACCGGAAACCTCCCACACCCTCGCTGACCTGCCCGGACGCTACCGCCGGAGGTCCGGCGCGGGCCACCCCCCACACTGCAAGGATCACCGCACCGGATCAGCCACCCTGTCAGTCCCGCAGCAGTTCCAGGGCCCGCGTCCAGCTGTACGAGCCGGGCACGAAGTCCGCGATCCGCACCCCCGTCCGCCGCGGCAGGGCCGCGGCGGGAGCGCGGCGGCGGGCCTCGTCCGCGGGCGGCCTCAGACGCGGATCCGGACCGGTGGGGCGACGGAGGGCGGGGAGCAGCGGGGGGTGGCCGCACAGACGGTGAGCGGTCTGGCGTGGGGGCCGTCGAGGACCTGGACGGACCAGAGCACCGGGTAGCTGCCGCCGCAGATGCCGCAGCTCGGACGGGGCGCGGTGAAGCCCGGCGCCGGCGGAGCCGCGGGCATCGGGGGCGCGACGGGCGGCGGCGGAGGCGGCGCGGCCGGCGGGGCGGGTGGCACCGGCGGGGCGAGCGGGGGTGGGGGTGCGGCGCCCCAGGCGGGAAGGTCCGCGGCGAGGGCCTGGAAGTCGTGCCCGCACTCGGAGCAGGTGTCCAGGACGGATTCGGTGCGCATGTCGCCGCAGCTCGGGCAGAAGGTCACCGGCTGCTCGTCGGCGACGGTGCTCTCGCAGCGCACGCAGACGAAGTCGGGGTCGATCCTGGACTGTTGGAAGATCGACCCGAAGATCAGGAAGGGGTTGGGGTCGCCGTCCTTCTCGTACGTCGTCTGGACGACGGAGGCGATCGTCTTGAGCCGGCTCTTGCGCTGCCGCAGCCGCTTGAGGTCCAGGTTCACCACCTTGGTCTGCCGGCAGTCCCGGCAGGTGCAGAGCGTGCGGACGGGCAGGCGCGAGCGGATGCCGAACTGGCGGTGCAGGAACTCGAAGGCCGGGCGGTCCGCCTCGGCGACCGCCACCTCCACGGAGCCCAGCCCTCCCGAGCTGAGGCCGCCCTCCACCACGGCCGCCAACCGTGCGACGTCGGCGGCCAGTTGGTCCGGCACGCCCTGCGGCCGGCTGCCGATCATCACCGGGATCGCCAGCAGGCTGCGGGCGGTGGCCATGTCCATCGCCAGGTAGCCGGCCGGGGAACGGAACACGATGCGCTCGATGCCCTCCCACAGGGACGGTCCGGTGGAGCGGCGCCCGCCGGAGAGCCGCTCGTTGACGCGGGCGGCGACCCCGCCGACGAAGCGTTGGCCGGTCTCGTGGTGCCGGGCCAGGCCGTCGGCCCGAGGTGCGCGGGTCCACCACCGGGGCGGGGGGAAGCCCGCCCCGGCCGCCGTCGGGTCGAGGCCGCCGAGGGCCTGGTCGAGGGCCAGCAGCGCGGCCTGGAAGGCGGCCACGTACGGGTCCTGGACGCCCAGCGCGATCACCGAGATCGCCCGGTCCGTCAAGTGCAGGGACACCGCGGTGCGTTCGTCCTCGACCGGAGCGAAGTGGAGGCGGGCCGCCAGCGGCACCTGGTCGGGCAGGAGCATCGCCGAGCGGACGGCGGAGCCGCGCCGGGCCTCCACCACGGTGGCCATCTCCGAGGTGATCTGGAAGCCGAGCGAGCGCAGGACGTCCACGGCGGTGACCCGGACGCGCCCGGTGTCGGCGTGGACGCGGCGCTCCGCGTCGAGCGTGATCGAGGCCAAGGTTCCTCCGGAGACACGGAATTCGGGAGTGGAGCGGGATGGTCCCAGCGCGCAACCGTAGCGAAAACGTTCCGCCGGGGTGCCCTGATGGGGGCGGATCCCCGGCGTCCCGTCGCCACCGGGGCCCCGGTCAGCCCACCAGGGCGGCCGCGGCGTCGGCGCAGCCCCAGCTGAGGGTGACGCCGGCGCCGCCGTGGCCGTAGTTGTGGACGATCCGGCCGTCCGGGTCGGCTTCGAGGCGGGGGCCGCCGTGGCGGGCGGGGCGCAGGCCGACGGTGTGGCCGAGGACGCGGGCGTCGCGCAGTTGCGGGATGTGGGCCGTGCAGCGGGCCAGGATGGCCTCGGCGGTGCCCGGGTCGGGGACGGTGTTCCAGTCGCCCGGCTCGAAGGTGCCGCCGAGGACGACGTCGGAGCTGCGGGGGTGGACGTAGGTGTAGCCGGCCGGGTCGTCCTGGATGCGGGTCGAGGTGGGCAGGCCGGGGTTGGAGACCAGGACGAGCTGGCCCCGCACGGGGTGCACGGCCTGGTCCTCGCAGAGCTGCCGGGCGCCGATTCCGGTGGCGTTGACCACCACGGGCGCCCAGGCCAGGGCCTGCTCGAGGGTGTCGAGGCGGCGGTGGACGATCTCTCCCCCGTTGTCCAGGAACCGGCCGAGCAGCCAGGGCAGGTAGAGCGGCATCTCGACGGCCGGGGCCGTGAAGGACCAGCCGTCCGCGCACTCCGGTCCGCGTTCGGCGGCCGTCAGCCGGCGCAGGTCGGGGACGGCCTCGCCCCACCAGGGCAGGCCCGCCGGCTGCGGCTCGTGCGCCAGCATGCGGGTGCTGCGCATCGACACCCCGGGGACGCCCTCGGCGGCCTGGCGGGCGAACTCGGCGAAGGCGGTCGCGGACCAGTCCGCCACCTGGCCGCTCGTGCCCGTGGCGACGGGGAACCAGACGGCGGCGGCGACGGCCGAGGTCGTCGACAGCAGGCCGTCGGCCGTCACCACGACGGCCCGAAGTCCTCTCTCCTGAAGGCGGATCGCTGTGGTGAGCCCGATGATCCCGCTTCCGACCACGACGACGTCCATCGTGAACTCCTCCCTCGAAGGGCCGCCCACCGGGTGTCGGCGGCCGTCTCCAGGAAAGCCGGTCGCGTCGCAGGCCGTCCAAGACCGGTTCTGTCCCCGGGCGATAAACCGCGCTTATCATCGCCGGATGGATCTGCGGATCGATCTGCGCCGCATGCGCTACTTCGCCGTGCTGGCCGAGGAGTTGAACTTCACCCGGGCGGCCCGCCGGCTGCACGTGGCGCAGCCCGCGCTGAGCCAGCAGGTCAGGGCGCTGGAGCGGCAGCTCGGCGCGCAGCTGGTGGAGCGGACCAGCAGGGGCTGCGCGCTGACCCCGGTCGGGCGGGCCGTCGCCGAGGAGGCGCGGCGGGTGCTGCGGGAGGTGGCGGCGGCCGAGGAGCGGCTCGCGGCGGTGGTCCAGGGGCGGGAGGGGCGGCTGCGGGTGGCGTACACCCGCTCGGCCCGGGGCGGGGCCTGCGACGCCCTGGTGACGGAGTTCCGCAACCGCTACCCCCGGCTGGACGTCGCCCTGCAGACCGGCTGGACCTCGCACAACGTGGCCGAACTGCTCGCCGGACGGCTGGACGCGGCGTTCGTCCGGCCGCCGCTGGACGTTCCCGGGCTCGACTGCCGGGTCATCGCCGAGGAGGAGTTGCTGCTCGCCGTGCCGGCCGGCCATCCGCTGGCCCGCTCCCGGGCCCGGATCGGCCGGCACCGGATCGCGGACGAGCCGGTGGTGCTGTGGCCGCGGGAGAACGGGCCCGGGATGCACGCGCTGATCACCGGACAGCTGTGGCCGGGCCGGTCGCCGCGGATCGTACGGGAGGAACCGGACGACGAGCAGCTGCTGCTGGCGGTGGCGGCGGGGTACGGCATCGCGCCGATCCCGGAGGGCCGGGCCCGGGTGTTCCGGATACCCGGTGTCTGCCTGCGCCGGCTCACCGCCCCGGTGCCGACCGTCACGCTGGGGCTGGCCCACGATCCGCGGACGGCGCCGCCGGCCGTCCAGCTGCTGCTGGCGATGGCGCCGCCACTGGGGGAGGCCGGGGCGCCGCCCGGAGACGGTGGGCGGTGATCCCGAACCGCCGACACCCGCCCGCTGTTCAACCGACCGGCCACCGGGCCCCTCGGGGCCGCTGCCCGCCCCCGCGACCAGGCGGGGGCGGGCAGCGCCGTCAGGGGCGGGCTCAGCCGATGGTGGAGCCGGTGATCGGGGCGGAGAGCTCGACGGTCTTGCCGTTCAGGGCGGTCTTGACGAACTGCCAGCTCAGGCCGGAGATGACGCCCTTGTCCAGCGGGGCGAGCTTGGCGAAGGCCGGCTGGCTGAGGTCGATGTGGGTGGAGTCGCAGGAGGGGCACTGGTCCTTCACCGGGACGGTGATGGTCTTGCCCTGGTAGGTGACCTTGACCGAAATGCCCTTGCAGACCGGGTCGTTGTTGGGGTTGGCGGTGGTCCACCAGGTGTGCGAGACGGCGACCAGCATCTGGGTGGCGGCGTTGATCTGGGTGCCGCAGGCGCCGTAGCCGGCGTCGTTGTAGTAGGTGGCCTTGCCGGTCATGGGCTTGTTGATCGGTATCGCGGCGCTGGCGGAGCCGGCCGTGAGGGCGATGAGGGCGGCTGCGGCGAGCGGGGCGCCCGCGAGGATCCTGAGGTTCTTGCCGATGGCGCGCATGGTTCGTTCCCTCCGGTTGAGGTGCAGGTCATGAGCGGTGCAGGTGCCGTACAGGTGCGGTGCGGGTGCACTTCAGGTCATGAGCATGACATTCGGAACTCGACGCATTCGCACGACAGTTCGGCGCCCGAATGTCCGCCCCCGTGGAGGAAAGGTATGCGTCCGCCCGCAAGGTGGTCCAGACCTTCGCGATGTTGGCATGAACACAAGGCAGGCATCTTTACCAATACGGCCGAAGGGGCGAAGATGCGTGACCGCCCCACCACGGAGGGTGTTGACAGCCCGTCACCCGAACCCCTCCGGAGGCCCCCTCAGATGCGCACCTCGCTCGTCGCCCTGCTCCTCGGCACCGTCCTGCTCCCGACCACCGCACCCCTCGCCGCCGACGCGGCACCCCGCGAGGTGAACCAGGGCTACAGCATCCCGGTCGCCGGCGTGACCGACCTCGGCGCGCTGCCCGTCCTCGGCAGCCTCGGGCTGGACTTCGCCCACCTGCTCCTGCCGCAGTGACGACCGCCGCACCAGGCCCGGGCGCTGCGTGAGGAGGCGGCCGCCTCCGAGCAGCCGGGCCGCCCGGCCTTGCTCCCCGATCGCCCGCCAAGATCCCTCCGCGCGGGTTACCCTCGTCCCGCGCGGCGAGCCGGCCGCGCGGCCGACCGAGGGGGGAACGGATGATCGGGGACCTGCTGCCGGACGTCGTGGTGACCGAGGTGGCCTACGACGACCCGCCGGAGGCCCGGCTGGAGCCCGAGGAGGAGCCGGCCGTCGCCCGGGCCGTCGACAAGCGGCGCCGCGAGTTCACCACCGTCCGGCACTGCGCCCGGACCGCCCTCGCCCGGCTCGGCGTCCCGTACCAGCCGCTCGTCCCGGGCCTGCGCGGCGCGCCGAGCTGGCCGGACGGCGTGGTCGGCAGCCTCACCCACTGCGACGGGTTCCGCGCCGCGGCCGTCGCCCGGGCCGGTGTCCTCGTCTCCGTCGGCATCGACGCCGAGCCCGCGCTGGCGCTGCCGGAGGGCGTCCAGGAGACCGTCGCGCTGCCGGTCGAGCGGCAGCGGCTCGCCAAGCTGGCGGCCGAGCACCCGGGCGTCCCGTGGGACCGCATCCTGTTCAGCGCCAAGGAGTCGGTCTACAAGGCCTGGTTCCCGCTGACCCGGCTGTTCCTGGACTTCGACGAGGCCGAACTGGACCTCTCCCCGGACGGCACCTTCACCGCCCGGCTGCTCGTCCCGGGCCCGGTGGTCGACGGCCGCCGGCTCGACGGCTTCGACGGCCGCTGGGCGGTCCGGGACGGGCTGCTCGCGACCGCGATCGCCGTCTCCCCCTGACGTCCCTCCTGACGTCCCGCCGGACGTCACCCCTGCCCGCCCCGGCATCCTCCCCGATCTCCCCGGCGCCCTCCGACCCGCCGTCGACGCGGCATATCCTCGACCCCGTGACGGTGACGTATGTGATCGACGGCAACGGGATCAGGACCCTGGACGACTTCTGGGACGTGGTCGGGCGGACCATCGGCGAGGACGGCTACTTCGGCCGCAACCTCGACGCCTTCGCCGACTGCCTGCGCGGCGGCTACGGCACGCCCGAGGACGGCGACTGGGTCATCGAGTGGCGCCACCACGAGGTCTCCCGCCGCAACCTCGGCCACCCGGAGACGGTCCGCCGGCTGGAGCTGCGGCTGGCCCACGCCCACCCCACCAACCGCGCGCGCATCACCGCCGAGCTGGAGGCCGCCCGGGCGGGCCGGGGGCCGACGGTCTTCGACTGGCTGGTCCGGATCATCGAGGAGGAGCACCCGGGCGGCCTGCGCCTGGCCTGAGCCGACGAGCCCGAGGCGCGCGGCCCGAGGCGTCCGGCCCGAGGCCCGGCCGGAGGCGTCCGGCCCGATGCGTCCGGCGGCCAGCGGCGTCCGGCCTGAAGCCACCTGGGCCTCCCGGCCCGGGCCGGGACGTCCGGCTACAGCACCTCCGAGAGCCGGACGAAGCGCCGCCCCGCCGCCAGCAGCCCCGGCAGCGCCGCCGCCACCCCGGGGGCGGTGCCGCCTCCCGGGTGGTTCAGGTGGCCGATCACGATCGCGCCGGGCGGGGCGGAGGCGAACTCCTGCCGCACCTCGGCGGCCCGCAGCGTCGCCCCGCCGTCCCCGTTCACGCTGAAGCCCGCCACGCGCTGGCCCAGGTCGGCGACCACCCGGGTGGCGACGTCGTCGTAGTGCGCGGTGCCGGAGCGGAAGAACCGGGGCGGGTGCCCGAGCAGTTCCGTGAGCTTCCGGGCGTTGCCCGCCACCTCGTCGTACACCTCGGCGACGTCGCCCGTGCCGGCGATGCCGTAGGCGGAGCGGCCGGTGACCGAGAGCGGGCGGTGGACGGTGCCGTGGTTGCCGATCTCGAACAGCGGGTCGGCGGCGAGCTGCTCGAACTCGTCCGGGTTGGCGTCGATCCAGCGGGCGTTCAGGAAGAGCGTGGCCGGCACGGCGTGCGCCCGCAGGAAGTCGATCAGGTCGGCGTCGTAGCCGTTGCCGCCGGGGCCGCCGCAGGCGTCGAAGGTGAGCGCTGTGGCGCTCTCGCCGTCCGGCAGGTCGGTGATCACCCCGGAGACCTCCAGGCCCCACTCGCTCGGGGCCAGCGCCCCGTACCGCTCGACCACCTGGGCCCGGGTCGGCTGGTGCGCGGGTTCCGGCGCGGGCGTCGAGGTGGGCGACGGCGTGGGCGCCGGCGCGGACGTCGGTGCGGACGTCGGTGCGGCGGCGGCCTCGGCAGGCCCTCCGGACGGCGTCGCGAGCGGCTCGGTGGAGGTGGAGGTGGAGGTGGAGGGTGCGACGGCCGGCGCGGCGGACGGTATCGCCGAGGCCGCCGGGTCCGAGCCCGCCGGTGCGGGCGGGCCGGCCTCCGCCGTCCTGCCGCCGCACCCCGCCAAGGCGCCTCCGGCCACCACCATGAGCAGCGTCCGCCGACTCACCGCCACGTCCGTCTCCCCTTTCCGCTATTTCTCATATAAACCGATGACATGACAATGAACCGACCATTCGTCACTCCCCGCAACTCGCCCCCGCCCCCGCCCGGCCCCTCTTCACCGACCCGCCCCGCCCCCGTGGGCCCCGACTCACCCCCGGTTCACTCGCCGGGGTAGGCACGCGAGCGACCCGCCCGCCCCGATCCGGAGGCCTCGATGCCGACCGAACCCAGCACCCCGCGCCCCGACCAGCCGACCACCCCGTCCGCCGTGCCGTCCGCCTTACCGCGCCCCGACCAGCCCGCCTCCCCGCCGGCCGCCGGGCCAGCCCGCCGTGACCTGCTCCGCACCGGCCTGGCCACCGGCGCCGCCACCGCCCTCGGCCTCGCCGCCACCGCCGGCCAGGCGCACGCCGCCCCCGCCGACGGCCCCGGCACCACCCCCACCGACCGCACCCTCACCCTCACCGGCCACCTGCCCACCGGCGCCCCCGACTTCGTCTACCTCCCGGTCGAAGTCCCCGAAGGCGTCCGGGAGATGGCCGTCACCTACGGCTACGACAAGCCGCCGGTCCCGGCCGGCACCCCCGGCAACTCCTGCGACATCGGCATCTTCGACGAGCGCGGCACCGACCTCGGCGGCCCCGGCTTCCGCGGCTGGTCCGGCGGCTTCCGCACCGGGTTCAGCCTCTCCCGCGGCGCCGCGACCCCCGGCTACCTCCCCGGCCCGATCAACCCCGGCACCTGGCACGTGGTCCTCGGCCCCTACCAGGTGGCCCCGCAGGGCCTGGACTACCACGTCGAGGTCACCCTCCGGTTCGGCACACCCGGGCCGAAGTTCACCCCGCAGTACCCGGCGGAGCGCGCCCGCGGCCGCGGCCGGGCCTGGTACCGCGGCGACTGCCACCTGCACACCGTCCACTCCGACGGGCGGCGCAAGCCCGAGGAGGTGGCGGCCGGGGCACGCGCGGCCGGCCTCGACTTCATCGTCTCGACCGACCACAACACCAGCTCCTCGCACGCCGCCTGGGGCCCGCTGGCCGGCCCCGACCTGCTGATCCTGCCGGGCGAGGAGATCACCACCCGCAACGGCCACTGGCTGGCCCTCGGGCTGGAGCCCGGCCAGTTCGTCGACTGGCGCTACCGCTCGCGCGACGAGGAGTACCCCCGCTTCGTCCGCCAGGTCCACCGGGCCGGCGGCCTGGTCGTGCCCGCGCACCCGTACTGCCCCTACGTCGCCTGCCAGTGGAAGTTCGGCTACGAGGAGGCCGACGCCGTCGAGGTGTGGAACGGCCCCTGGACGTACGACGACGAGTCCGCGGTGGACACCTGGGACGGCCGGCTCGCCGTCGCCCTGCGCGAGGGCCGCTCCTGGCTGCCCGCCCTGGGCAACAGCGACGCGCACAGCGAACCGCAGGTCATCGGCTCCCCCCACACCGTGGTGCTGGCCGAGGACCTCACCCGGGACGCGATCCTCGACGGGCTGCGCGCCGGGCGCAGCTGGCTGGCCGAATCCCCGGCCGTCGAGGTGGACTTCACCGTGACCGGGCACGGCCGCCGGGCAGGCGTCGGCGAGGAGCTGACCGTCCCGGGCGACGCCCCGCTGGACGTCCGGCTCACCGTCTCCGGCGTGCCCGGCGGGACGGTCCGCCTGCTCACGGACGAGGGGCAGATGCACCAGGAGTCGCTGCCCGCCGACGGCGCCGGCACCGTGGTCTGGCGCACCACCGCCTCGCTCGCCGCGTACGTCCGGGCCGAGGTGCGCCACCCGAAGGCGGACGGCACCCCGGGCAAGGGCAACGCGATGGGCCCCGACCTGCCCTGGGGCCCGATGGCGGCGCTCACCAACCCGGTCGTGCTGCGCACCGGGGACCGGTAGCGGCCCGCGGCGGGCGCCCCGACCGCCCGCCGCACCGCCCCCGACTCCCCGTCGGCTGCCCCGCCGCACCGCCACCGCCCGGCCACCGACCGGCCCCCGACCGGCCGCCGGGCGGCCACCGACCGGTCCGCCGACCCGCCCAGGAACCGGATGGGGGACGACTCGGGCCACCCGTTTGGACTAGGTTGATCCCCGAAACGCATCAGTCGTAGGGACGAGGCGGTCGGTTGTCCGGATATGGGCCGACCAGCCCCTTCGCACTCCGACCGCCCCGCCCCGGCTCCCCGTCCGTCCCCGGCCCGCGAAGGGATCAGCAGCTGTGAACCGTACGACCGTAGGTGGGCCGGAGCTCGGGGGCGGCCGTGGCGCCGGGGGCGTCCTCGTCCTCGTCGACCCGGCCGGGGCCGGGAACAGCCCGGTCGCGGAGCTGCTCGCCCGGGAGCTGAACCCGAGCGTCCACCTGCGGACGGACGACTTCCTGCGGGTCATCCGCAGCGGCCAGCTCCCGCCCCACCTGCCCGAGGCCGGGCGCCAGAACGCCACCGCCCTGGCCGCGGCCGCCCAGGCCGCCTTCGCCTACGCCACCCGCGGCTACCAGGTCGTGGTGGAGGCCTCCGCCGCCCCGGCCGCCCTCGACACCTTCCGCCGCGAGAGCCGCACCACCGGCGCCGCCCTCCACTACGTCGTCCTCCACGCCGGCCCGGCCCCCAAGCCCGCCACCCACAGCCTCGACACCACCGCCCTCACCCCCGAGGCCACCGCCGGCTCCGTCCTCGCCGCCCTCACCCACCGCACCCACCTCCTCGGCTGGTAGGCCCCGGCACTCGCCCGAGGCCGCCGGTCCCCGGCCGGCGCCCGACACGGTCAGCCCGCTCCTACGCCCCCACCGCGCCGTCGATCGCCTCACGCAGGAAGTCGGCGTGGCCGTTGTGCCGGGCGTACTCGTGGATCAGGTGGAGCATCACCAGCCGCAGCGACACCTCGGCGTCCCAGCGGGCCTGGTAGCCGGTGACGTCGAGGGAGTCGGCGGCGAGCTCGATGCGGCGGGAGTGCTCGACCTCGGCCTGCCAGGCGGTGAAGGCCTCGGCGCGGGTGGCGCCGGCGGGGTCGTAGGCGGCCTGGTAGTCGCCGTCCTCGGACCAGACCAGCGGCAGGTCCTCGCCGTCGATCACCCGGCGGAACCAGGCGCGCTCGACCTCCGCCATGTGCCGGACCAGCCCGAGCAGGCTCAGCGTGGAGGGCGGACTGGAGCGCAGCCGCAACTGCTCGTCGGTCAGGCCCTCGCACTTCAGGGCGAGGGTCGCCCGGTGGAAGTCGAGGAAGCCGCGCAGCATCTCGCGCTCGCCGCCGGTCAGCGGCGGGGCGGGGCGGTCGTCGGGGACGTTCACGGTGGCGTTCTCCTCGCGGTGGTAGGAAGTCCCCGCGGACTGTAGCGAACCGTCCGGCCCGTCCGGAGGTCATTTTTTCCCGGCCCCGCGTGGTGGTGCCCCCGGCGCCCCGAGCCCCCGGAACCCCTCGGGGCACCAGCACGCGACCGTTGTCCGCGGGAGACGCTCCGATCACGTACCGTGTTCGGACCACCACAGGTTTGGGTACGTACCCTCGGCGCGCCCGACCGCCGGGCGCCCACCGACCAGGAGACCCAGCGGCCCATGGACCACAACCGCATCCCCCCTACCGTGCGCAAGACCTACGGCACCGATGACCTGGCCAAGGTCGCCAGCTTCGCCGGAGGCTTCATCAATTTCGGCTACTGGCAGGGGATCGACCTCGCCGCCCCGACCACCGAGGACCGGGTGCGCAGCCAGGAGCAGCTCTACCGGCGGGTGTTGCGGGAGTTCCCCGAGCCGAGGGAACGGCTGCGACTGGCGGAGGTGGGCTGCGGGCGCGGGCTGGGTTCGGCGCTGGCGCTGCGGGAGTTCCGGTTCGCGGCGGTGACGGGGGTGGACATCCACCCGGACCAGATCGAGCGGGCCCGGGCCGTCAACGCGAGAGCCCTGGCCACGTACCCCGATCGGCTGGCGTACACCCTGGGATCGGCGGACGAACTCCCGTTCTCCGACGGCTATCTGGACGGTGTCTTCTCCGTCGAGGCGGCCCAGCACTTCCGTGAGCTGACCGGCTTCGCCCGGGAGAGCGCCCGCGTCCTGCGCCCCGGCGGCCGGCTGGTCGTGACCACCTTCTTCACCGCCCCCGGCCCGGACGTCGCCGAGCGCCTCAAGATCCTGCTCGCCAGTTTCGCCGACGGCCTCGACATCGCCCACCCGCTCGACGACTTCACCGCCGGCCTCACCCGCTTCGGCTTCACGGACGTCACCACCGAGTCCATCGGCGCCCACGTCTGGCCGGGCTTCGACCGCTACCTCACCGACGCCGTCCCCACCTCCCACTGGTCCCGCAACTTCCTGGCCGCCTGGCGCGACGGCCTCGTGGACTACCACGTCGTCACCGCCACCCGGATCTGACCGCCCCCGCTCGCGTCCTGCCGACTCACGTCCTGCCGGAACCCGGCTGTGCAGGCGCGGCACAACGGTGGGCGCTGACGGTCAAGCCCGCCGCCGCGGCCGGGCGCTAGCGTTCCCGGGGCGGGGAGCGAGGGGCTCTCCCGGGACCGCCCGACGACGTCGACCGCCCCCCGTACCGTCGCGTCGTCGGGCCTCCCGTCGGCAGTGTGCGAAGAGGCGGGGCAGGTGGTACGTCGATGACCGGGACCGACGGCGGACAGGCCGGCGCCGCGAGCGGTTCGGCCTGGTCGCCGCTGCGCCGGCGGGTCTTCCGCGACCTCTGGCTGGCCCAGTTCACCTCGAACGTCGGCAGCTGGATGCAGACCGTCGGCGCCCAGTGGCTGCTGGTCGGACACGGCGCGGCCCAGGTGTCCCTGGTCCAGCTCGCCGCGGGTCTGCCGGTGCTCTTCCTCGCCCTGCCGGCCGGGGTCCTCGCGGACCTCGTGGACCGGCGCCGCCTGCTGCTGGCGATGCAGGCCGCCATGGCGCTGGTGGCCGCCGCGCTGACCGTACTGGCGTTCACGGGACGGCTCGGGCCCTGGACACTGCTGGCGCTCACCTTCCTCCTGGGCTGCGGGAACGCGCTCAACGGCCCGGCCTGGCAGGCGGTGCAGCCCTCGCTCGTCCCCCGGGAGGAGTTGCGGCAGGCCGCGGCCCTGGGGGCGGTGAACCTCAACCTGGCGCGCGCCGTCGGCCCGGCCCTCGGCGGGGTGCTGATCGCCGCCCTCGGGGTCGGCTGGACCTTCGCCGTCAACGCCGCCTCCTTCCTGGCGATCCTGGCCGTGCTGGCGACCTGGCGCCCCGGCGGCGGGGCGCGGGCGCCGCAGCCGGGTCAGGAGCGCGAGCACCTGATCGCGGCCCTGCGGGCCGGCGGCCGGTACGTCCGCAGCGCACCGCGCATCCGCCGGATCCTGCTGCGCAGCGCCCTGTTCGTCCCCGGCGCCTCCGCCCTGTGGACGCTGCTGCCGGTGTCCGCGCACGAGTCCCTCGGTCTCGGGGCGGCCGGTTACGGCCTCCTGCTGGGTGCCGTGGGGCTGGGAGCGGTCGCGGGAGCGGCGGCGCTGCCCGCGCTCTCGCGACAGGTCGGCGGAAACGGCGCGCTGGCGCTCGCCGGGGCCGTCTTCGCGGGCGCGCTGGTGGCGCTGGCCGCCGGCGCGAGCGTGCCGGTCGCCTTCCTGGCCCTGGTCCTGGCGGGAGCGGCCTGGATCACGGCGCTGTCCACCCTGAACGCGGGCCTCCAGGTCGCCCTGCCGGCGTGGGTGCGGGCCCGCGCCTCGGCCTTCTACCTGCTCGTCTTCCAGGGCGGCAGCGCCCTCGGTTCGCTGTGCTGGGGGCAGGTGGCCCAGCACGCCGGACTGTCCGTGGCGATGCTCCTGGCGGCCCTGACCCTCCTCGTCGGGGTGCTGACGCTGCGAGGGCTGCCCCTGCTCGGCGGCCGGACCGATCCGACGCTCTCCGAGGCGTGGCCCGAACCCCGGCTGGCCGTCGAACCGGCGCCGCAGGACGGGCCGGTCCTGGTGACCGTGACGTACCAGGTGCGGGCGGAACGGGCTCCGGCGTTCGTCGCGGCGATGCGGAAGGTGGAGTCCTCCCGGCGCCGGACGGGCGCGGTCACCTGGGGCCTGTACCGGGACGCCGCCCGGCCGGAGCGGTTCGTCGAGTCGTTCACCGTGACGTCGTGGTCGGAGCACTGCGCCCAGCACCACGGGCGCTACACCGGTACCGACCACGCCTTCGAGGCCGACGCCCGCGAACTGCTCACCCGGGAACCGGCCGTCAAGCACGCCCTGATGGCGCAGCACCGCGACGGGTGACGGGCGGGCCCGCACTCCCCGACGGGCGCGGGCGCGACAGGATCCGTACACATCGGGACAAGTCCCTCCTCCTCCCCGCTCATAGCCTCTGGGAACCGGGGCGGCCGCTCTCCGCGGCCGCCCCGGAACGTCCGAGTGCCCAGGGCACGTACCCAAAGCAAGGAGTGGAACGATGGTGGCAGTGGTGACGGAAGACGAGCACGTGCACAAGCCGGGCCCGACCGCGGCCGACACCGGCACCGGCACCGGCACCGGCACCGGCACCGAACCCAACCTGCACGCGATGACCCGGATCACCATGCGGCCGATCGCCTCGCCGATGCCCCTGGGCTTCTTCATGGTGGCCATCACCTCCGCCGTGGCCAGCAGCCATCAGCTCGGCCTGATCGACAGTGTGCACCGGCAGGCCGTGGCGCTCACGTTCTTCTCCGCCTTCGTGCTCCAACTGCTGGTCAGCATCCTCGCGTTCGGCGCCCGTGACGTCATCGCGGCGACGCTGATGGGCGGGTTCGCCGGCGCCTGGCTGGCCAACGGCCTGGTCACGGCCTCGGGTGCCCCCGGCGGCGCGCAGGTGCTGGGTGTGTTGAACCTGGTGTTCTCGGTCTTCGCCGCCCTGATGGCCTCGGTGGCGAGGCCGAAGCGGGTGCTGTGGGTGCTCCTGATGATCGCCGCACCGCGCTACTTCGTCGCCGGTCTGCACGGCGTCTCGGGCGTGGCCTGGCTGGGCTACGTGTCCGGAGCGCTGGGCATGCTCCTCGCGGCGGTCGCGATGTACTCGGCCCACGCCCTGCTGCTGGAGGAGCTCCGGGGCCGGGAGGTGCTGTGGATCGGGCGCAGCGGTCCCGTGCGGGACGCCATGCACGCGGATCTGACCAGCCAGCTGCACCGGCTGGAACAGCAGGCGGGCGTGCGCCGGACCCTGTAGTCGGCCCGTCCCATGCCGTCCGACCGCCCCGGTCCGATGGCGTGACGCGACTCGGCTGTGCTCCTTCCCGATCCCCCGGGAAGGAGCACAGCCGAGTCCCGCGTTCGGCCTCCGGTCAGCCGGCCACGGACCGGACGGCCTCGCGGATCACGTCCACGACCTGCTCGGGCCGGGAGAGCATGACCAGGTGCGAGGAGTCGAGCTCGACCGTGGTCGCCCCGGCGCGCCGGTAGCCGAACCGCTGGACCTCGGGGTTGAGGGTCCGGTCGGCGGCGGCGACGATCCCCCAGGACGGCTTGCTCCGCCACGCCGCCGTCGGCGCGGCCTCACCGAACGCCGCCGCGGCGAGCGGGCGCTGGGTGACGGCGAGGACCCGGGCGAGCCCGGGGTCGACATCGGCCGCGAAGATCGCCGGAAGGCGGTCGACCTCCACCGAGACGTCGGTGCCCTCGCCCTCCCCGCCGTCCAGCGGGAACGGGCTGTACACCAGCGCGGAGGCGAGCTCGGAGTCGGGGAAGCCGCCCTGCAGTTCGCCCAGGCTCTCCCCCTCCTCCAGCGCGTAACCCGCCAGGTACACCAGTGCCTTGACGTTCTCCTCGGCGCCCGCCACGGTGATCACCGCGCCGCCGTAGGAGTGGCCGACCAGCACGACCGGCCCGGGGATCCGCCGGACCACCGAGGCGATGTAGGCGGAGTCGCCGGTCAGGCTGCGGTTCGGCACGGCCGGCGCCACCACGTTCAGCCCGTCGGCGAGCAGGTGCGGGATGACCCGGGCGAAGCTGGAGGCATCGGCGAAGGCGCCGTGCACCAGCACGACGGTGGGTGTGTCATTGGTCGTCATGACTGAGTCCTCTTCGGATCGCTGAGTTCTTCGGGGCGTCCGCACCACGCCGGGGCCGGCGCGTTCGTGCGGAACGCCCGGCTGCGGCAACTCGCCTGCGCGGGCCGGGCGTTCGCCCCCGGCTCCGGTGTCCCGGTGCCAGCCACCAGGCTAGGAACGCACCGGCGGGAGCCTGTTCCGACGACGCACTGGCCGCGGTCGGTCCGCGCACCGAAGGGAACCCGAGGGGAACCCGAAGGGACGTCGGGCCACCGCCACACCCGCAGGGACCTCAGCCGTCCGCGGCGCCGCCCGGGCTCACCAGGACCGGCGGTGCAGTGCCATGTGCACGGTGTCGACGGCCTGGAGCAGCGCGGCGCGGGTGGTGCCCGTGGGATGGAGCCCGCCGACGAGCAGGAAGCCGTGCATCACCCCCTGGTAGCGCGTCGACACGACCGGGACGCCGGCCTCGCGGAGCCTGGCCGCGTAGGCCTCGCCCTCGTCCCGCAGCACGTCGGCCTCGGCGGTGACCACGAGGGCCGGCGGCAGGCCGGTGAGCTGTTCCAGGGAGGCGCGCAGCGGTGCGGCGGTGGCCTCCGTGCGGCGGGAGGCCTCGGGCAGGTAGTCGTCCCAGAAGCGGCGCATGTGCTCGCGGTGCAGGAAGTAGCCGGTGGCGAACCCGCGGTAGGAGGGGGTGTCGAAGTCGGCGTCGGTGACGGGGCAGATCAGCACCTGGTGCACCAGCGGCACGTCGCCGTGCTCCCGGGCGAGGAGGGTCAGCGCCGCCACCAGGTTGGCACCCGCCGAGTCGCCGACGGCGGCGATCCGGTCCCCCTCCAGTCCGATCTCGTGGCCGTGCTCGTGGATCCAGCGGGCCACCGCGTGGCACTGCTCGACGGCCACCGGGTAGCGGGCGGCGGGCGCCCGGGCGTAGTCCACGTAGACGACGGCGGCGTCCGTGCCCAGGGCGAACTCCCGCACCAGCCGGGCGTAGCAGTCGGCGTCGCCGAGCGACCAGCCCAGGCCGGGCAGGAACAGCACGACGGGGCTGGGCTCGACGGCGCCGACCGGCCTGGTCACCTGGACGCGCACCCGCCCGGTCGGCCCGCAGGGCAGCGCGAACCACTCCGTCACGGTGCCGTACGGGTCGTCCGGGTCCTCGTCCGAGCTGATGCTCGGCAGGCTGTCGAGGGCGAGGAAGGAGAGGTCCGGCAGCTCCGTCTCCGCCGCTCCGGCCCGGGTGTCCAGGAACTCCTGGAGCGCCCGGTCGAGCACCGGTCTCCGGACCTGAGAGGGCGTGGGGTCGGACAACGCTTGGCTCCTGGCGTGATCGGAAAGGCCTGACCGTGTACGGGGAGCACACCACGGCCTGGCGCGCCTGGCCGAACCGCTCAACCGGTCCGGTGGCGACCGCTTCGTCGTTCCGTGGGTCCGGTCTCCTGGATCGGGAGATTCATAGACCGTACACGACCCGGCATGGTCGCGTCCTGGATGAGTTCCGCGACGGCCGTGGGCCGGGAGACCGCCACGCTGTGGGAGGCCTCGGGCAGTTCGAGGACGGTGGCGCCGGCCCGCTGTGCGGTGAAGCGCTGGATCGACGGCGGCAATGCCTGGTCGGCCCCCGTCACCAGGGCCCAGGAAGGCGTCGTGCGCCAGGCCGCCACCGTCGGTTCGTCGGTCAACACCCGCTCGGCGGCCGGGCGTTGGAGTGCGGCGAGCACCTGCGCCACCTCCGCGTCGAGGTCGGCGGCGACCAGCGGCCGGAAGCACTCCTCCGGCACGGTCAACTCCGTCTCCCGCGCGGCGCCGCCGGTCGCGAACTCAGTGCGCCGCAGCCGGGAGATCAGCGGCGCGGGGGCGAACCGGTCCGACAGCGCCTGGTAGCTCTCCCCCACGTCGGGCAGGTAGGCCGCCACGTACACCAGCGCCACGACGTTCGACGCCGCCGCCCCGGCCTCCGTGATCACCGCACCCCCGTAGGAATGGCCGACCAGGACCACCGGGCCCTCGATGCCCGCCACCACGGACACCAGGTAGGCGGCGTCATGGGCGAGCCCCCGCAACGGATTGGCGACGGCGAGGACGGTCAGGCCCCGTCTGTGGAGTTCGGCGACGACGCCGAACCAGGTGCTGGCGTCGGAGCAGCCGTCGTGGACGAGCACGACGGTGGGCCGGGTGGAGGACATGGCGGCCTTTCGGATGGCGCCGGGCGGCGGGGCATCGGCGGGATCGGCGGGATCAGCGGGATCGACGGCATCGGTGGGATCGACGGAGCATGGAAGCGGTCGTGCGGGAGGGTTCAGGAGGGACGGCGGCCGTCGGTCTGGGCCGCGTAGGCCTGCCACTCGCGGGGCGACACCCCGTAGGCGTCGCGGAACGCCCGGCTGAAGTGGGAGTGGCTGACGAAGCCCCACCGGTGCGCGACCGCGGAGACGCTGGTCTGCCGCCGGGACGGACGCTCCAGCTCCCGGCGGCACGCGTCCAGCCGCCGCTGCCGCACCCACTGGCCCACGGTCATCCCGTCCTGCTGGAACAGCTTGTGCAGGTAGCGCACCGAGATGTGCTGCGCCCGGGCGATCGACTCCGGCGCGAGGTCCGGATCGGCGAGGTTCTCCTCGATGTGGGCCCGGATGCGCGCCAGCAGCTCCGCCGAGCCGCCGCCCGGCTGCTCGGGTTCCTCCCGCTCCAGCAGCTCCGTCACCAGGATCGCCACCAGGTCCGAGACGCTGCGCGCGAGGTGGTCGCCCGGCCGTGCCCCGGGTGCCCCGGCCCGGTCCCGGGCCCGGGCGGCCAGGGTCCGCAGGAACTGCGAGGCGAGCGCGCCGACCCCCTCGTTCCCCCGCGCCACCAGCCCGCCCGTACGCCGCACGTCACCGTGGCGCACCGCCAGGTAGAAGCACGGGAGCCGGAAGCGCACCATCCGGCACCCGGCCTCCCGCAGCAGCCCCGCCGGATGCGGCGACGTGCCGATCAGCAGGTCCCCCGGAGCCAGTACGGTGCTGACCGCGTGACGCCGGACCGAGGCCGGTCCCTGGAGGTGCAGCGTGACGTAGAGGCAGTCCTCGGGATCGGCCCCGGGCGGCGGGGACAGGACGTCGATGCAGGCGCCGACGGCCTGATCGGGCAGGTGGTGCGCGGGCTGGTGGTGCGCGGCTTCGGGCATGGGTGAGGGACCCGACGGGATCACGGGAGGCTCCGACCGGTTTGTGGGGTTCAGTACTTCGCGGGGTTCAGTACTTCGTGAGGTTCAGTACTTCGCGGGGTTCAGTACGAGGTGTTGGGAAGGACCGCCCGCCGTCCGGCGCCCGGTTGAGGTGACACTGGCGGCGGCGGGGCGTTCAGGAGAGGAACTTCTCCACGACGGCGTTGAACGCGGCGGGGTTCTCCAGGAACGGGAAGTGCGAGCTCGCCACGCTCTTCGGGAACACGTGGAGGCGGGCCCCGGGGATCCGCTCGGCGAGGTAGCGCTGGGACGCCGGGTCCACGTGGCTCCCCTCGCAGCCGAGCACCAGGGTCGGCACGTCGATGCAGTCGAGGACGTCGCGCCAGTCCTGGACGCAGTGGTCGAAGAGCAGCGGGACGCCCGCGTACGCCGGAGTGGCGCGGATCTGCCCGGTCACGAAGGCCAGCAGGTCCGGGTCGGTGGAACCGCTGAACATCGAGCGGACGAAGCCCTCGCGGACTTCGGCCCCGTCCGGGCCGGCCAGCGCGGCGCACAGCTCCAGCAGCCCCGCCACGTCAAAGACGGCGCCGGACTCGCGGTGCTCGGCCGGTGCGGTCCAGGGCACCGCCGCCACGGCGGCCGGCTGGTCGACCAGGACGAGCCGGCGGATGCGGCCGGTGCCGTGCTGGTCGACGAAGCTCCACCACACCGAGGCACCCATCGACGAGCCCAGCGCGTCGAAGGTCTCCAGGCCCAGGTGGTCGAGCAGGCCGAGGACGTCGCGGGCCAGGCGCGCGATGCGGTAGCCGTGGCGCGGCTTGCCGGAACGGCCGTGGCCGCGGAAGTCCACCGTCACGACGCGCCGGCCCGGTGCCAGCCCCTCGAACTGGTGGCGGAACGTCTCCTGCGTCTGCGCCCAGCCGTGGAGCATCACCAGCGGGACCCCGTCGCCGCCGCTGTCGCGGTAGTCCAGGCGCACACCGTCGTTCGTGATGAGTTGGTGCATGGTGCTCGTTCTTGTCCGTTCGTATCGGCTCGTCGGGCCCGGGAAGTCCGGAACCCGCAGGTCGCCGGGGGATGAGCGGCAGCTCGTAGTGAGGATTCTCGCGGTGGGCTGAACCCGTTGACCACCGACCGACGTAGGGATTGCCCGACGAAGCTTCATCGCTCTGTAGCAACACCGCGCTGCGGCGACGTCACCTGCGGGAACGCCATCTGCGCCGACGCCGCGCCCTAGCGGTAGGCCGTCTCCGCCGGAACCTGCAGCAGGTCCCGCAGTCGCAGCCCCAGGTGCAGCTGGAGGCGGTGCGCGCCGTCGTCCAGGTCCAGACCCGTGATCTCCTGGATCTGGCGCAGGCGGTAGTACAGCGAGGTGCGGTGCAGCTCCAGGACCTCCGCGGTCTTGGGCACCGAACCGGCGTTGTCCAGGTAGCAGCGCAGGGTCTCCTCCAGCCGGGCGTTGCCGCCGCCCTCGAGCAGGCGCCGCAGCGGCTTGGGCAGGAGCGAGTCGTCGAGCGCGCTCTCGGGCAGCTGGAGGAACACCGCGTACTCCCCGAGCCGCTCCCAGTCGCCGACGCCCTCCAATCGGGGCAGCCGGCGGGCCGCGCGCACCGCCACCCGGGCCTGGTCGTAGGAGATCCACGCGTCGGCCAGCGCCGTACGGCGCCCGCCCACGCCCACCGCCACGGCCGGCTCCGGGCCCAGGAAGGTCGTCAGGGAGCGGACCACGGCGCGGCACTGCTGCTCCAGGTCCTCCTCCGCCGGTTCCCGCTCGAAGACCTGCACCAGGACCGCCCGGTCCTGGTCGACCATCGCCAGGCCGCGGGCCGTACGGGTCCGCCGGTACGGCTCCAGCGCGGCGCGCAGCGCCACCTCGGTCTGGCCGGAGGGCCCGTACTGCCCGGAGACCGTCACGCTGGTCACCACCACGTGCGGGCCGGCCGGCAGCAGACCGTCGTCCACCACGCGCTGGTGCGCGGCGCAGCGCGTGGTGGAGTCCGAGCCGACCAGCCGGCTCACCAGCCCGCGGATGTGCTCCTCGTTCTCGTCCGAGGCCAGCCGCTCGGCGTACATCTCGCCCGCCACGGCGCGCGCCACCCGGTCGATGGCCTCGGTCTCGGCCGTGGTGAGGGGTTCTCCCACCGCCACGACCATGAGGATGCCCAGCACGTGGCCGCGCTCCCGGATCGGGACGCAGTAACGGGGCTGGAGCCCCAGGTCGTCGCGGCCGGGCAGGACGCCGGGGCGGGTCCACCGGGCGACCCCCTGCGACAGCACGTAGCGGATGGCCTCGTCGTCCGCGATGCCCTGGAGCAGCGTGCGCACGCGCACCCGGTCCTCGTCGCCGAAGTGCCGGCTGGTGCAGATCAACCGCACCAAGGGGTCGTCGAGAACGACCGAGCGCCCCAGCTCCTCGGCCAGGCCGTCCACCAACGTCTGCAGCGCCTCGCCTCCCGAACGCGAGCGCTGGATCCACCTCTGCATGATCAAAAGCCTCCCGGCGCCATTCATACAAGGAGCGAAACGGGATGGACAAACGTTCAACAAACCGAGGATCCGGCGTCTCCACCAGGCCCGGACGGCCGCCGCCGCGGGCGGCACCGACAGCCGAAAGCGGCTCCCCGCACGAACCCGGGGAACGACGCGGTAACCCGAACTCCCCTTCCCCACACCGTGGTTGAGGCAACGAAGGTCGGCCCTACAGCCAACGGACCGACCGCCGACCACACCACTCCCCGACCCCAGGGCCACACCCACCTGACACCAAGGAGCACCCACCCCGCCATGGCCACCGGGCGAACGGTGCGCGGATCGTCACCTCGCGGTGCACGGCCGGAACATCCACCTCGCCGCCGCCTCCTAGGCTGGGAGCCATTCCGCCTCCCCCTGCCCCCGGCAGCTCCCAGGGCCCGAGGCGAGAGCGCCGCACCGCCACCGGCCACCAGTGCCCCGGCCGTCCGGCGCCCGCACTCCTCCCCCCACGCCACCGCCAGGAGAAACCCTCGTGCCCGCCCACCATCCCCTCTCCGATCCCCAGCCCCACCCGGAAGCCGCCGGCACCGACCTGACCCTCGACGCCCGGCTCGTCCTCGGCGAACACGAGTCCGTCGACGTCCCGGTACGCCTCGGCTACCGCGGCGACGACCCGCTCGCCGTCGCACTCGAATTCCTCGGCCCCGCCGCCGAAGCCGGTACCTGGCGCTTCGGCCGCGACCTCCTCTGGGAGGGCCTCCACCAGCCCACCGGCCTCGGCGACGTCCGCATCTGGCCCCCCTGCACCTGCCACGGCCGCGCCGCCCTGCGCATCATGCTCAGGAACCGCGACCAGATCGCCCTCGTCGACCTCCCCACCCGCCAGGTCCGCCGCTGGCTCCGCCGCGAGACCTTCACCCTCGTCCCCCAGGGCACCGAAGGCACCCTCCTCGACTGGCCCACCGACCTCGACGGCCTCACCCGCTGACCCCGGCCGCCCCGCCGCCCCACCGGCGAACGGCGGCCCGGGCGCCACCGGTCAGCGCTCGCGCCCGCGGGCCTTCAGCGGGACAGCGGGCGGCTCCGGGGTGAGGAGGCGGCCGCCGGCGTCAGCAGATGGCAGGCAAGGCGCCCGGGGGTCGACAACCGCCGCCACCATCGACCTCGCCCGCGGCACGGGCGGCTTCCTCAAGGAGTGCGAGCACCCCGGGAGCCGGTGGCCGAGGCGCTCTCACGGAAGCCTGCCCCCCGGGCAGCCGACCTCACCGGCTACGGCTTCCGGAGCTCTCCCGCAGGGCGCTGCGCAGGAGCTTTCCGGTGTTGCCGCGCGGCAGGTCGGCGGTGAACTCGATGGCGCGCGGGTACTTGTACGGCGCGATGTCGCTCTTGACGAAGGACTGCAGGGCGGCGGCGAGTTCCTCTCCCGGCCGGTAGTCGGCCGCGAGCACCACGTACGCCTTGACGATCTCGCCGCGTCCCGGGTCCGGCGCGCCCACCACCGCGCACTCCGCGACCGCCGGGTGCCGCAGCAGCGAGTTCTCCACCTCGGGCGCGGCGATGTTGTAGCCCGAGCTGACGATCATGTCGTCGGAGCGCGCCTGGTACCAGAAGTAGCCGTCGGCGTCCTTGATGAAGACGTCACCGGTGAACGTCCAGCCGTCCCGCACCTGAGCCCGCTGGCGAGGGTCCGCCAGGTATCGGCAGCCGGTCGGGCCCTTCAGCTGCAGCAGGCCCGGCACTCCGTCCGGCACCTCGGCCCCGCTCTCGTCCACGACCCGCGCGCGGAAGCCCGGGACCACCCGGCCGGTGGCGCCCGGCCGGATGTCCTCGCCGGCGGCCGAGATGAACACGTGCAGCATCTCGGTGGAGCCGATGCCGTCGACCAGCCGCAGTCCGGTGGCCCGTTCGAAGGCCTGCCAGGTCGCCAGCGAGAGCGCCTCGCCGGCCGAGACGCACAGCCGCAGGCTGGCCAGATCGTAGTCGTCCAGCGCGTCCAGGACCCGGCGGTAGGCCGTGGGCGAGGTGAACAGCACGCTCACCCGGTGCCGGGCCACCGCCCGGAACAGCTTGTCCGGCGCGGTCTCCTCCAGCAGCAGGCTGGCCGCGCCCGCGCGCAGCGGGAAGATCAGCAGACCGCCGAGCCCGTACGTGAAGCCGAGCGGTGGGCTGCCGGCGAACAGGTCGGTCGGCTCGGGCCGGAGCACCCGGGCGGAGAAGGTGTCCGCGATGGCCAGCACGTCCCGGTGGAAGTGCACGGTGGCCTTCGGCACACCGCTGGTACCCGAGGTGAAGGCGATCAGCGCCACGTCGTCGGCAGCCGTCCGCACGGCCGGGAACACGCCCGTGCGGGCCTTGGCCCGCCGCCCGAGCTCGCCGCCGTCGTGCACGTCGTACCGGATCACGGTCAGGTCGTCCCCGGAGGCGAGCTCCAGCTCCTCGGTGAACCGCTCGTCGCACAGCGCGAACCGCACCTCGGCCTTGGCGATCACCTCGCGCAGCTCGACGGCGCGCAGCAGGGCCATGGTGGTGACGGCGACGCCGCCCGCCTTCATGACGGCCAGCCAGCAGATCGCCAGCCACGGCGAGTTGGGTCCGCGCAGCAGCACCCGGTTGCCCGGCCGCAGGCCGTAGCCGTGCACCAGCTCCTCGGCCGTCCGGTTGACCAGCTCGGCGACCTGTCCGTAGGACCACACCGTGCCCGCCTGGTCCAGCAGGCAGGGCCGGTCCCCGCCGAACCGGCCGATCGTCCCGTCGAGCAGCTCCGCCGCGCAGTTGAGCCGCCGCGGGTAGCGCAGCTCGGGCAGGTCGACGAGGATCTCGGGCCATTCCTCGACCGGCGGCAGGTGGTCGCGGGCGAAGGTGTCGACGTGCGCGGATGGGATCGATGCGTCCATGGCTCCTCCGGGACTCGAGGGTCCACACTCGGGTCCGGAGACGGTTCGGACGTTCGAATCGACCGCTTCCTGCCAGCGGCACGGGTAGGACGTGGCAACTTCCTGCCAGCCGCGAGCCGGACCGCCGGGAGCCGGGTGAGAGTGGCGGCGAAGATCGGGCTCGGAGAGGGAGACGCGGTCATGCAGCCGGCCAGTCGAGAACCGGAAGGCCGGCGGTTCCGGCTGGAACGCCGGATCTACTTCCACCATTGCGACCCCGCCGGCATCGTCTTCTACCCGCAGTACCTGGTGCTGCTGAACGAGGTGCAGGAGGCCTGGTTCCGCAGCTGCCTCGGCGTCGACTACACCGCCCTGTTCACCAAGCGTCTGCTCGGCGTGCCGACCGTCCGGCTGGAGTGCGACTTCCTCGCGCCCAGCCGCCTCGGCGACAGCCTGACGCTGGAGCTCGCGGTGGAGCGGGTCGGCACCAAGTCGCTCACCATCGGCTACGAGTACCGCAGCGCCGACGCCGGCGAGGTGCGTGCGCGGTTCAAGACGGTCCTGGTGTTCGCCTCCCTGGAGACGCACCGGGCCGTTCCCATTCCTGACGACATCCAGGCCGGCCTGCGGCACTGGCTCGCGACGAGGGGCGACAGCGAAGAATGAGCACTGGTCTGCTTGACGACCCCCGACTCGGGGCCGGGAACCTCTTCCGCCTGGCCGCGGCCGCGACCAGAGGTGCCGCGCAGAGCCGGATCGAACTGGACGTGCCGTACCTGACGCCCGGCGGCGAGCAGCTGCACGGGTTCACCCTGGACGCGCTGGACGAGCTGACCGACCGGGTGGCGGCCGGCTTCCACCACGACGGCATCCGGGCCAAGGATCCGGTGGCCGTCTTCCTCGACGAGAGCGCGCGGTACCTGATCCACTACATCGCGCTGACCAAACTCGGGGCGATCCCGGTCTTCCTGAACAGCTCACTGGATCCGGAGACCGCCCGCGCCTTCATCGAGCGGGTCGGCGCCGTGGCCGTGGTCTCGGACCCCCGGCGGCTGGCCAAGGACGCGCTGGACCTGCCGTACTACGAGGCGGACCCGTACTCGCCCGACCAGGTCACGTACTTCCAGCACACCGAGAACGACCCGGTGCTGATCGCCCACACCTCCGGCACCACCGGCGTGCCGAAGGCCGTGCAGTTCAACCACTTCGGCTTCTTCTTCGGCATCAGGCAGCAGGCCGGCGCGGACCTCGGCGAGCGCATCCTGTCCGTGCTGCCGCAGAGCCACGCCTCGGCGATCTCGGTGCTGATGTCCGGCGTGCTGCGCGGCCTGGACGTCATGCTCGCCACCGAGCGCTCCCCGAAGCGGCTGGTCGAGCGGTTCGCCGCCTTCCGCCCGCAGTTGGTGGTCGGATTCCCCAAGGTCTTCGTCGACCTCTGCCGACTGGACCCGGACCCGGCGGACTTCGCTTCCATCTCGTACTGGATGTGCACCGGCGACGCCAACCACGAGCAGCACATCCGCAAGCTGGTCGCGCTCGGCAACCACACCGACCGCTCGGGGCAGCAGCGGCCCGGGTCCCTGTTCATCGACAACTTCGGCTCGTCCGAGTTCGGTTTCGCCATGTTCCGCCAGGTGCACACGCCGACCAGCGACCGCTACGGCCGCTGCATAGGCCGCCCGTTCCCCTGGATAGACGCCCAGGTCTTCGACGACCAGGACGAACCGCTGGGCCCGTTCGCGGTCGGCCGGCTCGGCCTCAAGTCGCCGACGGTGACGGCCGGTTACTGGAACAACTCGCTGCTCAGCGAGAAGAACCGGGTGCGCGGCTACTGGCTCACCGGCGACTTCGCCTTCCGCGACGAGGACGGCCGCTTCTACCACGTCGACCGCACCACGGACGCCATCACCACCAGCCGCGGCACGGTCTACAGCACCCAGACCGAGGAGCTGATCCTACGCAACTTCCCCGGGCTGCAGGACTGTTCGCTGGTGAAGTCGGATGACACCGGGGAGCTGGTGCTGGCCGTCGAACCCGCCGACCCGGCCGCCGACCTGGACGAGCTGCTGACACGGATCAACGAGGTCCTGAGCGCCGCCGCCCTGCTGCCCGCCGACCGGATCCTCACCAAGGGGAGCGACGAGTTCACCGGCGTGACCGGCAAGGCCCTCAAGCGGGCGATGCGCCGGACCTACGCTGCCGACGGAGCCCACGGACGACCCTGACATGGCAGTCGAGGAGACCCTCCCGTCGGGGCCGGGACCCGCCGCGGGCGTCCCGGACCCCGGCCGACGGACCCGAGCCGCCTGGGTCGTGACCTGGCTGATGTGCACCCTGATCATGGGCGCCACCGTTCCCACCCCGGTCTATCCGCTCTACGCGCACAAGCTCGGGCTCACCCCGCTGCTGGTGACGGCGGTGTTCGCCACCTACGCGCTCGGCACGCTCTGCACGCTGCTGCTGTTCGGCGGCCTGTCGGACCGGATCGGCCGCCGCCCGATCCTGCTGGCAGCCCTCTGCCTGGGCCTGCTCAGCTGCGCCCTGTTCGCCGCCTCGCCCACCCTGCCCGGCATCCTGGGCGGACGGCTGCTGTGCGGCTTCGCCGTGGGCCTGTCCTCCGGCACGGCGACGGCGTACCTCGGCGAGCTGCTGGCCGACCGGCGCAAGGCGGCCCTGGTGGCCTCGGCGACCAACATGGCGGGCCTCGGCATCGGACCGATGCTCTCCGGCGTCCTCGTCCAGTACGCCTCCGGCCCGATGCTCCTTCCGTACCTGGTGCTGGCCGCCCTGCTGCTGCCCGGCTTCGCCGTGCTCGCGCTGCCGGAGACCGTCGTCCGCGCCGCCGGACCGGTCTCCCTCCGCCCGCAGCGCCTGCGCATCCCGGCCGAACACCGGTCGGCGTTCGCCTACTCGGCGCTCGCCGCGCTCGGCCCGTTCGCGGCCCTCGGCCTGCTCGCCGCCCTGGCCGGCACCTTCGTCCGGGACGGCCTGCACATCACCGACCACCTGATGGTCGGCGTCGCCCCCTGCACGGCCTTCACCGCGGCCGCGCTGGCCCAGGTCTGGGGCAGCAGGGTCACACCCCGGACAGGCGTCATCAGCGGCATGGCCGTCCTCCCGGCCGGGCTGGCGCTGATCGTCGCGGCGATCCCGGCCGTCTCGCTGTCGCTCCTCCTCGTCGGGGCGGTGGTCTTCGGCGCGGCCGCCGGACTCGCCTTCCGCTCCGGCCTGGCCTTCCTCTCCGCCAACGCCCGTCCCGACCAGGCCGGCCGACTGGTCTCCGGCTACTTCACCTCCGCCTACCTCGGGCTGTCCTTGCCGGTGGTCGGCACCGGCCTCCTGCTCGGCGCCACCACCCTGCTCGACACCGCCGCCGTCTTCACCGCCGCGGTGGCGGCCGTCTCCCTGCTCTGCATCGTCCCGGTCGCCCGTGCCCGCGGCTGACGGAGCACCGGACCGACCCCCGGGCGGGCAGGTCCCGTCCGGACCGCGCGTCAGTGGATCTCGCGGTCCTGCAGCTGGTGCAGGAGGTAGCCGGCGTGCAGCCGGTTCTTCGCGCCGAGCCGCCGCATGATCTCGGAGATGTGGCGCTGGCAGGTGCGCATGGAGATCCCGAGGCGGCGGGCGATCGCGCGGTCGTCGGTGCCGTCCACCAGCAGGCTGATGATCATCGCCTTGGTGTCGTCCGACGCTATCTCCACCATGCTGCGGTCATAGCCGGGGGACAGCGGCAGCGCGCTCGACCAGGCGAACTCGAAGGCCGCGTGCATGAAGTCGACCACGCTCGGATCGCGCACCACCGCCGCGCTCAGCGGATCGTCGCGCAGCTCGATCAACGCGACCGTCCGATCGAAGATCATCAGGCGCACGAAGTCGTTGCTGGTGGTCCGCGCCTCCGCCCCCTGGCCGGTCACGTACTCGACGAAGGTCAGCGTCGGCTGACTGTGCCTGGCGGGGTGCTGGTAGAGCGTGCGCAGCTTGACACCGCGCGCCAGGAGTTCATCGGCTCGCTCCAGCGACTCCGCCAGGGCCCCCTGGTCCCGGGCTCCGCCGGGCTGGGAGGCGACCACCTCGTGCCTGCTCGCCGCCGCGAGCTCGGCTATCACGCCACGCGCCGCGCCGACACCCAGCACGGGCTCGATCGGCGACGACCGGGCACTCCGGAGCACCTTCTCCTGATAGGCGTCCACCAGGCCGGTGTAGGTGGACCAGAGCCGGTCGGCCTCCCGCTGCTGCCGTGCCAGATCCTGCAGCACCGGTGCCAGCATCCGGATGCGGGCGGCTTCCGGGGGCACCGCCACCAGCCGGCCGGCGGCGGCGGCACCGGCCCGCAGCAGCTTCAGGCCGATCAATTCCACTACCGCCCGGTCGACCTGACCGATGGTCAGGTTCAGATCGAGCCCCGCCTCGGCGGGGGTCGGCGGAGAGGGCTGCCGGAGCGTGAAGTCGTAGAGGATTTCGGCGGATTCGCTGAGTGGCGCACGAGCCGCGCCCGGAATTACCCGATTTAACACGTGATACCCCCTGGCGAATGTGTGCAGGCCGAAAGAAGATAGCTCAGGGCGATGGGAAGTGGCGCCTGCGACTGGGCATGCTGGAGTGGCTGCGGTTGATCACGAACCGACAACCAGAAGGACTCGAGGGGGGACCGCCATGAGTACCGTCCGCCGGATGTTCGCAGCTGCCCTGGTCGACATTCCGACCACGACCGCGGGCCCGCCCACAGACCTCGGCCGGGGCTGACAGCGCCGACCGGACCGGCCCCGCACGCCTCGCTGCGGCGGCCCTGGCCTTCGGACCGCCCGGAAAGTCGCGCCCGCCCGCACGTCGCGCCCGCCACGGCCCGCGCGTCCGACCGGGCCCGCGCGCCCGACCGTTGGCCCCCACCTCCCACCACCACCGCCGACCGCCGGGCCGCCGCGCGCGCCCGGACGAGCTCGGCCATACGGACCTGCGGAGAGGCAATTGTCCAGCATCGGAAAGTCGTTCGAGAACCTCGGCTCTCCCACCCTGCCGGCACTGCGCGACCTGGCACTGCAGGTGGCGGAGATGGCCGGCCGGCTCTCCGGGGGCGTGCCCGGCCCCCGCCCCGACGCGGCCGCCGAGGACGCCCGCTCGGTCGCCGCGCGCCTGATCCAGCAGTGCAGCCACCGCGTGGTCAGGGTCCAGACCAGCTACGCCGACGGGCCGCGCGAGTTCAACGACCCGCTCCTGGACCGGCTGCACACCCAACTCCTGGCCCGGGGAGGCGAGGTGAGGATGCTGATCACCAGCACGCTGCTCCGGGACGAGGAGACCCTGGCCAGACTGACCGAGCTCTCCACCGCCGGAGCGCGGATCCGGGTCTCCCCCTGCGGGCTGCCCACCGCCGTGGTCACCGACGGCCTGGTCGGCCTGCTGGCCTCGGACCGCAACGCGCCACTCACCGTGATCTCCGGCCCGGAGGCCGTCCAGGTCATCTCCCTCCTCCATGACGCCGTCTGGGCCCAGTCCACCGACCTCGCGCCCGCCCACCGGAGCTGGACGGCCGACGAATGCTCGGTGCGCGTCCTGCAGGCGATCAGCCAGGGCTACACCGACGAGCGGGCCGCCCGGGAGCTGGGCCTGTCCGTGCGCACCTACCGTCGGCACGTGGCCGCCCTGCTCGCCCAGCTCGACGCGGGCTCCCGGTTCCAGGCCGGCGTGCGGGCGGCCCAACTCGGCCTGATCGACGCGGCGGCCTGAACGGCACGGCGGCCTGAACGGCGCCGCGCGCCCCTCACCCCGCCCTCCGCGGGTCAGCGCTCGCGCCCTCGCGCCTTCAGCGGGACGGTGGGGAGTTCCGGGGCGGGGAGGCGGTCGCCGGCGTAGCCGTGGACCTCGCCGAAGCGGGTGCCGGACGTCCAGTCGTTCCGCGCCTGCACGATCTCCTCGGTGGACCGCCCGATGAAGTTCCACCACATGACGATCTTCTCGTCGAAGGGCTCGCCGCCGAGGAGGAGGACGGCGGCGTCGCCGTGGGCGCGGAGGGGGAGGTCGGGGCGGCCGCAGCCGAGGTAGAGCATGGAGCCGGGCTCGACCGGGACGCCGTCGACGTCGACGCGGCCGGACATGGCGAGGACGGCGTACTCGAAGTCGGGGACGAGCGGGAGGCGGAGGTCCGCGCCGTCGGTGAGGGCGAGGTCGGCGCCGACCAGCGGGGTGTGGGTGGTGCCGGGCGAGGTGGCGGTGTCGAGGGTGCCGAGGATGACGGTGGCGCGCAGGCCCGGGGCGGTGACCACGGGCAGGTCGGGGTGGTGCTCGAAGGCGGGGGCGACGTGCCGGCCGGCCTCCGGGAGGGCGACCCAGAGCTGGGCGCCGTGGAGGTGGCGGGCGTGCGGGCGCGGGGACTCCTCGGAGTGGGAGATCGCCCGGCCGGAGGTCATCAGTCCCAGCTCGTACGGCCGGACGGTCCGGAGGCTGCCGAGGCTGTCGCGGTGGAGCACCTCGCCCTGGTGGAGCCAGCTGACCGTCTGGAGGCCCATGTGCGGGTGCGGCGGGACCTGCATGCCGGGCTCGTCGGCGATGTCGTCGGGCCCGTAGTGGTCCACGAAGCACCAGGCGCCCACCATCCGGCGGCCCAGGTTGGGCAGCAGGCGCCGGACCACCGTGCTGCCGCCGAGCGGGAACTGACGGGCCGTCAGCAGATCCTTCACCGGGCCGGTGCTGGCCTCGCGGCCGCAGCTGGCCGGGGCGGGCTTGAGGTCGAGGTTGCTCATCGCGGTTCCACCACCGTACGGAGAGGGGCCGGGCACGGTCCTCGGGGACATCGTCACCGATCATCCGCCACGGTGTGGTGTTCCTCCACCCGCGCCCGGCCATCCGGCGGTGCCGTCGCCGCCGGACAGCCGACCCGGCCGGCCCCGGCCGGCCTCAGTGCCCGCAGGCCCACCAGGCGTCCGCCGCCGCCTTGTCGGCGAGGTCCCGCAGCTTGCGGACCGCCTCGGCCGGGTCCTCGGCCCCGTAGACCGCCGAGCCGGCCACGAACACGTCCGCGCCCGCCTCCGCGCAGCGCTCGATCGTGCTCGCCGCGACGCCGCCGTCGACCTGGAGCCAGAGCTCCAGGTCGTGCTTGGCGATCAGCTCCCGGGTGCGTCGGATCTTCGGCAGCATGATGTCCAGGAAGGCCTGGCCGCCGAAGCCGGGCTCGACGGTCATGATCAGCACCATGTCGAGCTCGGGCAGCAGGTCCTCGTACGGCTCGATCGGGGTGCCCGGCTTGAGCGCCATCGACGCGCGGGCGCCCTTGGCCCGGATCTCGCGGGCGAGCCGGACGGGCGCGGCGGCGGCCTCGACGTGGAAGGTGACCGAGCCGGCGCCGGCCTCGACGTACTGCGGGGCCCAGCGGTCCGGGTCCTCGATCATCAGGTGGAGGTCGAGCGGGGTGTCGGTGGCGCGGGCGAGCGACTCGACCACCGGGACGCCGAGCGTCAGGTTGGGCACGAAGTGGTTGTCCATGACGTCCACGTGCAGCCAGTCGGAACCCCGGACGGCCTCGGCCTCGTCGGCGAGCCTGGCGAAGTCCGCGGACAGGATGCTGGGGTTGATCTGGGCCATGACCGACTACCTTCGTACGAGGACCTGCGAGGGCTGGGCGCCCCCGGAGCGGGCACCTCATCCCATCATCCCGCGCGGTGCCGCCGCCGGGCGCACAGCGCCGCCTCCGTGTGACCGTCATCACACCCCCGCGAGGGTTACCGGAGCCCTCACCGTGGTCATCAGCCCTTGAACGGGCCACGGCCCCCCGCGACGGCCGGCCACGACCACCGCCGCGGCTCCCGCCGGGCCGCCCCGACCAGCCGAGCTCCCCGGCCCGCCCGGAGCTCCGTCCGAGGAAGGTCTCCCGATGACCGATCTCGTCCACCCCGCCCGCGCGCTGTGGTGGCTCTTCGAGCCGGTGCACGCCGTCACCTACTTCCTGCCCGAGAGCCGCGTCGCCTTCGAGGAGGCCGGTCTGCACGGTCGCCTGCACGGCTACTTCGCCACCCGCTCGGCCCCGCTCGGCGCGGTGGACGCCCCGCCGGTGACCGCCGCCTTCTTCAACTTCTCCCCCGCGATGGTCGAGCGCGCCCTGCCGGAGGTGTGGAACCACGCGAGCCCGGAGGAGGCGCTGACCGCCCGGCTGAAGGCCTCGGCGACGATCCTGGGCCGGCTGCTGGAACACGTCGACAGGGAGCAGGTCGAGCTGGTCGCCGAGACCCTGGAGCAGGCCGCCACCCGGCTGGACTGCGCCGGCCGGGTGCTGGCCTGCGCCAACGCCGCGCTTCCCCGCCCGAGCGGTCTGTACGAGCGGCTCTGGCAGGCCGCCACCGTGATGCGCGAGCACCGCGGCGACGGCCACGTGGCCGCCCTGGTCGCGGCCGGGCTGGACGGCTGCGAGGCGCTGGTGGTCCGCTGCGCGATGGACATGCGGCGCGAGATGATCCAGCCGCTGCGCGGGTGGACGGACGCCGAGTGGGAGGCGGCCGCCGAACGCCTGGTCGAGCGCGGCTGGCTGACCGCCGAGGGGACGGTCACCGAGCTCGGCCGGATCCGCCACCAGACCCTGGAGGCCGCCACCGACCTGGCCGCCGCCCGGGTCTGGGACGACTATCCGCGCGCCGAACTCGACCGGCTGGCAGCGGCGTTGAAGCCGATATCGGCGCTCTGTCGAGGTGAGCTGCCGATCAACCCGATGGGGCTGCCGGACAACCAGTGACGACCGGTCCGCGGCACCGGTCAGGGCGAGGACGACGTCAGGGTGAGGACACCGCGGGCGGGCCGAGCACGATCCCCCGCCCGGCGTAGAACCGCCCGAACGACCGCCACGGCACGCGCGCGAAGGCCTGCGACTCCCCGGGGAACCCGGAGGGGTTGTGGATCAGCAACGCCGTGTCCGTGGCACCCACCGCCAGGACCAGGTGCCCGCCGCGCCGCACCGGCTCCGGCCCGTACGGCTCCCGGATCGACGGGTGCACCGAGACCATCACCAGCCGGCCTTCGGCCACCTCGGCCGACACCTCTTCGGGCGTCAACTCCCTTGCCCGCGCGGCCAGTCCCCAGCGCCGCCCGACGTACTCGGCGAACGGCGCGTGGATCAGCCCGCGCAGGCTGTCACCGTCCCGCAGGTACGCGCCGGCCGCCACGCACTCACCCGCGAGTGCCATCGCCGCCGGGGTCACGCCCCACCAGTGCGCCAGCGCCATCCGCAGGCAGGCCACCCCGCACAGCCGCCAGGACCACCACGCGTACTCCTCCGCGGTGGCCGCGCCGGACTGTCCCCAGCGGGGATCGGCGGACGCCTCCAGCCGCCCGTCGACGATCTCCCGCACCAACTCCGCCGACTCCCACTGCGCGTGGTACGGCACCTCGTGCACCACCCGCACCGACCGCGCCGGCGCCTGCGGCCGCGCGTCGCCCCGATCCACCATGCCCCGACGCTCTCACGGCACGGCGGCCGGGCGGCTCACGACACTCCCGGCGCGGCCGCACTCAGGCGCCGGGGGCCGACACGGCCCCGACCTCGGACCCTCCCGCGCGGCCGGCCCCGGTCTCCGCGCCGCCGTTCTCCGGCTCGGCGCCGCCGTTCTCCGGCTCCGCGACGGCGTTCGCAGGCGCCGACTCCGAAACCGACTCCGGCACCGACTCCGGCACCGATTCGGTAGCCGGCTCCCGGTAGGCCAGCCGCTGCGCCGCGTGCCGACCGCGCGCCTCCACCGGCAGCGAGCCGGTGGCACCGGCCAGACCGAACGGCGGCATGTCGAAGTAGATCGACTCGTACCCGCCCGGCGGCGCGATGTACGTCTCGTGCCAGAGCCCGACGTGCCCGCGGGCCTTGCCCTCCCGCTGCTTGCGGTTGGCGATGCCCCACGCCGTGTGGTGGAAGCCGTCCGGCGCGCTCGCGTAGCCGTACAGCTTCTCCTTCGACTCCCAGTACTGGACGACGTAGTAGGTGCGCGGCGAGGCGGTCAGCAGGATGCGGCCGCGCAGGCCGCGCTCGGGGGCGCGGCGCAGCTCGTACAGCATCCGGAGCATCGCGAACATCACCGGGCCCCAGTGGTGCACGGCCCAGAACCGGTTGATCCGCATGCCGATCAGCAGCACCACGGTGTCGCCGGTGGCGGCGGCGGTGGTGAAGCCCGGCTGCGGCTTCGCGAACAAGGCCAAAACTGCCTCCCCGTACCCTTGCCCATTGCCTGTGTCAGCGGTGACTACACCAGCGCCGGACCACCCGGTCAAGGCTCGCCACCCTCACAATTCGGCTACTGCGCGGGCAAGTTGACACCATCCGTGACCTGGGGTGCCGCACCCCGGCCCGCAGCGGGCCGGGGCCGGGGCGCGGACGGCCTCCCCCGGGTGGCCTACCAGGCGTAGTCCTCCGGGGCGGGGCGGTGGCCCGGGAAGAGCTCGTCGAGGCGGTCGAGGGTCTTCTGGTCGAGTTCGAGGTCGAGCGCGCCGATGGCGGCGTCGAGGTGGGCCGCGGTGCGGGGGCCGATGACGGGGGCCGTGACGGCCGGGCGGGAGAGGAGCCAGGCGAGGGCGAGGTCGGCGGGGTCGGCGCCGAGTTCGGCGGCGAAGTCCTCGTAGGCCTGGATGCGGTCGCGGTGCTTGGCGAGGAGTTCGCTCGCGTGGGGCATGGCGCTGCGGTCGCGGGTGCCCTCGCGCTCCTTGCGCAGGATGCCGCCGAGCAGGCCGCTGCGCAGCGGGGACCACGGGAGCAGTCCAAGGCCGTAGTGCTGGAGGGCGGGGACGACTTCGAGCTCGATGGTGCGGTCGAGCAGGTTGTAGAGGGACTGCTCGCTGACAAGGCCGAGGAAGTGGCGGGCGCGGGCGGTCTCCTGGGCCTGGGCGATGTGCCAGCCGGCGAAGTTGCTGGAGCCGACGTAGACGATCTTGCCCTGGGCGACCAGGACCTCCATCGCCTGCCAGATCTCCTCCCAGGGCGTGTCCCGGTCGATGTGGTGCATCTGGTAGAGGTCGATGTGGTCGGTCTGGAGGCGGCGCAGGCTGGCCTCGACGGCCTTGCGGATGGCGAGCGCGGAGAGCCTGCTCTCGTTGGGCCAGACGCCCATGTCGCCGTAGACCTTGGTGGCGAGGACGGTGCGCTCGCGGCGGCCGCCGCCCTTGGCGAACCAGCGGCCGATGATCTCCTCGGTACGGCCCCGCAGCCGGCCCTCGCTGTCGCGGCCGTAACTGTTGGCGGTGTCGAAGAAGTTGATGCCGCGCTCATGGGCGGTGTCCATGAGGCGGTGGGCCTCGGCCTCCTCGGTGTGGGGGCCGAAGTTCATGGTGCCGAGGCAGAGGCGGGAGACGGTCAGGCCGGTGCGGCCGAGGTGGGTGTACTCCATGGCGCCCCACCCAAGACCACACCGGCTCCGCTGTCCAGCACATTTGGCGGGAGTGCCGGAACCCGGCGGATCATGTGCCGGAACCCGGCGGATCGCCTGCCGGAACGCTCCGGATCGCCTGCCGGTACGCCCCGGATCACCGCCCGTGGGTGGCGAACTTCCTTACGGCGAGCGGCATGCAGACCGCCAGCAGCACGGCGCTCCAGAGCAGCGCGGCGAGGACGGCGTGCTGCGTCGGCCAGGCGGCTCCGGCCGCCGAGGGGTTGCCGAAGAGCTCCCGGCAGGCCTGGACGACGGCGCTGACCGGGTTCCAGTCCGCGAGGAACCGCAGCCAGCCGGGCATGCCGCCGGTCGGCACGTAGGCGTTGGTGACCATCGCCAGCGGGAAGACCGCCACGGACAGCTGGCCGGCCGCCTCCTCCTTGCCGACGGCCAGGCCGAACAGGGTGCCGACCCAGGTCATCACGAAGCGGAAGAGCAGCAGCAGCGCGAACGCCCCTGCCGCGTCGGCGAGTCCGTTCCGGGCCTGCCAGCCGGCGGCGAGCCCGACCAGGGCCAGCAGCGCCAGGACGACCACGCTGACCAGCAGGTCGGCGAGGGTCTGGCCGAGCAGCAGCCCGGTGCGGGAGACGGGCATGGAGCGCAGCCGGTCGGTGACTCCGCGCGCGACGTCGCGGGCGGCGCCGACCATGGTCGGCATGATGCCGTTGGTGGCCACCATGGCGAACAGGCCGGGCATCAGGAACTCCCGGTAGTCGCCGCCTCCCGGCACCTGCATGGCACTGCCGAGGACGTACCCGAAGACCACCACCATCACCACCGGCACGCCCAGGGAGGCGGCCAACAGGCCCGGCGAGTGGCGGTAGTTGAGCAGGACGCGGAGCATCGAGGACCAGGTGTCGGAGGCGAGCCGGCCGGCACCGGACGGTCGCGCGGGGGCGGTGTGCGCCAGGGTCATCGGACGGCCCTTCCGGTGTTCGCGGTCACCTCGGCGTCCGAGGCCTCCTGGGCTTTCGCGGCGTCGCGGGCGGGCTCGATGTCTCGGGCGGGCTTGATGTCTCGGGCGGGCTTGATGTCTCGGGCGGGCGCGGCATCGCGGGCGGGCCCGGTCTCCCCGGCATCCGAGGCCTCCTGGGTGAGCGCGAGGAACACGTCGTCCAGCGAGGGCGCCCGCACCGCGACGTCCTCCGCGACGACCCCGACACCGTCCAACTCCCGCACCAGCGAGGGCAGCAGGACGGACACACCGGGCGTGGTCAGCACCGTGACGGTCCGCTCGGCGACGTCCACCCGGGCGTCGCCCCCGGTCATCGCGGACAGCACGACGGCGGTGGAGGCGAGTTGCCCGGGGTCGGCCAGGGTGACGGAGACCTCGCTGCCGATCGCCGCCTTGAGCCGGTCGGGCGGGCCGGTGGCGATGGCGGCGCCGTGGTCGACCACCACGATGTCGTCGGCGAGCCGGTCGGCCTCCTCGAGGTACTGGGTGGTGAGCAGCACGGTGGTGCCGCCGACGGCCAACTCCTTGACGGTGTCCCAGATCGCCTGCCGGCTGCGCGGGTCGAGCCCGGTGGTGGGCTCGTCCAGGAAGAGCACCGGCGGGCTGGTGACCAGGCTGGCGATGAGGTCGAGGCGCCGGCGCATGCCGCCGGAGTAGGTGCGCACGAGCCGGTCGGCGGCCTCGGTGAGGCCGAAGCGGGTGAGCAGTTCGTCGGCGCGCTCCCGGGCCCGGCGGGCGCCGAGGTGGTGCAGCCGGCCGAGCAGCCGGAGGTTGTCGCGGCCGGTGATGCCCTCGTCGACGGCGGCGTGCTGCCCGGCGAGGCCGATGGCGCGGCGGACGTCCTCGGCGGCGCGGACGACGTCGTGTCCGGCGACCCTGGCGGTGCCGCGGTCGGGGGCGACGAGGGTGGCGAGGACGCGGACGGCGGTGGTCTTGCCGGCGCCGTTGGGGCCGAGCAGGCCGCAGACGGTACCGGCCGGGACGGTGAGGTCGAGGCCGCGCAGCGCCTCGGTGGTGCCGAAGCGTTTCGCCACACCCGCCATCTCGATGGCGGGCCGGGTGGTGTCGGACATGGCTCTGCCCCTCTCTAGGTACAGCGTACGTAGAAGCACGCTTGGGCGCCAGCGTACTACGTACGCCGTACGTATCTAAGATGGGAGCGCGAGGTGATCTTCCAGTGCCGTCCAGCAACCCCGATCCGTCCAGCAGGCCTGATCCGTCAGACAGGCCTGAGCCGTCCGGCAGGCCCACGCCGCCCGAGGCCCCCGAACTGATCTGGCTGCGCCCCGAGCGCACCGGTCGCGGCCCGCGCCCGGCCCACAGCCGGGACTCGATCGCCGCAGCGGCCATCGAGATCGCCGACGCCGAGGGCCTGGACGCCGCCTCCATGCGCCGGGTCGCGGCGGCGCTCGGCGCGGGCACCATGTCGCTCTACAACTACGTGCCGAAGAAGGAGCACCTGCTCGACCTGATGCTCGACGCGGTCGCCGCCGAGTACCGGCTGCCGCCCGAGCCGAGCGGCGACGTCCGGGCCGACCTCACCGGCCTCGCCCACCAGCAGCTCGCCGTCTTCCGGCGCCACCCCTGGGCGCCCGCACTGGTGCTGGCCCGTCCCGGCATCGGCCCCAACGCCCTGCGCTACACCGACCACTTCCTCGCCGTCACCGCCCCCACCGGCCTCGGCGGGGGCGTACGGATGGAGGCGATGGCCCTGTTCAACGGCTTCATCTGCCAGTTCGCGCAGTACGAGCAGACAGCCGCGGCAGGCGCCAAATGGCAGGCCGAGATGGTCGGTTACCTCGGCCAGGCGGCGGCGAGCGGTCAATACCCGCACCTGGCCCACGCGTTCGCCACCGCCGGTCCGCCCGCCGACCCCGACCAGGCCTTCGACCGCACCCTGAACCGGGTGATCTCGGCCATCCTGGCGCCCGCCGACGGGAGTTGAACCGACGAGAGCCGCACCGAAGGGAGCCGGGCCCAAGGGAGTCAGGCCCCAGGGGGTCAGGCCCCAGGGGGTCAGGCCGAAGGGAGCAGGCCGAAGGGAGCAGGCCCAAGAGACTCAGGCCGAAGGGAGTGAGGCCAGCACCTCCCTCGGCAGCACCCCGGCCACCCGGCCGTCCACCAGGACCATGGCCGCCCGATGCGCACCCCCGACCACCGCCCGCGCCTCGGCCGGCGACTGCCCGACGCCGACCGCCGGCAGGGTCGGCCCGAGCAGCGCGTCCAGCGGGTCGCCCGGCTTGGCGGCGCCTTCCGCGAGCGCCGCCGCCAGCGCGGTCAGGTCCACCGAGCCGACCACCTCCGTCGCGGCCAGCCCGTACGGGCGCGCCGCCCGCGCCAGCACCGCCGGGGCGACGCCGCAGGACGCATCGCGCAGCGCCTCCACGGCCTCGCCCACGGTCGCGTCGACGGGCACCGACACCAGCGGCGGGAGGGTCTCCAGGACCGGCCGCAGGCCGTCCGCGTCCTCCTCCAGGAAGCCCCACTCCCGCAGCCACGCGTCGCTGTGCACCTTGGACAGGTACGAGCGCCCCGAGTCCGGCAGCACGACCACGACCAGGTCGTCCGGCCCGAGCGTCCGCGCCACCCGCAGCGCCGCCGCGACGGCCGCGCCCGAGGACGGCCCGGCCAGCAGCCCCTCCTCCCGGGAGAGCCGACGGGCGGTCAGCAGCGACTCCCGGTCCGGGATCCGCTGGTAGGAGTCGATCACCTCCGACCGCAGGGCCTGCGGCCGGCGGTCCTCGACGGTGTCGGGGTGGAGGTAGTGCCCGATGCTCTCGACGTACCACGGACTGCCGTCCCCGCCTCCGTACGTGGAGGACTCCGGGTCCGCGCCGACCACCGTCACGGCGCCGCCGGAGACCTCCTTGAGGTAGCCGCCGGTGCCGGTGACGGTGCCGCCGGTGCCGACGCCCGCGACGAAGTGGGTCACCCGGCCGCCGGTCTGCTCCCAGATCTCGGGGCCGGTGGTCCGGACATGGGCGTCGGGATTGGCCAGGTTGTCGTACTGGTTGGCGAGCCAGGCGCCGGGGATCTCCTCGGCCAGCCGCTGCACGACGTTGAACAGGTGCCGCGGGTCCTCGGCCGGCACGGCGGTCGGCGCGAGGACGACCTCGGCCCCGTACGCGCGCAGGATGTCGGACTTCTCGGCCGACGACTTGTCGGCCACCCCGGCGATCACCCGGTACCCGAGCTGCCGGCCGACGATCGCCAGGCCGATGCCGGTGTTCCCGGAGGTCGCCTCGATGATCGTCCCGCCCGGCTTCAGCAGGCCGTCCCGCTCGGCGGCCAGCACCATCGAGAGCGCGGCGCGGTCCTTGACGCTGCCGCCGATGCTGAGGAACTCCGCCTTGGCGTAGATCGGCGCGGCGATCCCGGCGCCGAGCCGGGCGAGGCGGATCAGCGGCGTCCCGCCGATCGCGTCCAGGACGGATTCGTGAACTGCGGCCATCTCGGGCCCCTTTCGCTGGCACTGTCCGCCCGAGCCTGCCCAGGTCGGGGGCTCGGTAGACGGCAGCGACACCGTTCCTCATCCGGCGAAACAATGTCCGACGGCCGGAGGGCGTGCGGTCAGGGCGGGTTCGGGGCCGGATTCGACGGGTCCGCCCCCTGGTCCGGGACCGGGGAGAGCGGCAGGGTGGCGGTGACCCGGAAGCCCGAACGGTAGGGCGAGGCGGTCAGCTCCCCGCCGAACAGGGCGATGCGCTCGGCGAGTCCGAGCAGGCCGTGGCCGGTCGAGAGCTCCCGTCGGGCCTCGGGGCGACGGCCCGCGCCGTCGTCGACCACGTCGAGGGTCAGCACGTCGGACCAGCTGATCCGGACCGAGGCGTGACTGCCGGTACCGGCGTGCTTGATGATGTTGGTGACGGCCTCCTGGACGAGGCGGTAGGCGGTCTGGTCGACGCTGTCGTCCAGGTGGATCGGGGTGCCCTCCACTTCGAGCTCGATCCGGATGCCGACCCGCCGGGCGTCGTCCAGGAGCGGTGCGAGGTCGGCCAGCCCGCGCCGGTCGGCGGCCTCCGTGACGGGCACGTCGGCGGTGCGCAACAGCCGGAGCATGCGGCGCAGTTCGGCGATGGCGGTGCGGCCGAGCGCTTCGATGCCGGCCAGCACGTCGGTCAGCCGGGCCGGCTCGGTGGGTGCGGTGGTACGGGCCGTCTCGGCCTGCAGGACGATGACCGCCACCGCGTTGGCGACGATGTCGTGCAACTCGCGGGCGATCTGGACCCGCTCGGCACGGACCGTCTGGCGGGCCTCCTCCAGTTCACGCTGATCACGCTCGGTCGCGGCCGCACTGGCCCGGGCCCAACGGCCGGTGCCCCAGGCAAGGGCGACGAACGGCAGCGTCAAGGCGATGTCACTGATGATCACCGTCATCTCGTCGCCGGGAACGACCTTCATCTCCGTGATCGGGTACCAGATGGTCAGCGCGGCGGGGACGGCCGTCAACGCGAGTGCGGCGAGGGCGGCGGGCCGGTCGCCCTGCCGGGCCACCGTGTACAGCGCGAGAAACACTCCGAAGATCGGCGTGTAGTTGACGTCGCTTGCCAGGGACAGCACGATCGCGCCGACGGAGACGGCCCAGACGATGCCGAAAACCGTCAACGGCCACCGTCGACGAAATGTCAGTGCGACGATCTCGGGCACGGTGAAGAGCAGCACCAACAGATGGTCCAGCCAGCTCACTGTCGGCTTGAACATGTTCCCGAAATAGGATATGTCCAAAATGGCGATCACGAACGCCAGTGCGGCGTCCTGGATTATAGCGACCTTCGGCCACTCACGCCTTCCGGACCGACCCAGGATCCCTTCGTTCATCGCTGTCCCTGCATCCTCACTACACGGCAACAGCCAGCCCTGCCATGTGGAAGAAGCTGTCCATTTCCTATTGGAACCGCAGCTCCTGCGAGCAGCACGAGCCCCAGCAGCAGAGCGCGCTGGCGAATTCCGGCAATTCACTCACCGCGCTGTCGGGCCACCACGGCTCCACCGGAATTGCGAGCTCCGGCCGATGAATCGGGTAACCGAGTGCGGCATACGTGGCCCACAGATCGCCCGGATGGCGCCGAAGGCTTTCGACGTGCGCATCCTGGGTGATACGCGGCGGCAAGGTGTCCGCGTGTCGTGACGGATCAGGCAGTGCCAGGAGGGCTGCCGCCGTCCGGGTCGTATCACTGGTCAGAGCGGCCAGGCCGATACCGACCACTCTCAGCAGCTCGGAGCCGCCACCGGGATCCGGCTCCTCCCTGATGTGGACCGCGAGGCGCTGCCACGGGTCACCGGCCGCCTTGGGCGGATCGGGTACGAGCACCGTCTTCGGCCCGAAGAGAAATCCGTAAGCGAGGTCCGTGCGCACCGCCGTCCCGTCCGACTGGACAAGATGCACGGTGACGCTGACGATGGGTTCTGACGTGATACGACCGTTCATAGTCGACTCCCCAAGGGCTTCGCACTTTCAGGCCTTTCTCTCTTTCTACCTCTCCCTGTCGCGTCTCGCACGGGGGCGGGAATTCCCGGACGAATGACCGGAACGCTTCTCACAGCGTGTCATTCGCCTGCGCTTCACTTCTTCACTATGACCCGCCGTAGGTCCCGGGCACATGAGCCCCTGGTCCCAGACAAACCCGGCAGCACGCGCGGGCGGTGCCGCACACGGCCGCCCCTGGCCGGGCCGTCGAAGCCCGTGCCCCCGGGCTTCACCGCCTGGTCAGCCACGCGGTCAGGGCAGCCCGGAGGCCCCCGCGCCGCGGCTGCTCCGCCGCGGGAGCAGCCGGCGCGGCAGGACCGGCCGCTGCACGCGGCACCCGCAGCGCCGGGCCCTGCGGCGCGATGCCCTGGGCCCGGGCGGCCTCGAGCCACACCGGAAGCTCCGCGAGCAGCAGGTCGTACAGCCTCTGGTCGGAGACCTTCCGGGGGTCGCGACCCAGATGGACGAAGCCGGCGTTGTCGATGGGCCGCTTCTCCGGGACGGCCAGTTCGTCCAGCTTCCGCAGGAAGTCGAACTGCCGGCTGTCCGGATCGCCGAACCCGATGAACTGCCAGAAGATCGGCAGCTTCGCCGCCTCGCACAGGCGCCGCTCCGCCGCGCCCTTGTCGATCGGCCCGCCGTCCGTCTGGAACAGGACCAGGGCCGGCGCCGTGGACCCGCTCTCCCGATAGTGCCGGACCACCGCGTCCATCGCCAGGTGGTAGCCGGTCCTGCCCATGTGCCCGAGGCCCGCGACGATCCGGTCGATCCAGCCCGCGTGGTCCGCCATGGCGATCTCGGTCTCGGCGTCGACCTCGGTGGAGAAGAAGACGACCGGCACGCTCCCGTCGTCGTCCAGGTTGGCCGACAGCCCCAGCACGCGGTCCGCGAGCGCCTGGACGCTGCCGTCCTGGTAGTAGGGCTTCATCGAGCCGGAGTAGTCGATCACCAGGTAGACCGCCACCTGCTGGCCGCCCAGCCCGCGCCGCTCCACCGAGGCGCTCGCGGTCTTGTAGAGGTTGACCAGCGCGGGCGCGCTCTGCTCGACCTTGCTCAGGCTGACGGCCATGTGTCGCTCCTCGCTCAGTGCGGCGGCCGGGGCCCCCGGGGCACGTGATCGTCAGCGCGCCCCGGACACTGTGCGGCTCGGACCGGAGCGGCGGCAAGCCCTTGCCCGGGCCGTCCCGGGCCGCTCACCACCCTCCCGGGTACCGCGACAGCCAGTCGGCGTGCCGCTCCTTCAACCGGTCCCGCTCCTCCGTCGAAGCCAGGTACACATCGGCCCCACCGTCGTACGGGTGGTACAGGCGCCGCATGCCGGTGCCGGTGATGATCACCCCGCCCTCCCGCTCGTCGGCGACCCGGCGCAGCAGCCCGTCCAGGCTGCCCCGCCGCCACGGTCTGCGCTCCACGAACACGTGGCAGTAGGTGCGGAACTCCGGCTCCGGGTCGTCCGACTGGAGCCAGGTGCGCCAGTGCTCCGCGTCCCGGCGCATCCGGGGGACGCTCGCCCGGCTCGTCCACCGCGGGGTGAGGACGTACACCTCGGCGCCGGTGAACAGCTCGTCCAGCACGGTGTTGTGGCGCTCCAGGAGGATCGCGTACTCGCGCTCGTCGTCGGGGTAGCGCTTGGACTCCGGCAGGCTGTGGAAACGCACCCAGACGTCCCGCTCCCGCCTGTGTATCTCGTATCCGACGGGCTCCGAGCCTGGCCACCGCCGCTCCCAGAGCGCGGTCAGCGCCTCGCGATCCATCTGCTCCCTCCTCCATGTCGGCAGGCGAGTCTGCCACATCCGCCCCACCAGCCCCGGCCTGGCGAAATCCCCTCGTCACGGCCGCCGGGCTCCCGTAGCGTGGTTCGGTCGATCTTGACGGCAGTACACGGCAGCACACCGCAGCACACCGCAGTGCAGGGCAGTACAGGGCAGAACGGGGCACCACATCATGCAGCAGCACCAGGGCTGGGCCGACGAACGCTTCGGCGCCGTCGCGGACGCCTTCGCCGCCAACTTCGCCGAGTTCCCCGAACTGGGCGCCGCCGTCACGGTGTACTCGGGCGGCCGGAAGGTGGTCGAACTGTGGGGCGGCACGGCCGACGACCGCACCGGCCGGGCCTGGACGCAGGACACCGTCGTCCCGGTGTTCTCCTGCGCCAAGGGTCCGGTGAGCCTCTCCGCGCACCTGCTCGCCCAGCAGGGCCGGCTCGACCTGGACGCACCAGTCGCCCGCTACTGGCCGGAGTTCGCCCGCAACGGCAAGCAGGCCGTCACCACCCGGATGATCCTCGGCCACCGCGCCGGCCTCCCGGCCCTGGACGCGGCGCTCTCCTTCGAGGAGGTCGCCGCCTGGGATCCGGTGATCCGGGCGATCGAGGCGCAGCAGCCGCTCTGGGAGCCGGGCTCCACCCATGAGTACCACGGCCATGTGTTCGGCTTCGCGGTCGGCGAGGTGATCCGCCGGATCACCGGGCTGACCCCGGGCACGTTCCTGCGCCAGGAGGTCGCCGAGCCGCTCGGACTGCCGGTCCGGATCGGCCTGCCGGAGAGCGAACTGCCGCGCCTGGCACGGCTGGTGGAGGACGAGGGCCGCCGTCCGATGCCGGGCCCGGAGCATCTGCTCACCCGGATCGTCACCATGAACGGCGCCCTGGTCTTCCCCGGCCTGGACGTGCCGCACGGCTGGAACGACCCGCAGCTGCACGCGATCGAGCTGCCCGGCGCGGGCGCCGTCGCCTCGGCCACCGGCCTGGCCGGCCTCTACGCGGCGGCGGCCACCGGACTGGACGACTCGCCCCGCCTGCTCTCGCCCGAAACCGTCACCGACGCGGTGCGTGAAGTCTCCTCCGGCCCGGGCTTCCTGGGTTTCGACATGGGTGCCCGCTGGGGCTCCGGCCTGTTGCTGGACTCCCCCGGCTTCCGCCCGCTGCTCGGCGCGCGCAGCTTCGGCAACGACGGCGCCGGCGGCCAGTTCGCCTTCGGGGACGACGAGTTCGGCGTCGGCTTCGGCTATGTCGCGAACCGGATGATCGGCCACGGCGACGCCCGGGCGAACCGTCTGATCGAGGCGGTGCGCGGGTGCCTGGGCTGACGGGCTTCCTCCCGCTCGTCACCGGCCTGGCCACCACCGGCATCCTCGGCGAGCTGCGCTACGGCGCCTCACTGCCCGAACTGGCCGCCCACTACGGCGATCCGTGGGACGGCGGCCGCATCCGCCGCGGCAACCGGTGGCCGCACGCCTTCAGTTGGGGCGACGTGCAGACGGTGTTCTGCCGCTGCCGCCGGCTCCATGCGCTGTCCCTCCCGGTCTGGCACGGCGAGCTCGACCTCCCCCGACCGGGCGGCGGTTCGGTGACGCTCGACACCCATGTCACCGAGACCGACCTGATGGCGGCGCTGACCGCCACCGGCCACAGCTGGCGGACGGTGACGTACGAGAACCTCCCGGGCCAGCGGAACCTGGAGTTCTCGCCGGCCGAGGAGGTCCGGGTCGAGCTGGTGCTCACCGACCGCGACGGCTACGACCAGCCGCCGCTTCCGGAGTGGGTGCTGCACAAGGCGGTGCTGTGGGGCTTCGAGCACGTCGAGTGTCCCGAGCCGGACCGCACCCTGCCGGACGACGGCTGGGGCGCCGGCGAACGGTAGTGCGGCCGCGGGCCGTTCAGGCCGTCGGGGCCGTAGGCCGTTCAGGCTGCCCGGGCCGTCGGGTCCGCGGTGGGCCGTTCCGTCCCCTGTGCGGAACGGCCCACCCGCCGACGGCTCCCGCTACTTCAGCAGGAAGTCGTACACCGCCTGCCGCCCGGCCGGGTTCGCCGCCCGGTTCTGCACCGAGTGCGCCGCGCCCGGCACGATCACGATCTGCGGGTCGTGAGCCGACTCGGCCTGCTGGTACAGCCACTCGACCGGTGTGGAGAGGTCCCGGTCGCCGCCGAGCAGCAGCACCGGCACGTCGGGCAGTCTGCGGTGCGCCGGCGGGGCCGGCGGTACCCGCTCGCGCGGCCAGTCCAGGCAGACCAGGAGGCTGCCGAGCCCGGTCGCGGTGGCGGGGTCGAACGGCCAGGTCTGCTCGGCGGTCAGCCGCTGCCGGGTGAGCTCCAGCGCGGCCGCCCGGCCCTCGACCAGCGTGTCCGTGGAGCCCCACGGGAAGCGCGAGACCGGCGCCGACTGCCTCTGACACACCGTCAACCCGGCGAACGGTGCCGGGATTCCTCGACTTTCAGCCCAGCGCCCGCGGCAGCACCACGCGCACCCACTCCTCCGGCTGCGCCAGGTGCGGGGCGTGCCCGGCGCCCTCGTACAGGTGGCGTTCCGCCTTGGGCAGGGCGAGGTCGATCAGGTCCAGCACCTCACCGAACATCGGTGCGCTGTCGTCGCTCTGGGTGAGCAGCGCGGGCTCGCCGAACCGGGAGAGCCCGGTCAGGTCGAGGTCGAGCGCGTCGGGGTCGCGCAGCTCGTCCAGGTAGGTGGGCGCGTTGCGGATGTAGGCGTGCCGGACCGGCGCGGGCAGTTGCTCCCAGGCGCCGGGGCCGAAGGCGAGGCTGTCCACGTACAGTTCGGCGGCGGCGGCCGACTCCGCCTGCTCCAGCAGCTCCCGGACGGCGGCTACCCGGTCGGCGAAGTCGGTGCCGATCGGGCGCAGGTCCGGGTCGGCGAGCAGGATGCCGGTCCCCGGCGGCTCGTGCACGGCGATCCCGCGCAGCAGGTCGGGCCGGGCGGTGGCGAGCCGGAGGGTGACCAGTGCGCCGTAGGAGTCGCCGTAGGCGAAGGCGGGCGCCAGGCCCAGCTCCTGGATCAGCCCGGCCAGGTCGGCCGCGTCCTCGTGCACCGAACCCTGGGTGAGCGGATCCTCGCTGCGACTGTGCCCCCGGCGGTCGTAGGCGACCGCGGTGGTGGACTCGGCCAGGCCCGGCAGCACCCGCGCCCAGGAGTCCGCGTCGCTCCAGGAACCGTGCACCAGGACGACGCCGGGGCCCTCACCACGGGCCTCGTAGTGCAGCGCCACCCCGTTCACCCTGATCTCGGCCATCACGAGTCTCCCGATCTCGGCGGTGCTCCCCCACCAGCGTGACACAACCGCCCGGAAGGCTCAGGTCCTCCGCTGGCGGGCCCGCCGGAGGGGCGAGGCGGAGCGCGAGGACCGTCTCCGCGCGCCCGGCCAGGCGTGATCCGGCCGCCGACCACGGCGCTGGCGGTCACCCTGCGTCACCAACTGCCCTGGCCATGCCCGTTGCGGTGACGGTCCGTCCCCGGCATCCGTCATCGGCGTCCGTTCCCGGCGTCCGTTCCCGGTCTCCGTCCCCGGTCTCCGTTCCCGGCGCGCGCCCTCAGCTCAGCACCCGCACCGGCGGCTCGTCCCGCGTCCCGTCCTCCGCGACCACCGTGAACCGCTCCGGACCCGACACCGACAGGTCCACCGGGTAGAGCGACGCGGTGTCGTTGACGTCCAGCACGGCGCTCTGCCGCCCGGTCGCCACCTCCACCCTGGTCACCCGGCCCCGGGTCATCGCCCACACCGAGCCGCCGTCCACCACCAGGCCGGTCACCTGGTCGTCCAGCCCCGCCGTCCAGCGCTTGCCGCCGTCCGTGAGCGAGTAGGCCAGCAGCCGGCCGGTGGCGGTCCGGCTCGGGTGCTTGCCACCGCTGATGCCGATGTCGCCGGGCTTCTCCCCCGGCACCACGAACAGGTCGCCCACCACCACCCCGCCGAACAGCGGCCGGGCGCTGAACTCGTCGAAGGCGTGCAGCCCGCCCAGCATCACGTCCAGGTCGTACTCGTCCCCGGCGACCGGTATCGCCGCCCGCTGCCGGCCGGTCCGGTCGTAGCTGAGCACCGCGTGGGTGCCGCGCTCGGCCTGGGCGTCCACCCACACCGCGAGCGGGTCGACGGACACCACCGCCAGGTTCTTCAGCCCGCCCGCCGCGGGCAGTGCGATCCGCTGCTGCTCCCGGCCGTCCGCCGGGGCCAGCGAGCGCAGCACGGGTGCGGCGTCACCGCACTGCGCGACCGTGACGGCGTCCCCGGCGCCGCCCGCGACCTGCAGCGGGGCGCAGCCGGGATCGACCGCGCTGTGCCAGACGTCCCGGCCGTCCGCGAGCCGCACAGCGCGCCAGCCGGCCTTCTCCTGGAGCAGGGCCTGCTGCCCGGCCACCGCGACCACGTCCGGCGTGGCGTCGTCGCCGTCCCGGGCGGGCGCGTCCACGGTGGCGGTCCAGCCCTCCCTGCCGTCGGCGAGGTCGAGCGCGGTGACGGCGGAGCACGGCCGGTCGTGCGGCGAGTGGCCGATCAGGCCGAGGGCGCCGCCCTGGCCCGTCCCGTCGGGCCCGGTGCCCCGGCTCATCGCGCACACCGTGTCCTGCCCGGGCGGGGACCAGCTCCAGGCGACGGCCCCGGTGGCGCTGCGGTACGCCACCACGAGGTCCGGCCGGACCCGCACCACGAGGTTCCCGCTGGTCCAGCTGCCCACCGCGCGGATCGTGGAGGGCCGGTCCAGCGGCGCCTTCCAGGAGTCGTTGAGGCCGTCCCCGGCGAAGCCGACGAAGATCGCGAGCCCCAGCAGCGCCCCGGCGGCGGCCGAGGGGAGCCCGGTCCTCGGGTGGATCAGCGCCCAGACGAAGCCCGCACCGCAGGGCATCAGCCCGAGGATGCTGATGATCCCCATGAACGCGAGGCTGTCGCCGCCGAAGCCGTTCGCCGGGCCGAACAGCACCGCGAGCCCCATGCTCGCGAACATCGCCCCCAGCACCCCGCCGGAGACCACCATCCAGGTCTCCTTGTCCCAGGCGAACCTGGCTCCCCACCTCGCCCGGACGACACTGTCCTCGGCCCGAACGGCCATGCCGGTCTCTCCCCTGCGACGCGCCGCCCACCGCGTCGGGGCGACGATCATCGGATCGTTGCAGAGCGCGCCATGATCCGGAACAAAGAGCAGGGAAAACCCCGGCCATGACCCGCACATACCAGGCCCCGGACGCCGGGATCGTGACGAATCCTCCTTCGTGTCCCGCCGCCCTTCCGCCCCGGCTCGGGCCTCGGCCCCGGCCCCGGCTCCGGCCCCGGAAATCGATTGCCCGCCCCCGGGGCGCTGGCTAGCGTTGCCCGACATGACCGCGACTCCCACCACGACCCCCGCCACGCCCGACTGGCGCACCGCCAACCGCGCGAACTGGGACGAGCGCGTACCCGTCCACGCCGCCGGCCCGTTCTACGACCTGCCCGGCTTCGTCGCGGGCCGTGACACCCTCCGGGACTACGAGCCCGCCGAGGTCGGCGACGTCAGCGGCCGCACCCTGCTCCACCTCCAGTGCCACCTCGGGCTCGACACCCTCTCCTGGGCCCGCCGCGGCGCCGTCGTCACCGGGCTGGACTTCTCCGCCCCGGCCGTCGCGGCCGCCGCCGACCTCGCCGCCCGGATCGGCGCCGACGACGCCCGGTTCGTCACCTCCGACGTCTACGGGGCCGCCGAGGCGCTCGACGGACGGACGTACGACATCGTCTACACCGGCTACGGCGCGCTCTGCTGGCTCCCCGACCTCACCCGCTGGGCCCGGACGGTCGCTTCCCTCCTCACCCCCGGCGGCTTCCTCTACCTCGCCGAGCACCACCCGGTGGCCGACGTCCTCTCCGACGACGGGCGCAGTTTCGAGGAGGACTACTTCGAGCGCACCCCGATCGTCGTCGACTACCCCGGCACCTACGCCGACCCGGACGCCCGGCTGGACGCCACCGTCACCGTGCAGTGGCAGCACGGCCTCGGCGAGGTCGTCACCGCGCTGGCCGGGGCCGGCCTGCGCCTGGACTTCCTCCACGAGCACGCCCACGGCCACTTCCGCGTCCCGGCCGGCTCGCCCGCCCCGCAGTCCTACTCGCTCCGGGCCACCCGGCCCCGATGACCCCGCCCGGGCCGCCGCCGGCTCCCCGCTCCCTGTTTCCGGCTCCCCGCCCGGGCGGCCTTCGACCGCGCTGAGCACACTCCCGTCCACGGCGGGCTCATTTTTGCCCCTCAGCGACGGCCCGGTTCCCCGCCCGGCACCCAGTTGCCGTGCAGGCCCAGCGGGACCCGCACCGGCAGGTGGACACGGGCGACGGGCTCGCCGGTGAAGTCCTGGGCCGCGAGGATCACCAGGTCCGCCGCGCCCCTGACCGGGTCGTGGACGTACGCCATCAGGTAGCCGTCGTCCTCCGCCGCCGGCGACTCGGCGGGGACGAACACCGCCTCGCCCACCGCCCCGTCGCGCCCGAACTCATGGGCCTCGACGGTCCCCCGGCTCAGGTCGTGCTTGAACAGGGCGTTGCTGAAACCCTCCTCCGGTCGGTCGACCCCGGGGCCAGCCGCGGACGCGTACAGCTCGACGGCTGCCGCGTAGCCGTACCGGTAAGGGCGCCCGGTGTGCCGGGAGTTGACGCGCGGGAAATCCTGGACCCGGTCGTCCAGCCGCTCCTCCCGCACCGTCCCCGCCGCCAGGTCGATCGTCCAGCGGTCGAGCGTGGGCCTGCTCGCGCCGATGGTGCGCAGGTCGATCCCCGGCGGGTGCCGCACGACGTCGACCACCAGTGAATCCGCCGACCGCTCGTACGCGTTGAGGGTGTGCCCGACCAGGTGCGGCGCGAGCTCGAACCACCGCACCGCGCCGCCCTCGCGCGGCATCACCCCGACCCGGGCGGCGCGCCGCTCGTCCCAGGTGAAGGGCACGCCGGTGGCCAGGTGTGCCGCGCTGAACACCACCGGCGTGTCGTACAGCAGCACGAACCGCTCGGTGAGCGCGAAGTCGTGCATGTACGGGTTGCCGGGCACCTCGATCAGCGTGCTGCGTCGGACGGCGCCGGAGGCGTCCATCACGATGTGCTGCACCTGCTCGGAGCCGTACCGGAAGGCCAGCGAGTGCAGTTCCCCGGTGTGCGGGTCGAGGATCGAATGGGCGTTGGCGCTGTACCCCTCCGGCGTGGCACCCAGCTCGCACGGCCCCACCGTGTCCAGCTCGTAGGTGAGTTCGTACGGGCGGATGCCGCCCTCGATCAGCGCGTAGGTGCGCCCGGCGAGACCCGCGACCTGCACGTTGGGGGAGATGTCCAGCCGCTCGTCGACGGGCGTGCCGCGCCGGGGCTCACCGAGCCGGCCGGAGACCGCGCCCGAGCGGACCCAGCGGTTGCGGTACCACTCGGCGCGTCCGTCCCGGATCCGAACGCCGTGCACCATGCCCGCGCCGAGGGTCCACAGGTGCGCGGCCGGGTCCTCGATGCCCAGCGGATTGGGGCCGTTGCGCAGGTAGCGCCCGTCGAGGTGGGCGGGTATGCGGCCGGTGACGGGCAGGTCGTGGGCGGTGACCTCCTCGGTCACCGGGCGGAAGTTCCCGCAGAGGTAGCGGTTGCGGCTCGTGCCGCCGTGGCCCGGATTGTCGGGACTCATGGTGTCGCCCTCTCGTCAAGTGATGGAGTGCCGGCGCCGAACGCCCTTCCCAGCGCGGCCATCAGCGCCTCGTAGCGTGCCCCCGCCTCGGCCGGCGCGAAGTGGCCGGCGAGCTCCAGGCTCACCGCTCCGTGGGTGGCCGCCCAGAAGAGCTTGGAGATCTCATGGGCGTCGCCGGGCCGGAAGACCCCGGCCACGATGCAGGCCTCCACGGCCGCGACCGAGGCGTCGAACGCACCGTCCGCCAAGGCCAACGCCTCGGCGCCAGGTCGGAATCCGGGCACCGGCTGCTCGAACATCACCCGGTAGTAGGCGGGTTCGGCGATCGCCAGCTCCCGGTAGACCCGGCCGAGCTCGGTCAGGTACGCCAACGGGTCTTCCCCGCACGGAACTTGCTCCTGCGCCCGGCGCAGCCGCGCGAAGCCTTCCCGGTACAACGCGTCCAGCAGCCCCTCCTTCCCGCCGAACATCGTGTACAGCACCTTGGTCGAGGAGCCGATCTCGGCGGCGATCCGGCGCACGGTCAGCGCGGCGGGGCCTTCGGCGACGAGGAGGGCGATGGCTCGGTCGAGGATCACGGCGCGCACGGCATCCTGGCCGGTTCGCTGCGCGTCCTGGTAGGGCGTGCTCATGGGTAACAACGTAACCGATGGGAAACAGTGTTACCACCCTTTCACGCAAATCTCTCGCGCCCCGACGCCTCCGCCCCGTCCGGCTCCGCCGACCGGCGCGCCAGTCGTCCGCCACGGCACGCCAACCGTTCGCCAGGGAAGGACAGTTGAAACGCCTCGCGGGGCCGCCCCGAGCCGCCGTTCCACCCGGCCCCCGCGTGGTGCTGAGCCGACCGGGTACACCTCGGCACCGGGCAGTACGCGTACGCCCGGCCGGATCGTTCTGCTGTACATGCCTCCCTCGATCTCGCCCCCGTCCCCGCTGCCCGCGCCCGTCTCCCGGAGGAGGCTCCCGTGACCGTGATCGGCCGCGCGGCGGCCACCGTGGTCGCGCTGGGCATCCTGCTCATCCCGGCGGCCGTCACGGCGGGCACCGACCTGCCGCCCGAGCTCGGCGCGGGGTGGTGGGAGGTGTCGGCCGGCGCCGCCAACGTCCGGGTCGACCACTTCGGCGAGGACACCGTCATCGGACTCGCCCATTCGGGTGACCGGGTCGAGGTCGTGGACACCTGGACGTCGCCGCTCGGCGCCCGCTGGGCGAAGGTCATGGTGGTGCGCACCGGGGTCTCCGGCTGGGTCCTGTGGTCCCTCCTGGCGCACCGGGACCCGTCGTCGGAACCGTAGAATCCGCCTGTACACATCAGGAGGGATTTCGCGTGTTCCGAGCGCAGCGCCCGCGCACCGCAGAGCTGACCCAGCGGCAGGGAGAGGGGCCGGTCGACGGCGTCGCCCTGCTGCTGCCGGGCGGCTTCATCCGCAGCCGGCGCGCACCGCTGAGGGTCGCCGAGCTGGGCCTGCGGGACCTGGCCACCGAGCTCACCGACCGCGGCCGGCCGCACGGCCTCGCGGTGCACCTGCTGCGCTACCGCCACGGCGGCTGGAACGGCGCCGACGCCGACACCGCCGTCGACACCCGCTGGGCGCTCGACGAGCTCACCGAGCTGTACCCGGGCAGGCCCGTCGTCCTGATCGGCAACTCGCTGGGCGGGCGGGCCGCCTTCTGGTGCGCCGGGCACCCGTCGGTGGTCGGCGTCGCCGGGATCGCCCCCTGGCTGCCCAGCGGCGATCCGGTCGACCAGCTGGCCGGGCGGCGGGTGCTGATCGTCCACGGCACCGGGGACCACAGCTCGGCGAATGCCACCCAGTCCCTGGAGTACGCGCTGCGCGCCCGGCGGGTCGTGCCGGACCTCGCGCGGTACGAGGCGCCGGGCGCCAACCACCTGCTGATCCGCGAGTCCCGCGACATCAGCGCGCTGACCACCGCGTTCACCCTGGCCGTCCTGGGGGCCGAGCCGGCTCCGCTGATGACCGGGGCGGTCTGCACCCGGCTCCCGGCGCGGGTGTAGCCGCCCTCCCGCCGGCCGCACCCGCCGCACCCGCTCCCCGGGCCTCCCCTGCCGATCGGCAGGGGAGGCCCGGTCGCGTTCCGGCAGGATTCCTGCCGATCGGCACATGCGCGAACGGGGTTCCGGCGATCAGTCTTGGAGTCACCGCGACGGCGGCCACCCGGGCCGCCGCGGAAGGGAGTCTCCACCGTGTTCCGTGTTCCGTCTCTCGATCTCCGCGCCGGCCGGATGCAACTGAACACCCGTCAGTCTCGTGTACTCCAGGGCGGATCACTCCGCCCCCCATCCGCCCTCGGGACCCCGGAGAACACATGGCCGCCACCAGGCCCGCCTCCCTCGTACTCGGCCTCGCCGCCCTCATCCTCACGTCCGCGCCCGCCGCATCCGCCGTCGGCCGGACGCCACCCGCGGGTCCGGATCCGGCAGTCCTCGATGCCGCGATCGCCGCCCGTCCGGGGGATCCCGCGGCGGGCGCGGTCGCCCGGGTGACGGTCGACGGCCTGGTCTGGCGCGGCAGCGCCGACGATCCGGTGAGCGGGCGGCCGGTGGCGCCGAACTCCGCGTTCCGGATCGGCAGCATCAACAAGCCCTTCGTCGCCGCCGTGGTGCTCCAGCTCGCCGCCGAGCAGCGGATCTCCCTGGACGGCACCGTCCAGCAGTACCTGCCCGGCACGCTGCCCGCGAGCTTCACGCTGCCCATCACGGTCCGCCAACTCCTCGACCACACCAGCGGACTACCGCAGGCCGTCGAGGGCCCGGAGGTCGAGGAGGACGACCACGACGGCCTGATCGCGAACCGGTTCGTGATCGAGACGCTCGACCAGGTCGTCCAGCGGACTCTCCGCCCTCACCCGGAGAAGGGCCTCCCCGAGGCCGGCCCGGTCTTCGAGCCGGGCACCGAGCAGGAGTACAACAGCTTCAACTACCGGCTGGCCGGCCGGATCATCGAGCAGGTGACCGGACACACGATCAAGGAGGAGGTGACGGCCCGCATCCTGAAGCCGCTCGGCCTGCGGCACACCCAGGTGACGGAGGGCAGGCCAACGATGCCCGACCCCCACCTGGCCGGCTACTTCGCCGACAACGCCGGCGAGCCGACGGACGTCTCCGAGCAGGGCGGCAACCCCGAGTCGATGGTGTCCACCCCGGCCGACCTGGACCGCTTCCTGCGCGCCCTGCTGGACGGCGAACTCCTGCCGCCCCAGCAGCTGAACGACCTGCTCACCCTGCCACGGGACGCCTCCGGCCGGCTGGTGCCCGTACGCGGGGCCGGCGAGTGCCGGTTCGGCCCGGACAAGGGGCTGGCCTGCTACAGCGCCGGGCTGATGGCCATCCCCCTGCGGGACGGCACGGTGGTCTGGGGCAAGACCGGGCACGACCTCGGGTACGCCGACGGCGTCTTCTCCACCCCGGACCTGCGCAGGCGGCTGGTCTACTCCGTCGGCACCGGGGACGGCACTCCGGCGCCGGCACTCCGCCTCGCCGCCACGACCTTCGGCCCCTTCGCCCCCTGAGCCCGACCGGCCGGTTGCCGCACCGGACCTCTCACCCCTCGCCCCTTCACCCCCACCGCCCCGACACCGGGAGGGAACCCGCATGATCACCGTCCCCGACGGGCTCGCCCGCACCACCGTCGACCGCGAGGGCGCACCCGGCGCTGCCTGGATCGCCGAACTCCCCGGCCTCGCCGCCGAACTGCTGGAACGCTGGGACTGCGTACCGGACGGCTCGGCCGTCCACGGCGGCGTCGGCCTGATCCTCCCGGTCCGTCAGGCACACGGGCGCACCGCCGTACTGAAGCTGTCGTTCCCCCACCCCGGCAACGTGCACGAGCCGGACGCCTTCGAGGTGTGGGCGGGCCGGGGAGCCGTCCGGCTGTACGCACGGGACGACGAGCGCTTCGCGATGCTGCTCGAACGGGCGAGCCCGACGACGCTCGCGGAGGTCCGGGACAGCGACGAGGTGCTGACGGCCGCCGGGCGGCTCAGCCGTCGGCTCGCCGTCCCGGCGCCACCGGGCCTGGCCCGGCTGAGCGAGCAGGCGGCCGGCTGGGAGGCCGCGCTGCGCACCGACGCGGCCTCCCTGCCCCACGCCCTGTCGGACCGCGCGGCGGCCGCCGCCCTCGCGACCGTCCGCGAACTCGCCCGCACCCAGCCGGAGGTGCTCGTCCACGGCGACCTCCATCCCCGCAACATCCTGCGGGCGGAGCGCGCGCCCTGGCTGGCCGTGGACCCCAAGGGCTACGTGGGGGACCGTGCCTACGACGGCGGCACCCTGCTCAAGGTCCACGCCCTGACCCTGCTCGGCACGACGGACGTGCGTCGCACCCTTCTCCGTGCGCTCGACGTCTTCACCGAGGCCGCCGAGCTGGACCGCGAACGCACCCGCCGCTGGGCCCAACTCCACGCCGTCCAGGCCGCCTTCCACGGTCGGCGGCAGGGATTCCGACGCGCCCGGGGAGGCTCCGAGCTCACCCGGCTCGTCCGGTACGCGGAGGGGCTCGCGGAAGCGCTCACCCCCGCCTGACCGGCGCCCCACGCCCACGGAGGCCGAGGAAATCGCGTTGGCGGCCGGCAGCCCGGAGTGCCTATGGTCGGGGGATGACCACTCGAACCTTCCGCATCATGGTGCGCGGCGTCTTCGACGGCCTCACCGACGAGCAGCGCGCCGAACTGCTCGCCGCCGCCCCCGAACACGACGTGCTGCGCGCCGCCTTCACCCGCGAGGGCCACCTCAGCTACGACCTCTCCGCACGGGCCGCCTTCACCTTCCGCTTCCTCGACGAGGGCGAAGCCGAGGAGGACATCCTGGAGGCCGCCGAGCGGGCCGAGCAGTCGGCACGGGACTGGCTCACCGAACGGGGTTACGGCTACAAGAACCTCCGCTCCCAGGCCGAGGACCTCTCCCAGGCGCCACTCGGCAAGCGTCAGCGCCGCGCCGCCAACACCGCTCGCTGACCCGACCCCCTCCCCCTGCGCCACCTCCTTGACGGCTCCCCCTCGGGATATACTTGAGCAATCAAGGAGGTGGCAATGACAGATCATCCCGACCAGCCGGCCCGGCCAGACCAGCCGAAGCAGGTGGGACACGTGCCGCAGAACGCGACCGCACCGGCCACGACGGGCCCCGGCCCCGACCCGCTGGACACCGCCCTGCGGCTGGTCCGCGCCCAGACGGCTCTGGTCAAGCGCTTCGACGCGAGCCTCAGCGGCCTGCACGGTGTCAGCCTGGCCGACTTCACCATGCTGCTCCACCTCTCCCAGGCCCCCGGCGGCCGGATGCGCCGGGTCGACCTCGCCGAAGCCCTCGGCCTCACCGCCTCCGGCGTGACCCGTGGCCTCGCGCCGCTGGAGCGGATCGGCCTGGTCGCCCGCGAGACCGCCGCCCGCGACGCCCGGGTCGCCTACGCCGCCCTCACCCCGACCGGTCGTGAGCGGCTGGCCGAGATGCTGCACACCGCCCGCCAGGTCGCCGCCGACCACTTCGCGGCCGAGCAGTGGAGCCCCGAGGACCTCGGCCGGCTGTCCACCCTGCTCACCCGACTCGGCGGCACCGCTCCCGGACAGCGCCTCGGCTGACCCACCCGCCCGCGCCCCCGCCCGGCCCCACGTCCTAGGCTGGCCCCGCACCACAGGCACCACCCGTACAACCCGCACCACCCGCACCACCCCCACCCCGCGAAGGGCAGCACCATGACCGACACCCCCGGCACCGGGTCCGGCCAGGAACGCACGCTCGCCGACGCCCAACGCGCGCACTGGCAGCAGACCTACACCGCCAACCCGGGGATGTACGGCGAGCAGCCCTCCGCCCCCGCCGAGTACGCCGCCGAGGAGTTCGCCGCCGCCGGAGCCCGGGACGTGCTGGAACTCGGCGCCGGCCACGGCCGCGACGCGCTGCACTTCGCCCGTACGGGCTTCCACGTGCTGGCCGCCGACTTCAGCCCGACCGGGCTGTACCAGCTGCGCGCCGCCGCCGCGGACCAGGGCCTGGCCGACCGGCTCTCGGTCCTCGCCCACGACGTCCGCGATCCGCTGCCCCTTCCCGACGCCTCCGTCGACGCGGTCTTCGCCCACATGCTGCTCTGCATGGCGCTCTCCACCGAGGAGGTCGAGGCGCTCGTCGCCGAGGTCCGCCGGGTCCTGCGGCCGGGCGGCACCTTCGTCTACACCGTCCGCCACACCGGCGACGCCCACTACGGCGCCGGCACCGGCCACGGGGACGACATCTGGGAGCACGGCGGCTTCGCCGTCCACTTCTTCCCCCGCGAGCTGGTCGACGCGCTCGCCGAGGGCTGGCGCCTGACCGACGTCCATCCCTTCGAGGAGGGCGAACTGCCCCGCCGCCTCTGGCGCATCACCCAGGAGACCCCCCGATGAGCGCACCCGACGCCGCCGCCCCCGACGCCGAGAAGGCCGCCGCCCCCCAGGCTGTCACCCCCGACCTCACCGTCGACGGCACCGGCCTGCTCTGCGTCCAGCTGCTGCTCCGGCTGCGCGCGCGGATCGCGCACCTCCCGGCCGGCGCGGTGGTCCACATCCAGACCACCGACCCCGCCGCCCCGCTCGACCTCCCCGCCTGGTGCCACCTGACCGGCCACGCGTACCTCGGCCAGGTCCCGTACGAGGCCACCGACCGCGAGGTGTACGCGCTGCGCCTGACCTCCGCCCCGGTCCGGACCCGCCCCGACCGCCCCTGGCACCCGGCCCCGGCCACCGACTGACCGACCCGCCCCCGCCGGACGCTCGACGCCCGGCCCGCCGACACCCGACCGACCGCGTCCCCCGGAAAACCCCGCGCGTCCACCCCCACCGCCGGGCCAGACTGCGGCCCATGCCCGCAGCCGACGCCACACCCGCGCCCCTGCCCCTGCCCCTGCCCCCACAACCGCACCCGCACCCGCACCCGCACCCCACCACCAACCACCTCCTCGGCCACCCGCCCGACGCCCGCCTCCTGCTGCTCAACTGCGACGACCTCGGCCTGGACGAATCCGTCAATCTCGCCGTGATCGACGCCGTCCGGAACGGCATCGCGGCCTCGTGCAGCCTGATGACGCCCTGCGCCGCCGCACCGCACGCGCTCCGGCTGCTGCGCCGGCACCCGGAGGTCCCCTTCGGCGTCCACCTCACGCTGGTCTGCGAGTCCACGGACCGCCGCTGGGGCCCGCTCACCGCCCGTGACCGGGTGCCCTCCCTCCTCGACGCCTCCGGAGGGTTCTTCGCCCCCACCCCCGCCGGACGCGCCGACCTGCTCGCCCAGGCCCGGCTCGACGACATCGAACGCGAGTTCCGCGCCCAGATCGACGCGGTGGCGGCGGCCGGCCTCGCTCCGACCCATCTCGACTTCCACTGCCTGGCCGACGGCGGCCGCGAGGACGTCCTCGACCTCACCCTCGCCCTCGGCGCCGCGTACGGTCTGGCGGTCCGGGTCTGGCTGCCGCCCGCGCTCGCCCGGATGCGCGAGCACGGCCTGCCGGTGGTGGACCACGGCTTCCTCGACAGTTTCACCGTCCCCCTGGACGACAAGCCCGCCCACTACGCCCGCCTGCTCGCCGCACTCCCCCCGGGCCTCACCGAGTGGGCCCTGCACCCGAGCACGGCCGCCCCGAGGACTGCCTCGACCACGGACCCGGCCACGAACCCGACCGCAGGCCCGAGGACAAACCCGACAGCAGGCCCGACAGCACGCCCGAACCACCCCGCCCCGGACGACGATCGGCGCATCCGGCACACCGACCACGCGTTCCTCGTCTCCCCCGAGGCCCGCCGGCTGCTCACCGAACACGGCATCACCGTCCTCGGCTACCGCACGCTCCAGGAGGCCTGGCAACGGGCTCGAGGACAGCACGCGGCCGAGGTCTCCTGGCCTCCCGGTGTGCCACGATGAGGAGGTACGAACGATCCAGCGCCACAGGGAGGTTGACCGCCGTGGACCCGATCATCAGTTGCCACTGGCAGGACCCGGACGGCGAGTGGGCCCTGACCGTCGGCCACACCGGCGACGCCTGGGAACTGCTCGCCTCGGCCCCCGACTGGTCGGAGTCGATCCCCTTCTCGAACCCGGACGAGGTCCGCCGCCTCGCCCAGGCCCTGCTGGACCTGCCCGCCGAACCCGAGCCGTACGAGTTCGAATGGCAGCTCTCCCGCGCCGGATCGGCCCCGGCCGCCGGCGAGCGGCAGCCCCACTTCGCGACCTTCGCCGTCGGCCTCGACCCCACCGACGACCACCGCCCGTACCTCGCCTACCAGTCCTACTACGACCTGGGCCGGGCGACCGGACTCGGCCTGGAGGTGATCTGCGAGGACCCCCCGGTCGATCACCTCCGCGCCCAGGCCCACGCCTTCCTCACCGCCTTCCAGGGCCCCAATCGCCGGTAGCCGCACCGGCTCACGCCACGGCGCGCACCGCCCAGTCCACCTCGGCCGCCCAGCTCTCCGGCGCGTCCCACCGGTTGACCACCGCCAGCAACTCCAGGTACCGCTCCCGCCGCGGATCGGCCATCGCCCCCAGCCGCTCCGCCAGACGTTCGCGCAACGCCCCGGCATCCCCCGGCACCGCCCCCGCACAGCACCGCCCGTACCGCTCCACCAGCGCCGCGACGACGGCCGCCCCCTCCGCCGACTCCGGCTCCACCCCGGCCGCGACCGCCGGTCCGGCCAACTCCCGCACCGCCACCGCCAGTCCGGGCCGCGGCACGCCCGAAGCGGCCCGCACCTCCCCAGACCCCACCTCTCCCTCGGCGGCCGCCCCCTCGGAGGCCGCCCCCTCGGAGGCCTCCCCTTCGGCGGCCTCCGCCTCGGCCAGCCCGCGCAGCAGCGCCCGGAACCCGGCGTCCCCCGCCAGCCGCGCCAACTCCACCCAGGCCTCGACCTGTTCGACCGACGGTTCCTCCGGCAGCTCCGGCGTCAACGAGCGCGCCGCAGCGGCGAACCGCCCGCCGCCACTCCCGATCCCGCCGAACACCCCTGCCAGGAACTCCCCGATCAGGCTCTTCCGTTCGTCCTCCGTGAGCCGGGCCAATCGGTGCACGAGCGTCAACTCCTCAGGTGTCGACCCGAGTCTGGCCACCGTCCCGAGCACCGCCCGCCGCAGCCGCAGCACCCGGATCTGGACGTCGATCGCCTCCGCCTGCGCGGCGGCGACGTCGGCCGGCGTCAGTTCGCGCTCCACCACCCGCCGGATCGCGGACAGTCCGAGCCCGAGCTCCCGCAGGGTGCGGACCAGTTCCAGGCGGGCGACGGCGTCGGCGCCGTACCGCCGGTGGCCGGCCGGGTTGCGGTCGGCCGGCGGCACGATCCCCTGGTCCGAGTAGTGGCGGACGGTCTTGACCGTCAGCCCCGTCCGCCGGGCCAGCTCACCGATGGTGTACGTCGTGTCGCCGTTCATGGCACCACCCTGCTACCTCCCCCCACGGGAGATGCAAGCCGCCCACGGCCGTGACGACCCCGTCACGCCGGGCACCGCCGCCCTCACCCCCGGGGCCCGCGCCGACGGCCCTCCTCCCGCCCGGACCGCCGCGGCGTCCGCCAGGCGGCGAACAGGACGCCCGCCGCGCCGATGACGGCCTGAAGCGCCCCGGTGCCGGCCAGCAGGCAGATCAGGGTGCACACCGCCAGGATCCCCATCAGGGCGATCAGATCGAGCGTGCGGCCGTCCGTCGCGGTCCTGCGGGCCCGGGGTTCCGTAACGGCGCTCTGCGGACCGGCGGGTCCCTCGGGTGATCGCTGAAGCTCCGACGACATCGCTCGCCTCCCACGGTCGGGAAGGGCAGCCGCCGGGGAACGCATCCGCAGAACGAGAACACACAACGCGAACAGCCGCATCGCGCCGCATGTCTTGTGGGGTTGCCTCCCCGGCTCCGCCGCGCGACGCGACGAAGCCTGCCCCCCAAAGATCATGCAGCCGAGCGGCTACACGGGAACCATGGAAGCCCACACCCGACGGAACGTCAACCCCCCACATGGGGAGGTCAGTTCTCTCTCCCACACACACAGCCACCCCGCCACAGCCACCCGCCCGGGGCCGCCCTCCCCACCGAGGAGGCACCCCCGGCCGGGAAGGCGACGCCGGAACGCGTCAGGCCGTGCGCCGCAGCAGCGCCAGGTACATCGCGTCCGTCCCGTGCAGGTGCGGCCACAGCTGCACGTCCGGCCCCTCGCCGAGCGCCGGGACGCCGGGCAGCAGCGGGCGCGCGTCGATCCACTCGACCCGGCCGCTCTCGCCCCGCAGCACGTCCTCCACGACCGCGCGGGTCTCCGCGAGGTGCGGCGAGCAGGTCGCGTAGCCGACCACGCCGCCGACCCGGGTGGCCTCGATCGCCGAGCGCAGCAGGTCCCGCTGGAGCGGGCCGAAGGCCGCGACGTCGGCCGGCCGGCGCCGCCAGCGCGCCTCCGGGCGGCGGCGCAGCGCGCCGAGGCCGGAGCACGGCACGTCGACCAGCACCCGGTCGAAGCCGCCGGACCGCCAGGCCGGGCGCGTTCCGTCGGCCGCGATCACGGTGTACGGGCCGGGGTTGCCGGCCAGCGCCCGCGCCACCAGCCGGGCGCGGTGCGGCTGCTTCTCGCTCGCGACCAGGGCCGCACCCCGCTCGGCGGCGAGCGCGCCGAGCAGTGCGGCCTTGCCGCCGGGGCCGGCGCAGCCGTCAAGCCAGATCCGGTCCGGCCCGTCCAGCGGCGCCGAGGCCAGCGCCAGCGCGACCAGCTGGCTGCCCTCGTCCTGGACGCCCGCCCGGTTCTCCTGCACCGCCGCGATCGATCCCGGGTCGCCGCCCTCGGCGAGCCGCAGCGCGAACGGGGACCAGCGGCCCGGCTCGGCCTCCGGCAGCGCGTCGGCCAGCTCGCCGACGGTGGCGCGGCCGGGGCGGGCGACCAGGGTGACCTCGGGCCGCTCGTTGTCGGCCTGCAGCAGCTCCTCCATCGCGGTGCGCCCCGAGGCGTCCGGCTGCCAGCGGCCGAGCGAGTCCCAGAGCGCGGAGACGACCCAGCGCGGGTGCGAGTGCACGACCGCCAGGTGGTCCTCGGCGTCCTTGTCGTACGGCGGGGCGACCTGCTCGATCCAGGCGTCGAGGTCGTGGGCGCTGATCCGGCGCAGCACGGCGTTGACGAACTTGGCCTTGCCGTCGCCGAGCACCACCCGGGCCAGTTCGACGGTCGCCGAGACGGCCGCGTGGCTGGGGATGCGGGTGGTGAGCAGCTGGTGCGCGCCGAGCGAGAGCACGTCCAGCACCGGCGGGTCGACCTTGCCGAGCGGCCGGTCGATGCAGGCGGCGATGATCGCGTCGTAGGTGCCCTGCAGGCGCAGGGTGCCGTAGACCAGCTCGGTGGCGAGGGCGGCGTCGCGCCGGTCCATGCCCTTCTGCTCGGCCTCGCGGAGGAGGGAGGGCAGGATCAGGTTGGCGTACGCGTCACGCTCGTCGACGGCGCGCAGGGCGCGGAACGCGACGATCCGGGCCGGGTCCTTCTTCGGGCGGCGGTGCGGGCGGGGGGCGCGCTTGGCGCTGGGGGTGGTCACGGGTGCCTCAAGGTGCTCAAGGTGCTGCGGTGGTTATCGGTGGTTATCGGTGGTTATCAGTGGTTGTCAACGACTCATACGAACAGTAGCGTCAGACGGGAGCGTCAGCTCCCGAAGCGCTCCCCCGCCTCCAGTCGCGCGCCCCGGGCCCAGTCGGCGGCCCGCATCTCCTTCTTCCCCTGCGGACGCACCTCCCCGAGCTCCACGTCGTGGCTGCCGGTGCCGACCCGGACGCTGTTCTTGCCCACCATCGCGACCTCGCCCGGCGCCAGCTCGGCGGAGTCCGGCAGCAGCCGGACCGGCCCGGTGACCTTCAGCCGCTCTCCCCGGAACTCCGTCCAGGCGCCCGGCGCCGGCGCGCAGCCGCGCACGACCCGGTCGATCCGCAGCGCCGGGTGGTTCCAGTCGATCCGCGCGTCCTCGACGGTGATCTTCGGCGCGAGCGTGACGCCCTCGGCCGGCTGCGGCACCGCGTGCAGGGAGCCGTCCGCGATGCCGTCCATGGTGGCCGCGAGCAGCCGCGCGCCGGAGACCGAGAGCCGGGTGAGCAGCTCGCCGCTGGTGTCGGCCGGGCGGATCTCCTCGGTGATCACGCCGTAGACCGGGCCGGAGTCCAGGCCCTGCTCGATCAGGAAGGTGGACGCGCCGGTGACCTCGTCGCCGGCCAGCACCGCGTGCTGGACCGGGGCCGCGCCGCGCCAGGCGGGCAACAGCGAGAAGTGCAGGTTGACCCAGCCGTGCTTGGGGATCTCCAGCGTGCCGGGGCGCAGCAGGGCGCCGTAGGCGACCACCGGGCAGCAGTCGGGGGCGAGTTCGGTGAGCCGGGCGACGAAGTCCGGGTCGCTGGGCTTCGCCGGCTTGAGGACCTCGATCCCGGCCTCCTCGGCGCGCTGGGCGACGGGGCTGGCGACCAGCTTGCGTCCGCGCCCGGCCGGAGCGTCCGGGCGGGTGACCACCGCGACGACCTCGTGCCGGTCCGAGGCGAGCAGGGCGTCCAGGGCGGGAACGGCGACCTCGGGGGTGCCGGCGAAAACGAGACGCATCAAGGGCCTTTCTGCAAAAGGAAGTTCAAGTGACCGACGGAACCCGACCGGAGTCGGGGCGGAACCGGCGGGCGGAACCGGCGGACGTCAGCGGGCGGAACCGAAGGTGCTGTGCGGCGAGACCTTGACCACCGGGGCCGGCCCACCGCCCCAGTCCGCCTCCCGGATCGCCTTCAGCGCGGCCTTGCGCTGCTCGCGGTCGAGCCGGTCGATGAAGACGATGCCGTCCAGGTGGTCGGTCTCGTGCTGGATGCACCGGGCGAGCAGCTGGGTGCCCTCCAGGGTCACCGGATCGCCGTACATGTTGAAGCCCCTGGCCACCACGCCGTACGCGCGCTTGGTGTCGTAGCGCAGGCCGGGCAGCGACAGGCAGCCCTCGGGACCGTCCTGCTCCTCCTCGCTGAGCGACAGGTCCGGGTTGATCAGGTGCCCGGTGACGCCGTCCACGTGGTACGTGAACACCCGCAGGGAGACCCCGAGTTGGGGCGCGGCCAGGCCGGCGCCGGGGGCGTCCAGCATGGTGTCCGTGAGGTCCTGGACCAGCTTGCGCAGTTCCTTGTCGAAGGTGGTCACCGGCTTGGCGGTGGACCGCAGGACGGGGTCTCCGAAGAGACGGATCGGCTGGATCGCCACGGGGTACGGGCTCCTGTCCGTAGGGGCGCGGGCTGCGGTCGGCCGCTGGTTCACCCGCCAGTCTATGCAACCCGCGCGGCCGCCCGCCGGGGGCTTCCCGGAGGCCCTGATCGGCGACCGGAACGGCCCGACCGCGCTAGCCGCGTTACCCCGGCCCCCGCTTCGGCGTTGGTCAAGAGAGATTGACCGGGGCCGGGCGCACGGGACACCGAGTGCCGGCCGACCCGAACCGTACGGAAGGTGGCACGTAGGCCATGGCCGAGCAGATCAACCACGACGCCCGGGCGCGGGCGAGCCTGCACCTGCTGGTGCGGGACATCGAGCGGGTGAGGCGGCAGGTCGACGCGCTGCGGACGCTCACCGCTCAACTGGGCAACGTCTACCGTCCGCGCCGACCGAGTACCTCGGCCGGCTTCGTGGTGTACGGGCGGGCGCCGGCGCCGACCGTGCGCCTGGCGCAGGAGCTGCGGGAGAGCGTGGAGACCCTGGTGGCCGCGGCGGTCGAGTTCGACCGGGCGCTGGGCTTCTCCTGGGACTCGGTGGGCTCCGCCCTCGGGGTCACCAAGCAGGCCGTGCACCGGCGCTACGGCATGCGCCGCCCGACCAGCGAGCTCCTCGCCGCGAGCGGCGGCGTCCCGGGCCAGAGCCGCCCGGACCGCGTCGACGAGCTGCCCACCGGCACCGAGCGCACCGGTCTGGCCACGACCGTCCCGGCGGCCCGCCAGGGCGGCCTGGACCGCAGCAGCCTGGACCGCGGCGCCCTGGAGCGCACCACGATGGACCGCACCGCCCTCGACCGCGCGACCATCGACCACACCGCGATCGACCGCGTCCCGATGGACCGCACCCCCGTCGACCGCACCCCCGTCGACCGCGGCACCCCCGACCGCGGCACCCCCGTCGACCGCCCCCAGGCGGACCGACCCGGCATCCCGCTGCGCGGCTGACCGAGCCGCCGCAGCCCGGGCCGTCCGGGGCGGGGTGGCCCACTCACCCCGCCCCACCGGTCCACCGCCCCATCGGTCCGCCGGTCCGCCGCCCCGCCGCCCCACCGGACCCGAAGCCCGACACGAGGCGTCCCAGCCACCCCACCGACGCGCCGCTCAGCCGATGTCCGTCGGATCCACCCGCACCCGCACCGGCTCCGCCGTCCGCAGCGCGATCCGCGCGATCTGCGCCGCCTTGAGCGCCGCCGCCAGCGCGGCCCCCTGCCCCGGCGGCACCCGCAGCAGCGCGCGCTCCTGCTCCTCCCCCCGCAGTGCCGCCACCGGCACCGGCCCGAGCACGTCCGCCTCCTCGGGCAGCCGGATCAGGTTCAGCAGGTCCGTCACCGCCGCCGGGCTCCCGCTCACCGAGGCCATCCTGGACACCGGCGGGAAGTGCAGCTGGGCCCGTTCGTCCCGCTCCAGCCCGGCGTGCCCCAGCGGGTCCCAGCGCACCAGGGCCTGCACCGGGCGGGCCGAGGGCTCGGCCACCACGACCACCGTCCCGCCGTCCGTCGACGGCCGCACCAGGGCGGCTGCGGTGAGCCAGAGTCGCAGCGCCTCCTCCCCCGCCCGCAGGTCCGGCCGGCCGAGCAGCGCCCAGCCGTCCAGCAGCAGCGCGGCCCCGTACCCGCCGCCGCCCTCCACCACCGGCTCGGCACCGGGCGTGGAGATCACCAGCGAGGGCTCGTCCGGCACGGTGGTGAGCACGGCCTCCCGGCCCGAGGTCCTCACCGGGATGCGCGCGAACGCCTTGCCCAGCTCCTCCGCCGTCCGCCGGGCCCCGACCACCTGGGCCCGCAGCCGGAAGGACCCGCACTCGGGGCAGTGCCAGTCGTTCTCCGGTTCCCCGCACCAGCCGCAGCACAGCGAGGCGTCCGCCGAGGGTGCCTCCAGCGGCCCCTCGCAGCGCCGGCAGCGCGCGGGGGTCCGGCAGCGCCCGCAGGCGAGCCGGGGCACGTAGCCGCGCCGCGGCACCTGGATGAGCACCGGGTGCCCGGCGGCCAGCGACTCCCGGGCGGCCTCCCAGGCCACCGAGGGCAGCCGGGCGGCCTGGGCGGCGGCGTCCCGGTGCTGGTCCTGGTCGGTGACGGTCCGCACCCTGGGCGCGACCTGCCGCACCGTCTCCCGGTCCGCGACCAGCGGGCGCGCCCAGCCGGTGCTGACCAGCTGCGCGCCCTCCACCGTCACCGCGTGCCCGCCGAGCAGTACGGCCGCGCCCTCCTCGGCGGCACGCAGCAGCGCCACCTCGCGCACGTGCGGGTGCGGGGCGCGCGGGTCGCTGTGGCTGCCGTCCCCGTCCGACCAGACGACGACCAGCCCGAGGTCCCGGACCGGCGCGAACATGGTGGCCCTGGTCCCGATCACGGCGTGCACGGAGCCGCGGCTCACCGCGAGCCAGCGCTTGTAGCGCTCGCGCGGGCCGAGGTCGGCTTCCAGCGCGACGTGCATCCCGGGGCCGAGCAGCTCGGTCAGCGCCTGGTCGACCCGGGCCACCGAGCGCCCCTCCGGGAGCACGACCAGCGCGCCGCGCCCGCCCGCCAGGGTCGCGGCCACCGCCCGGGCGATCTCGTACGGCCAGCCGGGGCCGGGCAGCGCCGCCCAGACCGCGCGCGGCGAGCCGCCCCCGGCGAGCGAGGCGAGGAAGTCGGGCCCGGCCGGGTAGCGCTGCCAGCCGCCGGGCGCCGGGGCGGCCGGGCGGGGCAGCGGCGGCGGCGAGGGTTCGGCCTCGGCCTTGGCGTGCCGGGGCGGGACGGCCAGCTGGAGCACGTCGGCCAGTGTCCCGGCGTACCGGTCGGCGACGGTCCGGCACAGCCGCAGCAGCTGCGGGGTGAGCACCGGCTCGGGCGAGAGCACCTGGGCCAGCGGGGCGAGCGGTCCGGCGAAGTCGCTCTTCTCCAGCCGGGCGACGATGAAGCCGTCGTGCAGTTCCCCGCCCTCGCGCTGGCCCTTCACCACCCGCGCCCCGAACCGCACCCGTACCCGCACTCCGGGCTGGGCGTCCTCGGCCATGCCGGCCGGCACCTCGTAGTCGAAGAACTTGTCGATGGTGAGCACGCCCTTGTCCACCACGACCCGGGCCACCGGCAGGTGCTCGGCCCGCTTGGCACCCTTCCACGTCCGGGGCTTGGCCCGCTTGACCGTCTCCCGGATGAACGCCAGCTGCTCCGGCTCGGCGGCCCCGTTCTCCCCTGTGCTGCTCATCGCCACCAAGTACTACCAGGTCACACCGACAATGCACGAAGCGGCGCCCACCCCCCGGAGGGGGCGGGCGCCGCTTCACACGAGCGTTGCGCTACACACGCAGGACGACACGCGGCGGGTCAGTCCTGGACGGCGGCCTTGAGCTGCTCGACCCGGTCGGTGCGCTCCCAGGTGAAGTCCGGCAGCTCGCGGCCGAAGTGGCCGTACGCCGCGGTCTGGGAGTAGATCGGGCGCAGCAGGTCCAGGTCGCGGATGATCGCGGCCGGGCGCAGGTCGAAGACCTCGGAGACGGCCTTCTGGATCGCGAGGACCGGCACGGTCTCGGTGCCGAAGGTCTCCACGAAGAGGCCGACCGGCTCGGCCTTGCCGATCGCGTACGCGACCTGCACCTCGGCGCGGCGGGCGAGGCCGGCGGCGACGATGTTCTTCGCCACCCAGCGCATCGCGTACGCGGCCGAGCGGTCCACCTTGGACGGGTCCTTGCCGGAGAAGGCGCCGCCACCGTGGCGGGCCATGCCGCCGTAGGTGTCGATGATGATCTTGCGGCCGGTGAGGCCGGCGTCGCCCATCGGGCCGCCGATCTCGAAGCGGCCGGTCGGGTTGACCAGCAGGCGGTAGCCCTCGGTGGTCAGCTTGATGCCCTGCTCGGCCAGCGCCTTCAGCTCCGGCTCGACCACGAACTCGCGGATGTCCGGGGTGAGCAGCGACTCCAGGTCGATGTCGCTGGCGTGCTGGGTGGAGACCACCACGGTGTCCAGGCGGACGGCCTTGTCGCCGTCGTACTCGATGGTGACCTGGGTCTTGCCGTCGGGGCGCAGGTAGGGGATGGTCCCGTTCTTGCGCACCTCGGTCAGGCGGCGGGAGAGGCGGTGCGCCAGGGTGATCGGCAGCGGCATGAGCTCGGGCGTCTCGTCGGACGCGTAGCCGAACATCAGGCCCTGGTCACCGGCGCCCTGCTTGTCCAGGTCGTCCTCGTCACCCTCGACCCGGGCCTCGTACGCGGTGTCGACGCCCTGCGCGATGTCGGGCGACTGGGCACCGATGGACACCGAGACGCCGCAGGAGGCGCCGTCGAAGCCCTTCTTGGAGCTGTCGTAGCCGATCTCCAGGATCTTGTCCCGGACGAGCTGGGCGATCGGCGCGTACGCCTTGGTGGTCACCTCGCCGGCCACGTGCACCTGGCCGGTGGTGATGAGCGTCTCCACGGCGACCCGGGACGTCGGGTCCTCCCGCAGGAGAGCGTCAAGGATGGTGTCGCTGATCTGGTCAGCGATCTTGTCGGGGTGTCCCTCGGTGACGGACTCCGAGGTGAACAGGCGGCGAGACACAGCGCTCCCTGGGGTTGCAGCGGCTGCTGACTGAAGTTCCCCGGGGCGACCCGGGGAACTCCGGAAAGACTTGATTCCTGGAGTCTAACGGTCTGGTTCCGTCGAACGTCACCCGCTTCGGGATTTCTCGACCGCCATGCGAGCGGTTCCGATCAGTTGCCGCCCGTTTCCAGCCGCTTTGAGACCAGATCCCAGACCACGTCCGCGAGCGCCTCCTTCGGACCCACCGGAACGGCCGTCTCGCTGCCGTCCGAACCCAGCACCACGGCCTCGTTGACGTCCGTACCGAAGGCCTTGCCGTTGCCCACCTCGTTCACGACGAGCAGGTCACAGCCCTTGCGGGCGAGCTTGGCCCGACCGTTGGCGAGCACGTCGTCGGTCTCCGCCGCGAAACCCACCACGAGTTGACCCGAACGGGCCCGGTGGGCCGACAGCTCGGCCAGGATGTCCGGATTGCGGACGAGGGCGACGGGCGACGGCTCGGTCCCCTCGACCTTCTTGATCTTGCCCGTCGCGTACTCGGCGGGCCGGAAGTCCGCCACCGCCGCGGCCATCACCACGGCGTCCGCGTCCCGGACCGCCTTCAGCGCCGCCTCGCGCAGCTCCAGCGCGGTCGAGACGTGCACCACGTCCACCCCGGCCGGATCCGGCAGCTCGGCATTGGCCGAGAGCAACGTCACCCTGGCCCCGCGCGCCGCGGCCGTCACCGCGAGCGCGTAGCCCTGCTTGCCGGAGGAGCGGTTGCCCAGGTAGCGCACCGGGTCCAGCGGCTCCCGGGTGCCGCCGGCCGAGACCACCACGTGCCGGCCCGCCAGGTCGGTCGGCACCGCCCCGCCGCGGCGCAGCACGGCCCGGCAGGCGTCGAAGACCGCCGACGGCTCGGGCAGCCGGCCCTTCCCGGTGTCCTTGCCGGTCAGCCGCCCGACGGCCGGCTCCAGCACGATCACGCCCCGGCGGCGCAGCGTGGCCACGTTGTCCCGGGTGGCCGGGTGCTCCCACATCTCGGTGTGCATGGCGGGCGCCACCACGACCGGACAGCGGGCGGTGAGCAGGGTGTTGGTCAGCAGGTCGTCGGCGAGGCCGTGGGCGGCCTTGGCGATCAGGTCGGCGGTGGCCGGGGCGACCACCACCAGGTCGGCCTGCTGCCCGATCCGCACGTGCGGCACCTCGTGCACGCGCTCCCAGGTCTCGGTGGCGGCCGGGCGCCCGGAGAGCGCCGCCCAGGTCGCCTCGCCGACGAAGTGCAGCGCGGCGGCGGTCGGCACCACGGTGACCTGGTGGCCGGACTCGGTGAAGCGGCGCAGCAGCTCGCACGCCTTGTACGCGGCGATCCCGCCGCTCACGCCGAGGACCACGCGGGGGGCGTCCGCACTCAGAGTCATCTACCGGCCTCTCTCCACATCGGGAACCCGCCCACCCTACGGCCCCTCAGCCGCCACCCGCACGGTGCCCCACCACGTGCGGAAGGCACGTGAGGAAGACCTGCGAGGAGAGCACGTGAGGAGACGCCGAAGGGCCCGGCGGAAACGATTCCGCCGGGCCCTCCCGGAAATTCAGCGACCGCCTCAGGCAGCCTCGATCGCCTCGGCAGTCAGCATGCCCGCGTTGATCTCGCGCAGCGCGATCGACAGCGGCTTCTCGTGCACGTGGGTGTCGACCAGCGGGCCGACGTACTCCAGCAGGCCCTCGCCGAGCTGGGAGTAGTACGCGTTGATCTGGCGCGCGCGCTTGGCGGCGTAGATCACGAGGCTGTACTTGGAGTCGGTGGCCTCGAGCAGCTCGTCGATCGGCGGGTTGATGATGCCCTCGGGCGCGGTCATGGAAGAGGACACGCTAAAACCTTCCGAAAGGGTGGAAAAGACAGACAGGTCAGGCTACACCGAGCAAGGCTAGCAGTTCGGCCGCTACCTGCTCGACGGAGGTGTTGACAAGGGTCGTGTCGAACTCGGGCTCGGCGGCGAGCTCGATCTTGGCCGCCTCCAGCCGCTTCTCGATCACGTCCTGCGATTCGGTGCCCCGGCCGGTCAGCCGACGGACCAGCTCGTCCCAGCTCGGCGGGGCCAGGAAGACCAGCTGCGCCTCGGGCATCGACTCGCGCACCTGCCGGGCGCCCTGGAGGTCGATCTCCAGGAGCACCGGCTCGCCGCGCTCCAGCTTCTCCTGCACGGCCGCCCGCGGGGTCCCGTAGCGGTTCCCGGCGAACTCGGCCCACTCCAGCAGCTCGCCGTTGGCGACCAGCTTGTCGAACTCGTCGTTGTCGACGAAGTGGTACTGGACCCCGTTCTTCTCGCCCGGCCTCGGGTGGCGGGTCGTCGCCGACACCGAGAGCCAGACCTCGGGGTGCATCTTCCTCATATGAGCGACGACCGTGCTCTTGCCGACCCCCGAAGGGCCGGAGAGCACGGTCAGCCGCGGACGCTCACTCATGCACCGATTATCCCGGATCGCGGGGGATCCTGGGACCACGGGGGCACGGTCAGGCGGCGCCACCGCCGAACTCCCGCTCCAGGGAAGCGATCTGGTTCGTACCGAGGCCGCGGACACGCCGGCTCTCGCTGATGCCGAGGCGCTCCATGATCTGCTTGGCACGGACCTTGCCGACGCCCGGAAGGGACTCCAGCAGGGCCGAGACCTTCATCTTGCCGATGACGTCGTTGTCGGCCTTTCCGGCCTTGATCACCTCGTGCAGGGAGGCGCCGGAGTGCTTGAGCCGGTTCTTGACCTCGGCGCGCTCCCGGCGAGCCTCGGCGGCCTTGGCGAGCGCGGCGGTGCGCTGTTCAGGGGTAAGGGGCGGAAGGGCCACGCCGTTCACCTCAGGGTGTGGATGGATGGATTGAGCTAGGACTGGTTCGGTACCGAGGACACCGTGCGCAAGGGGAACCACAAGGCCCTGACCTGCGGGGAGCCACGAAAACCGCGGCTCGCCGATGACCTATCGCCGGACACTACCCGGATTGCGGCGCCGCGTCAGGAAAAGAACACGAAAAGTCCTGGTCAGCCAAGGCCGACCAGGACTTTCCAGGGCAAAATGACCGCGATTGCGAGACTTTGGCGGTGCGGATGTGACCGCGCTCACGTCGACTCCGCGGTCACCGCGCGGTCCTGCGGACACTCCGCAGGGTCACCGCACGGCTACCTGAAGGACGGGTTCCGCTACTTGACGGCGTCCGCGAACTCGCCGACGAAGCGCTCCGCGGCCTCCCGCAGGGCCGGCACCGAGGGACCGTGCTTGAGCACGTCCCGGCTGACGCTCGGCACCACGTTGATCACCGAGGCGCCGAACACCCGCGGCAGGTCCGCCATGGTCGCGCCCTGGGCGCCGATGCCGGGGGCCAGCAGCGGGCCGTTGATGGCCAGCTCCACGCCCGCGTCGGCCAGCGTCGCGCCGACCACCGCGCCGAAGGAGCCGAGCGGCGCGGCGCCCTCGTTCTCGGCCGCCAGCTGCCGCAGCACCGAGGCCGCGACCGGCTCGCCGTCCGCGCCCACCGCGCGCTGCACCTCGGCCCCCTCCGGGTTGGAGGTGAGCGCCAGCGCGAACACGCCGCAGCCCTGCTCCCGGGCCAGGTCCAGGGCCGGGCGCAGCGAGCCGAAGCCGAGGTACGGGCTGACCGTCACCGCGTCCGAGAACAGCGGGCTGCCCGGCGACAGGAAGGCCTCGGCGTACGCGGCCATGGTGGAGCCGATGTCACCGCGCTTGGCGTCCATCAGGACCAGCGCGCCGGCCGCCCGGGCCTCCTCGACGGTCTTCTCCAGCACCGCGACGCCCTTGCTGCCGAAGCGCTCGAAGAAGGCGGCCTGCGGCTTGAGCACGGCCACCCGGTCGGCCAGCGCCTCGACCACGGTGCGGCTGAAGGTCTCCAGCCCGGCGAGGTCGTCGCCGAGCCCCCAGGCGGCGAGCAGGGAGGCGTGCGGGTCGATGCCGACGCAGAGCTGGCCGCGGGTGTCGAGGGCCTGGCGCAGCCGGGCGCCGAACGGGGCGAGGGTCATGTCGTCTCTTTCCGGAGGGGTGGGAGGGGGTTCAGGAGCTGCGCACGGCGCTGCCGACGGCGTCGGCCAGGCTGCGGAAGCCGCCCGCGCGGACCTTGGCGGACAGGCCCTTGTGGATCCGCCGGCACCAGAACGGGCCCTCGTAGATGAAGGCGCTGTAGCCCTGGACCAGGTCGGCGCCGTGGACGATCCGCTGCCAGGCGTCCTCGGCGGTCTCGATGCCGCCGACCGAGACCAGGGTCAGCCGGCCCCCGGTGCGGGCGCGCAACCGCTGGAGCACCTCCAGGGCGCGGGCCTTGAGCGGGGCGCCGGACAGGCCGCCCATGCCGATCTCCTCGACCCGCGCGGCGTCGGTGCGCAGGCCCTCGCGGCCGATCGTGGTGTTGGTGGCGATGATGCCGTCCAGGCCCAGCTCCAGGGCGAGGTCGGCGACCGCGTCGACGTCCTCGTCGGCCAGGTCGGGGGCGATCTTGACCAGCAGCGGCACGTGGTGGGCGGTGGTGCGGTCGGCGGCCTCGCGGACGGCGGCGAGCAGCGGTCGCAGGTGGTCCACGGCCTGGAGGTTGCGCAGCCCGGGGGTGTTCGGCGAGCTGACGTTGACCACCAGGTAGTCGGCGTACCTGGCCAGCCGCTCGGTGGACTTCACGTAGTCGGCGACGGCGTCGGCCTCCTCGACCACCTTGGTCTTGCCGATGTTGACGCCGATCACCGGGGTGGAGCTGGTGTGCGGGCGGGCGGCCAGCCGGGCGGCGACCCGGGCCGAGCCCTGGTTGTTGAAGCCCATCCGGTTGATCAGCGCGCGGTCCTCGACCAGGCGGAACAGCCGGGGCGCCGGGTTGCCGGGCTGGGGCTCGCCGGTGATGGTGCCGATCTCGACGTAGTCGAAGCCGAGCATCGACAGGCCGTCGATGCCGACGCCGTTCTTGTCGAAGCCGGCGGCCAGGCCGAACGGGCCGGGCAGGTCCAGGCCGAGGGCGCGGGTGCGCAGGGCCCGGTCGCGCGGGGCGAGCACCAGCCGCACCAGGGTGCGCAGGCCGGGCACCGAGGAGCCGAGGCGGATCCAGAAGAAGGCCAGGTGGTGGGCCTTCTCGGGGTCCATCTTCTTGAAGACCAGGTCGAACAGAAGCTTGTACAAGGGGGGTTCAACTCCCGGAGCGGAGAACGGATTCGGGCACACGAGTGGGGGGCACCAATCCGGCTCCGGTGCCCCCCACTGCGGTGGTGCTACTTGCGGCCGGCGTTGATCAGCTCGGCGTGCTCCTGGAGCGACATCACCCCGACCTCGTCGCGCAGCAGCGCGTCCATGCCCTGGACGGCCGCGCCCATCGCCTGGACGGTGGTCAGGCAGGGCACCGCGCGGGCCACGGCCGCGGTGCGGATCTCGTAGCCGTCGAGGCGGCCGCCGGTGCCGTACGGCGTGTTGATGATGAGGTCGACCTCACCGTCGTGGATCAGCTGGACGATGGTCTTCTCGCCGTTCGGGCCCTCGCCCTCGCTGTGCTTGCGCACCAGCGTGGACGGGATGCCGCCGCGCTGGAGCACCTCGGCGGTGCCGGCGGTGGCGAGCACCTCGAAGCCGAGGTTGACCAGCGCGCGGGCCGGGAAGACCAGGTTGCGCTTGTCCCGGTTGGCCACCGAGACGAAGACCTTGCCCTTGGTCGGCAGCGCGCCGTACGCACCGGACTGCGCCTTCGCGTAGGCGGTGCCGAAGACCCTGTCGATGCCCATGACCTCACCGGTCGAGCGCATCTCCGGGCCGAGCACGGTGTCCACCCCGCGGCCGTGGATGTCGCGGAAGCGGCTCCACGGCATCACGGCCTCCTTGACCGCGATCGGCGCGTCGGCGGGCAGGGTGCCGCCGTCGCCCTCGGCCGGGAGCAGGCCCTCGGCGCGCAGCTCGGCGATGGTGGCGCCGAGCGAGATCCGGGCGGCGGCCTTGGCCAGCGGCACGGCGGTCGCCTTGGAGGTGAACGGGACGGTCCGGGAGGCGCGGGGGTTGGCCTCCAGCACGTAGAGGATGTCCCCGGCCATGGCGAACTGGATGTTGATCAGGCCGCGGACGCCGACACCGCGCGCGATGGCCTCGGTGGAGGTGCGCAGGCGCTTGATGTCGAAGCCGCCGAGGGTGATCGGGGGCAGCGCGCAGGCGGAGTCGCCGGAGTGGATGCCGGCCTCCTCGATGTGCTCCATGACGCCGCCGAGGTAGAGCTCGGTGCCGTCGTAGAGCGCGTCGACGTCGATCTCCACCGCGTCGTCCAGGAAGCGGTCGATGAGCACCGGGTGCTCGGAGATCAGACCGGCGTGCCGCTCCAGGTAGGAGGCGAGCGAGGCCTCGTCGTAGACGATCTCCATGCCGCGGCCGCCGAGCACGTAGGACGGGCGGGCGAGGACCGGGTAGCCGATCTCGTCGGCGATCGCCTTGGCCTCCTCGAAGGAGAACGCGGTGCCGTGCTTGGGGGCCGGCAGGCCGGCCTCGCGCAGGACGCGGCCGAAGGCGCCGCGCTCCTCGGCGAGGTCGATCGCCTCGGGCTGGGTGCCGACGATCGGCACGCCGTTGTCCTTGAGCGCCTGGGCCAGGCCCAGCGGGGTCTGGCCGCCGAGCTGGACGATCACACCGGCGAGCGGGCCGGCCTGCTGCTCGGCGTGGACGATCTCCAGCACGTCCTCCAGGGTGAGCGGCTCGAAGTAGAGCCGGTCGGAGGTGTCGTAGTCGGTGGAGACGGTCTCCGGGTTGCAGTTGACCATGACGGTCTCGTACCCGGCCTCGGCGAGCGCGAAGGAGGCGTGCACGCAGGAGTAGTCGAACTCGATGCCCTGGCCGATGCGGTTCGGGCCGGAGCCCAGGATGATCACGGCGGGCTTGGTGCGCGGCGCGACCTCGTTCTCCTCGTCGTAGGACGAGTAGAAGTACGGGGTCTTGGCGGCGAACTCGGCGGCGCAGGTGTCGACGGTCTTGAACACCGGGCGGATGCCGAGGGCGTGGCGCACCTCGCGGACCACGTCCGGCTTCAGGCCGCGGATCTCGCCGATCTGCTGGTCGGAGAAGCCGTGCCGCTTGGCATGGCGCAGCAGCTCGGGGGTGAGCTCGGCGGCCTCGGCCAGCTCGCCGGCGATCTCGTCGAGCAGGAAGAGCTGGTCGACGAACCACGGGTCGATCTTGGTGTACTCGAAGACCTCCTCCGGGGTGGCGCCGGCCCGGATGGCCTCCATCACGGTGTTGATCCGGCCGTCGGTCGGCACGACCGCCTTGGCCAGCAGCTCCGCCTTGTCGCCGACGGGGCCGCTCCAGGAGAACTGGGAGCCCTTCTTCTCCAGCGAGCGCAGCGCCTTCTGGAGCGCCTCGGGGAAGTTGCGGCCCATGGCCATGGCCTCGCCGACGGACTTCATGGTGGTGGTCAGGGTGGCGTCGGCGCTCGGGAACTTCTCGAACGCGAACCGCGGGACCTTGACGACGACGTAGTCGAGGGTCGGCTCGAAGGAGGCCGGGGTCTGCTCGGTGATGTCGTTGGGGATCTCGTCCAGGGTGTAGCCGACGGCCAGCTTGGCGGCGATCTTGGCGATCGGGAAGCCGGTGGCCTTGGAGGCGAGCGCCGAGGAGCGGGAGACGCGCGGGTTCATCTCGATGACGATGACCCGGCCGTCGTCGGGGTTGACGGCGAACTGGATGTTGCAGCCGCCGGTGTCGACGCCGACCTCGCGGATGACGGCGATGCCGATGTCGCGCAGGATCTGGTACTCGCGGTCGGTGAGGGTCATCGCCGGGGCGACGGTGATCGAGTCACCGGTGTGCACGCCCATCGGGTCGAAGTTCTCGATGGAGCAGACGACCACGACGTTGTCGTGCTTGTCGCGCATCAGCTCCAGCTCGTACTCCTTCCAGCCGAGGATGGACTCCTCCAGGAGCACCTCGGTGGTCGGCGAGAGGGTCAGGCCCTGGCCGGCGATGCGGCGCAGGTCCTCCTCGTTGTGGGCGAAGCCGGAGCCGGCGCCGCCCATGGTGAAGGAGGGGCGCACGACGACCGGGTAGCCGCCGAGGGTGTCGACGCCGGCCAGCACCTCGTCCATGGTGTGGCAGATGACCGAGCGGGCGGACTCGCCGTGGCCGATCTTGGCGTTGACGGCCTCGACGACGCCCTTGAAGAGCTCGCGGTCCTCGCCCTTGTTGATCGCCTCGACGTCGGCGCCGATCAGTTCGACGCCGTACTTCTCCAGCGTGCCCGCCGCGTGCAGCGAGATCGCGGTGTTGAGCGCGGTCTGGCCGCCCAGGGTCGGCAGCAGCGCGTCGGGGCGCTCCTTGGCGATGATCTTCTCGACGAACTCCGGGGTGATCGGCTCGACGTAGGTGGCGTCGGCGATCTCCGGGTCGGTCATGATCGTGGCCGGGTTGGAGTTGACCAGCACGACCCGCAGGCCCTCGGCCTTCAGGACCCGGCAGGCCTGCGTACCCGAGTAGTCGAACTCGGCGGCCTGGCCGATCACGATCGGGCCGGAGCCGATCACCAGGACGGACTTGATGTCAGTGCGCTTAGGCACGCTGGCCCTCCATGAGCTTCACGAAGCGGTCGAACAGGTACGCGGCGTCGTGGGGACCGGCGGCCGCTTCGGGGTGGTACTGCACGCTGAAGGCGGGGACGTCGAGTGCCTGCAGGCCCTCGACCACGTCGTCGTTGAGGCAGACGTGGGAGACCTCGACCCGCCCGTAGGCGGTGTCGCTCACCTTGTCCAGCGGGGCGTTCACGGCGAAGCCGTGGTTGTGGGCGGTCACCTCGACCTTGCCGGTGGTGCGGTCCTGCACCGGCTGGTTGATGCCGCGGTGGCCGTACTTGAGCTTGTAGGTGCCGAAGCCCAGGGCGCGGCCGAGGATCTGGTTGCCGAAGCAGATCCCGAAGAACGGGGTCTTGCGCTCCAGCACGCCCTGCGCCACGGCGACCTGGTGGTCGGCGGTGGCCGGGTCGCCCGGGCCGTTGGAGAAGAAGACGCCGTCCGGGTTGACGGCGTAGACGTCCTCCAGGGTGGAGTTGGCGGGGAGCACGTGCACCTCGATGCCGCGCTCGGCCATCCGCTGCGGGGTCATCGCCTTGATGCCGAGGTCCAGCGCGGCGACGGTGAACCGCTTCTCGCCGATCGCGGGCACCACGTAGGCCTCGGTGGTGGCGACCTCGGCGCACAGGTCGGCGCCCTTCATCTCGGGCGACTGCTGCACCCGGGCGAGCAGGGTGGCCTGGTCGGCCAGCGCCTCGCCGGAGAAGATGCCGCAGCGCATCGCGCCGCGCTCGCGCAGGTGGCGGGTCAGCGCGCGGGTGTCGATGCCGCTGATGCCGACGACGCCCTGGTTGACGAGCTCCTCGTCGAGCGGGCGCAGCGAGCGCCAGTTGGAGGCGACCCGGGCGGGGTCGCGCACCACGTAGCCGGCGACCCAGATCTGCTGGGACTCGTCGTCCTCGTCGTTCCAGCCGGTGTTGCCGATCTGCGGGGCGGTCATCACGACCACCTGGCGGTGGTACGACGGGTCGGTGAGGGTCTCCTGGTAGCCGGACATGCCGGTGTTGAAGACCGCCTCGCCGAAGGTCTCGCCGATGGCGCCGTAGGCCTGTCCGCGGAAGGTCCGGCCGTCCTCCAGGACGAGCACGGCAGGCACTCGTTCCCGCCGTTGGCGCTGCGTGGTGGGGGCAGGTGCGGTCATTGCGCGGCCTCTTCCGTCTTCGTCTTCGTACGTGTTGCGAGCTGAGCGACCGCCTCGACCCAGGCGGCGTGCTCATCGGGGTGGTCGGCCCGGAAGCCGGAGTCCAGTTGAACGGTGCCCATGGGGGTCCCCCCGGCCGAAGGCTGGGGGAGCGTCCAGCTGACGACGAGCAGCCCGGAGGGGACGACCTTGCCGGCGATCCCGGAGTCCGTGCGGGCACCGGTCAGGTGCTCGGCCGGGATCCAGAAGTCGACGTCACCGGGGCGCCGCACCAGCAGGCCGTCCTCGCCGAGGGTGAGGTCGGCGCGGCTGCGGGTGCCCAGGCCGTGGGCGACGACCCGGTCGAGCCAGTTCCCGGCGGTGGTCGTGCCGTGGTACCGGCCGCTGGTCTCCAGGATGGTGCGTCCGGCGCGGGTCGGCACGGCCGGCAGCGGCGGGATGCCGGACTGCAGGGTGCGCCGCCAGTTCCAGCCCTGGCGCATCAGCCAGTAGACGAGGCCGATCACGATCAGCAGACCGACGGACCAGCCGATGTAGCCGGGCCAGTCGGTGACCTTCGCCTGCTCCTGGGCGAGCGTGGCGGGGACCATCACTCGGCGCCGTCCTGCTCGGCGAGCTCGCCGGCCAGCACGGTGGCGCGCCCGCGCAGGAAGGTTGCGTGCACCCGTCCGGGCAGGTCCAGGCCCTTGTAGGGGGTGTTGCGGCTGCGGGTGGCGAAGCTGTCCGGGTTCACGACACCACGGTACGCGGGATCGAACAGCACCAGGTTGGCCGGCTCACCCACCGAGATCGGCCGGCCGTGGCCGGCGAGACGGCCGATCCGGGCCGGGCGGTGGGACATCCGGTCCGCGACGGCCTCCCAGTTCAGCAGGCCGGTGTCGACCATGGTCTGCTGCACGACCGACAGCGCGGTCTCCAGGCCGACCATGCCCATCGCGGCCACGGCCCACTCGCAGTCCTTGTCCTCGTCCGGGTGCGGCGCGTGGTCGGTGGCGACGGCGTCGATGGTGCCGTCGGCCAGCGCGGCGCGCAGCGCCCGGACGTCCTCGGCGGTGCGCAGCGGCGGGTTCACCTTGTACACCGGGTCGTAGGTGCGGACCATCTCGTCGGTGAGCAGCAGGTGGTGCGGGGTCACCTCGGCGGTGACGTCCCAGCCCTTGGACTTGGCCCAGCGGACGATCTCGACCGAACCGGCCGTGGAGAGGTGGCAGACGTGCAGCCGGGAGCCGACGTGCGCGGCGAGCAGCACGTCGCGGGCGATGATCGACTCCTCGGCGACGGCCGGCCAGCCGCCGAGCCCGAGCTCGCCGGAGACCTGGCCCTCGTTCATCTGGGCGCCCTCGGTCAGCCGCGGCTCCTGGGCGTGCTGGGCGACGACGCCGTCGAAGGCCTTGACGTACTCCAGGGCGCGGCGCATCAGCACCGCGTCGTCCACGCACTTGCCGTCGTCGGAGAAGACCCGGACGCCCGCGGCGGACTCGTGCATCGCGCCGAGCTCGGCGAGCTTCTTGCCCTCCAGGCCGACGGTGACGGCGCCGACCGGCTGCACGTCGCAGTAGCCGGCCTCCTGGCCGAGCCGCCAGACCTGCTCGACCACGCCGGCGGTGTCGGCCACCGGGGTGGTGTTGGCCATCGCGTGCACGGCGGTGAAGCCGCCCATCGCGGCGGCCCGGGTGCCGGTGAGCACGGTCTCGGCGTCCTCGCGGCCGGGCTCGCGCAGGTGGGTGTGGAGGTCGACCAGGCCGGGCAGGGCGATCAGCCCGGTGGCGTCGATCTCGATGTCCGCCTCGACCGTCAGGCCGGTGCCGATCTCCTTGATCACGCCGTCGGCGAGGTGGAGGTCCTGCGGGGCGCCGCCCAGGATCTTGGCGTTGCGGATCAGGTAGCTGGTCACTGGGAGGTCTCCACGGAGTCGGTGCGGGCGGTGTCGGCGATGGTGGCTCCGCCGAGCAGCAGGTACAGGACGGCCATCCGGACGGAGACGCCGTTGGCGACCTGCTCGACGGCCGTGCAGCGCGGCGAGTCGGCGACCTCGGCGGTGATCTCCATGCCGCGGACCATCGGGCCGGGGTGCATCACGATCGCGTGGTCGGGCAGCTGGGCCATCCGGCGGCCGTTCATGCCGTAGCGGCGGCTGTACTCGCGCTCGGTCGGGAAGAACGCGGCGTTCATCCGCTCGCGCTGCACCCGCAGCATCATCAGCGCGTCCGTCTTGGGCAGCACGGCGTCCAGGTCGTAGCTGATCTCGCAGGGCCAGTTCTCGACCCCGATCGGCAGCAGCGTGGGCGGGGCGACGAAGGTGACCTGCGCGCCGAGGGTGTTCAGCAGGTGGACGTTGGAGCGGGCGACCCGGCTGTGCAGCACGTCGCCGACGATGGTCACCCGGCGGCCGGCCAGGTCGTGGCCGCTGCCGGGGTTGAGGTGGCGGCGCATGGTGAAGGCGTCGAGCAGCGCCTGGGTGGGGTGCTCGTGGGTGCCGTCACCGGCGTTGATCACGCTGCCGTGCAGCCAGTCGGACTGGGCCAGCCGGGCCGGCGCGCCGGAGGCGTGGTGGCGGATGACCACCGCGTCGGCGCCCATCGCCTGGAGGGTCAGCGCGGTGTCCTTGAGGCTCTCGCCCTTGGAGACCGAGGAGCCCTTGGCGGAGAAGTTGATGACGTCGGCCGAGAGGCGCTTCTCGGCGACCTCGAAGGAGGTCTTCGTCCGGGTGGAGTCCTCGAAGAAGAGGTTGACGACGGTGCGGCCGCGCAGCGTGGGCAGCTTCTTGACGGCCCGACCGGAGAGCTGGGCCAGCTCCTCGGCGGTGTCCAGGATCAGCAGCGCGTCGTCGCGGCTGAGATCGGCGGCGGAGACGAGGTGGCGCTTCACGCGGGTTACTCCGGGAGGTGCGGTTCGGAAGGCCGGGGGGCCAGGGCCTGCGAGCTGCGGGCGGCGTAGTCGCGGTCGCCGACCAGGACGGCGTCCACGCCGTCGCTGTCGGACAGGCGCACCTGCACGGCCTCGCGCAGCGAGGTGGGGAGGTTCTTGCCGACGTAGTCGGCGCGGATCGGCAGCTCGCGGTGGCCGCGGTCGACCAGGACGGCCAGCTGGACGGCGCGCGGGCGGCCGATGTCGTTCAGCGCGTCGAGCGCGGCGCGGATGGTCCGGCCGGAGAAGAGCACGTCGTCGACGAGGATGACGAGCTTGCCTTCGATGCCGCCGGGCGGGATCTCGGTGTGTTCCAGGGCGCGGGCGGGCTTCAGCCGCAGGTCGTCCCGGTACATGGTGATGTCCAGGGTGCCGAGCGGGATCTCGCGCCCGGTGATCTGGGCCAGCCGGCCGTGCAGGCGGCGGGCGAGGTGGACACCCCTGGTGTGGATGCCGAGCAGCACGACGTCCTCCGCGCCCTTGGCGCGCTCGACGATCTCGTGCGCTATCCGGGTGACGACCCGGGTGATGTCCGTGCCGTCGAGCACCTGGTGCGGTGGCCGGGGCGTCGGTTCATGGTGTGTGGTCATGCCGAAGCGGACCTCCTTCCCCGCCTCACGGGACGGGTCTTAAAGGATGTCTGGGATGGCCCCCGCCGACCGGGCGCGGGCTTCGAGCCATCCTAGCAGCGCGCCGGATCGCAAACAGACGGCCATCATTCCGCTTCCGGGGGTTAACACTCCGGACGTGTCGGCGATGCGGGCCATTCGCACGACTGCCCCATTCGGCTTGACGCAACTACCTTACTCTACGTAACCTCACAGTGAGTTACGAGACGGACGTCAGACCCACCGGTAACGGCGTCGGCAATCGCCCGTGACCCACCACTGAACGCGAAGCAATCTCGTCCGGGGAGATCAATGTCCAGCGACTACGCGAAGCAACTCGGAGGCAAGCTCCGAGCGATCCGCACTCAGCAGGGTCTCTCCCTGCACGGTGTCGAGGAGAAGTCCCAGGGGCGCTGGAAGGCAGTCGTCGTCGGCTCGTACGAGCGCGGTGACCGTGCGGTCACCGTGCAGCGGCTGGCCGAACTGGCGGAGTTCTACGGCGTCCCGGTGCAGGAGCTGCTGCCCGGCGGTACGCCCGGCGGTGCGGCCGAGCCGCCGCCGCGCCTGGTCCTCGACCTGGAGAGACTGACCCAGGTCCCGTCCGAGAAGGCCGGCCCGCTGCAGCGCTACGCGGCGACCATCCAGAGCCAGCGCGGTGACTACAACGGAAAGGTGCTGTCGATCCGCCAGGACGACCTGCGCACCCTGGCCGTCATCTACGACCAGTCGCCGTCGATCCTCACCGAGCAGCTGATCTCCTGGGGCGTGCTGAACCCCGACGCGCGCCGCGCGGTGCGCGAGGAGGACGCGAGCTGAGGCTCGCCGCACCGGCTCCCGCCAGCGGATCCAGGCACGACCCGGCACGAGCTTCAGCCCGTGTCGGCAAGCAGAAACGTCACGGCGCGGCTCCCCGGACCGGGGGCCGCGCCGCGGTGTAGGGGCACCGCGGCGGCGCGGCCGACGCGTCAGCAGACCGTGCCCAGGCTGTAGCCGGGCCGCGCCGACACTCCGTCCAGCCGGACCGGCCGGTCCGCCGGGGCCCACTCCTGCCCGCCGGTCGACCAGGCCCAGGAGGCCTGGAGGTACTCCCCGCAGGAGGCGGCCGAGCCCTGCGAGCCGTGCAGCACCGCGACGCCCGGCAGCTCCAGGGCCAGCCCGGTGCAGAGCACCGCACAGACCAGCTCCAGGTCCTCGTCGTTGATCCGGACCACGCCGTCCTCCCACTGGAGCACCCGCGCCGCGGCGGTCAGCTGCCCGCCGGGCGCGTCCACCCGCAGGCGCAGCTCGTACACGCCGGCGCCCGCGCCGACCAGCATCCGCCGGAACACCTCGCCCCCGCGCTGGTAGGCGGCGCGCACCCAGGCGGCGTGCTCCTCGTCGGGCGCGGCCGCGCCCCCGTACAGGCCCCCGTCGAGCAGCAGGTCGGCGTGGCAGAGCGTCAGCCCGTTCTCCCGGGCGCGCACCAGGCGGGGCACGAAGTCCCCGGCCAGCTCCTCGCCCTGATAGGCCAGCAGCTGGGTCTGCAGGGCCGGGTTGACCAGGTAGCGGTCGCGGGCGGCGGGCTCGGCCGGGTCCAGCCCGTGCAGCACGCAGAACTCCTCGAAGTCCTGCGGGTGGAACATCCGGGCGCGGACGCTGTCGAACCGCTCCAGCGCCTCGGCCAGCAGCTCGGCGGTGTCGGCCAGGTAGCGCTCGTGGTCGGGGGCGTCGGAGATCCCCCAGGCCCGGGCCCGGGCGAAGTCCGCGGCGTTGGTGAGCACCCCGATGACGAAGGCCTGCTCGGCGCCCTCGGGCCGCCGAGGCCGGTGCGACGCCCGTACCGCGGGCCGCGAGCCGCCGGCGGTGCAGTCGGAGTTACGGCGGGCGCGACCCTTTTGACTCATCGGTGGCTCCTGGCTTCAGGGGTGGACGGTCGGCGGCAGGCATGCCGCTGACCGTCTTTCTCCCCATCCGCGCGCGCCGCACACGTACGGCGTGTCACAGGAATGTAACCACCGGTAATACGGGGGCGGCGGATCAGGCCGCCGGGGCCGGCCGGGGTGCCCGCGCCAGCTGGCGGGACTGGGCGACCAGGCGGCCGGACTCGTCCCAGACCTCCGCGTCCTCCTCGAAGTAGCCGCCGGCCAGGTTGCGGGTGGCGTGGGTGACCCGCAGCCAGCCGGGCACGGGCCTGGCCCGCAGGTGGACGGTCAGCTCGATGGTGGGCGCCCAGCCCGGCAGCCCGAGGTCGAAGGTGACCGGCGGCAGCGCGTCGGCGACCAGCAGGAGCAGCAGCGGGTCGGGCTCCCGGCCGTCGGCGAGCCGGAACCAGCCCTGGATCCGCCCGTTGCCGGAGGGCTGCCCGAGCGCCCAGCCGACGGTGGCCGGGTCCAGCCGCAGGTCGAACCGCTCCAGCAGGGCGGCCTGGGTGATCAGCTCCCTGGGCGCGTGCTCGACGCCGATGCACTGGTCCGGCGGCGGCAGCTGCGGGGGCCGCGCGCTGGTGCGCACCTCGCCGTCGGCGGTGGCGAGGTCGCCGTGGCTGGCCACCACCCGCAGCCGCTCGACGCCGTCCTGGCTGAGCGAGGCGGTGCCGGTGGACAGGCCGCGGCCGGTGCGCAGCACCTCGGTGCGGACGGTGGCCGGGCCGGGGGTGGAGGCGGACAGGTAGTAACCACTGATCGAGATCGGGTCCGGGTGGGTGCCGTGCTCCAGCGACAGCGCGTGTCCGGCGACGGCGAGCAGCAGTCCCCCGTTCACCCCGCCGCCGATCTGCCAGCCGGCGCCGAGCTCGGCCTCGTAGCGGCCGGCCTCCTCGGGGTGCCTGGTCAGGGCGATGCCCTGGTCGAACTCGCTGCGGATCGCCGTGGTCATGTGGGGGCCTGCCCTTCAGGCGTGGTTCCGGACGCCAAGTTACTGGCGAGTAGGTCCACACCCTACGCCGATCGGGTGAAACGCGAAACGGCCGCCGGACACCTGTTCGGGTCCGGCGGCCGTCCGCGAGGTCGACCTGACTACCGGCGGATGCTCGGCTTCAGCTCCAGGAAACGGGCGAGCATGCCGTTGACGAAGGCCGGGGAGTCGTCCGTGGAGAACTCCTTGGCGATCTCGACGGCCTCGTCCAGGACGACGGCGTCCGGGACGCCGTCCTCCCAGATCAGCTCGTACGCACCGAGCCGCAGGACGTTGCGGTCCACGATCGGCATCCGGTCGAGCGTCCAGCCCACGGCGTACTGCTCGATCAGGTCGTCGATGCGACGAGCGTGCTGGACGTACCCCTCGATGAGCTCCATGGTGTACTCACCGACCTGCGGGGTGCCCTCGTCGGGCTTGGGCTCGCGGGCGCGGGCCACCCAGTCGGCGAGGACCTGCTGCGGGTCGACCCCGCGGTGGTCGGCCTCGAAGAGGATCTGGAAGGCCCGGGTACGGGCCTTGCTGCGTGCGGCCGACACGGACTTACTTCACCCGGCCGAGGTAGCTGCCGTCGCGGGTGTCGACCTTGACCTTCTCACCGGTGGTGACGAAGAGCGGGACGGCGATCTCGGCGCCGGTCTCCAGGGTGGCCGGCTTGGACCCACCGGTGGAGCGGTCGCCCTGGACGCCCGGCTCGGTGTGGGCGATGGTCAGCTCGACGGCGGCCGGGAGCTCGATGTACAGGACGGCGCCCTCGTTGGTGGCGACCAGGGCCTCGAAGCCCTCCAGCAGGTACTTGGCGGCGTCGCCGACGACGGCCGGCTCGACGGTCAGCTGGTCGTAGGTGTCCATGTCCATGAACACGAAGTTCTCGCCGTCCTTGTACGAGAACTGCATGCCGCGCTTGTCGACGTTGGCGGTCTCGACCTTGGTGCCGGCGTTGAAGGTCTTGTCGACGACCTTGCCCGTCAGGACCTCCTTGAGCTTGGTACGCACGAAGGCCGGGCCCTTGCCGGGCTTGACGTGCTGGAACTCGACGACGGACCAGAGCTTGCCGCCCTCCAGCTTGAGGACCATGCCGTTCTTGAGATCGTTCGTGGAAGCCACGGGCGCACTAACTCCTGTATAGCTGTCAAGGAACCAAGGGGTTGCGTCCTGCCGCCCACGGCCCTCGGGGGGCCGCGGTCACAGGGCGAGGAGCTCCTTGGTGGTGATGGTGAGCAGCTCGGGCCCGCCCTCTTCGAGGGGGCGCACGACGAGCGTGTCCTCGATCCGGACGCCGCCCTTGCCCGGGAGGTGGACCCCCGGACCGACGGTGACCGGTACGCGGCTGTCCAGTTTACCCATGTCCGACGGACCGAGGCGCGGGGCCTCCCGGATCTCCAGCCCGATGCCGTGACCCACCGGGTGCGGGGAGGCCTCGGTGTGGCCCGCCGCCTCCAGGACCTGCCGGGCGGCCCGGTCGGGTACGCACTGCTCCACGCCCGGTCCGAGCGCCTCCCGCCCGGCCCGCTGGGCCCGGAAGACGAGCCGGTGCAGCTCCACCTGCCAGGGCGCGGGGGCGGCGCCGATCACGAAGGTGCGGGCGGTGGAGACGCCGTAGCCACGGTACTGGGCGCCCATCACCACGGTCAGGAAGTCGCCCTCCTCCACCCGGCGGTCGGTCGGCTGGTGGGCGGGCTGGCCGGAGTGGCTGCCGGTGCCGACCGAGACCGGGAAGGCCGCCCGGTCGGCGCCGTGGTCGATCATCCGGCGCTCCAGCTCCATCGCCAGGTGCCGTTCGGTGCGGCCGACCAGGATCGACTCCAGCAGCTCGCCCAGCGCCTGGTCGGCGATCTCGGCCGCGATCCGCAGGTCGGCGATCTCGTGCTCGTCCTTGATCACCCGCAGCCGCTCGACCGTCTGGCCGAGGTCCACCAGCCGGGCCCCCTCGGTCAGGCCCCCCACCGCCCGGTGCCGGCTGACGGTCAGGTCGTGCTCCTCCACCGCCAGGCCCGCCACCCCGGACCGCGCGGCGACGACCGCGGCGGCCAGCGCGGTGTCCGACCCCGCCGGCACCGGCAGCCGGGCGACGTCCGGGGCGATCAGGTGCTCCCCGGTGTCGTCCGGCGGCAGGTCGTCCGGCAGCGCGAGCAGCGCCCGCTCTCTGGTCAGCAGCAGGCTGGCCCCGCAGGGCGCGCAGCCCGTCAGGTACCGCACGTTCGCCGCACGGGTGATCAGCGCCGCATCGGCCCCGGCCGCACTGCAGTGCTCCCTCACCCGCTCCCGCCGCCCCGCGTACGCATCCGCCATGCGTCGAGCCTACGAACCCCCGGCCCGAAGCGCCCGCCGAGCACCCCCGGCAGAACCCCCAATACCCCTTGCGCGCCCCCCTGCGCGACCGCGCCGTCCGCCGCCCTCGCCGCCCCGCCGCCCCGCAGTCCGGGAATGGGCCGGACCGGGCCCGCGTTGGAGCGGGTGGCGCCAGATGGAAACGACATCCGTTTCGGTGTACGGCCTCGATCCGACGCCGAGGCCCGACACCCCGGCCCCAGCCCGACACCCCAGCCCCCAGCCCCCAGCCCCCAGCCCCCAGCCCCCAGGAGGACGCCCGATGGCCCGCAGCGAACTTCGCCCGGTGATCAAGCTCCGCTCCACCGCCGGCACCGGCTCCACGTACGTGACCCGCAAGAACCGCCGCAACGACCCGGACCGGCTGGTCCTGCGCAAGTACGACCCGGCCGCCGGCCGGCACGTCGACTTCCGTGAGGAGCGCTGAACCCCGACCCGGGAGGACTCCTCCGCGGAGTCCCGGAGAACGGACGACGGCGCCTCCCCGAACCCCGGGGAGGCGCCGTTCGGCGCGTCGCGCGTGCTCAGGCCTGCTGGTCCGGCGTCCAGCGCTGCTCGACCCGGGCGAGCTTCCAGTAGCCGATCGCCACCGCCCAGACCACCACGAACAGCCCGGCGATGGCGTAGCCGACGTTGTCCAGCGAGATGTCGGCGATGAACCCGCTGACCGGGTCGGTCAGATCGAGCTTCTCGTGCAGCACCCCGACCAGCTCGATGGTGCCGATGACGAAGGCCACCGCGATCGACAGCCCGGTGATGGTCAGGTTGTAGTACACCTTGCGCACCGGGTTGGCGAAGGCCCACTGGTACGCGAAGTTCATGAACGTCCCGTCCAGGGTGTCGAACAGGCTCATCCCGGCCGCGAACAGCAGCGGCAGGCAGGCGATCGCGTACCAGGGCAGCCCGGAGGCCGCGCCCGAGCCGGCCATCACCATCAGGGTGACCTCGGTCGCGGTGTCGAAGCCCAGGCCCAGCACCATGCCCACCGGGAACATCTGCCCCGGCCGGGTGATCGAACGGGTCGCCCGGTTCAGCACCCGGGCCATGAAGCCGCGCGAGTCGAGGTGCGTCTCCAGCTCCTTCTCGTCGAACTGCCCGGCCCGCATCGAACGGAACACCTTGACGATGCCGAGCAGCGCGGCCAGGTTGAGCGCGCCGATCAGGTAGAGGAACACGCCGGAGGTGGTCGTCCCGATCACGCCGAGCCACTTGTGGGTGGCCGACTCGTCGTCCATCAGCGTGTTCGCCAGCTGGGCCCCGCCCGCCACCAGGGCGGCCATCAGCACCACCATCGAGGAATGCCCGAGGGCGAACCAGAAGCCCACCGAGACCGGCCGCTTGCCGTCCGCCATCAGCTTGCGGGTGGTGTTGTCGATCACCGCGATGTGGTCGGCGTCGAAGGCGTGCCGCATGCCGAGGGTGTACGCGGTGATACCCAGGCCCACCCCGAAGACCTGGGTACCGACCGCGTACTTCTCGGGTGCGACCAGGAAGATCAGCGTGCCGAAGGCCACCACGTGCATGGCCACGATCACGGCCATCAGCCCGGCCGTTCGGACGGTGTCCTCGCGCCGCCACTTGAAGCTGGGCAGCACGGAGGGGGCCGGCTTCGCCCCGGCGGCAACGGTTTCGGGCAGGGTCATCTGCGGATCACGCTCCAGCACCTCGTGGAAAACCTCGTGAGATGCCGTGGCCGGTCTCCTGGCTTACGGGACGCCCGCACCCGCCTTCCCAGGCGCGGGAGGCGCCCAGTGGCTCGATGGGTACGGACGACGCTCCTCCGCGGACGAAGGAACGACCCGATCACAGTGGCGAGGGCCGCTCCGGGCTGGGACCCCTGAGGGTCCGTCACCGGTCTTCCCGAGCACCACGGCGGGGAACACCGTAGGGGCCGCGCCCCGACCCGTGCAAGGCTGCGCACCTGCGCAGGTGTCCAGGATCACAGGCCGCCGCCTGCGAGAATGCCCCCATGCATCTCGTACCGGCCGACCGCGCGGGCCACCGCACCATCGACGGACACCGGGTCTGCGAGGCCATCGCCGCGATCGGCGACCCGGCCCACGTCCGGTCCTGGGCCGAGCGGTTCTCCCTGCTCGCCGACCCCGGCCGGCTCGCCCTGCTGCTCGCCCTCCACCGGGCCGGCCCGCTCGCCGTCTCCGACCTCGCGGTCGCCACCGGCATGCGCGACCCCGCCGTCTCCCAGGCCCTGCGGCTGCTCCGCACGGCGGGCGTGGTCACCGGCGACCGGGACGGACGGGTGGTGCGCTACCGGCTCGTGGACGAGGCCATGCGCCCCCTCCTCGACGAGTGCGCCGCCGCCGAACACCACGAGCCCACCGCGGCCACCGGCTGACCCGCCGACCCGCCGACCCGCCGACCCGCCGACCCGCGGCCACGGACCGACCCGCTGACCCCCCGATCCCCTGACCGGCACTCGGAACCGCGCCGCGAGCGGAGCGGATGAGTACGATCATGGTGTGCCGTCCCACCCCCACGCCTGGCCCGCCGACCGGTGGAACACCCGACCGGTCAGGGCCCGCGTGCTGGCGGTCGCCCGCACCCTCACCTCGGCCACCCGGGTCCTGGACGTCCTCACCCTGCTGAGCCCGGACGGCGTCGAGCGCTACTTCACCGTCAACCCCGGCTCCGCCTTCGCCGACCGCGCCCTGGACGAGTACCTGCACGGCCTGCCCGGCTTCACCGTGCTGGACTGGGAGGACGCCGTCCGCCGCCGCTTCGACCTGGCCGTCGCCTGCGCCGTCCACTCCTCCATGCACCGGCTGGACGCCCGCCTCGTCGTCCTCCCGCACGGCGCCGGCTACAACCGCCTGGTCACCGAGTCCACCGGCGACACGGTCAGCTCGGCCGGCCTGTCCCGCAACGAACTCACCCACCGCGGAAGGGTGTTCGTGGACGTCCTCGGGCTCTCCCACCCCGAACAGCTGGACCGGCTGCGGACCTCCTGCCCCGAGGCGCTGGACGTCGCCCGGGTGGTCGGCGACCCGTGCTTCGACCGGATGCTCGCCAGCCGGCGCTCCCGGGACGCCTACCGCACCGCGCTCGGCGCCGTCGACGGCCGACGGCTCGTCGTCGTCAGCTCCACCTGGAGCGAGCACTCCTTATTCGGCCGCCACCCCGACCTGCCCCAGCGGCTGGTCCGCCAACTGCCCGCCGACGAGTACACGGTGGCCGTCGTCCTGCACCCCAACGTGTGGAGCCGCCACGACCCCGAGGCACTGCTCGACGACGCCCGCCGGATGGGCCTGCGCCTGATCCCGCCCCACCAGGGCTGGCAGGCCGCGCTGGTCGCCGCCGACTGCGTGATCGGCGACCACGGCTCGGTCACCGTCTACGGCGCCGCCCTGGAGCACCGCACCCTGCTCGTCGCCACCGGCGCCGCCGAACTCGACCCGCACTCCCCCGGCTACGCCTTCGGCCAGGCCGCACCCGCCCTCGACCCGGACGCGGACCTCGCCGCCCAGCTGGAACCGGCCCTCGCCGCCCAGGACCCGGCCGGCCTGCGCGAGATCACCGACCGCTCCCTCGCCCACCGCGGCGAATCCGCCCGGGTGCTGCGTCCGCTGCTCTACTCCTTCCTGGACGACCTGGACGAACCCCGGGGCGAACCGGCCCTGCCGCCCTATCCCCGGCCCGTCCCCTGCCCCGGGGGCACCGAACGGCCCACCGCGTACGACGTCCAGGGCAGCACCGACGGCACGGAGGTGAGCCTGCGGCGCTACCCCTTCGACCCGCACGACCACACCCCGCGCGGCTTCCACGCCCTCACCGACGAGCACCCGGGCGACGCCCTGCGCTACACCGCCGAAGTGCTCGCCCGCACCGAGGCCCACGCCGAACGCCCCGCCGCCCGCTGGCTCGCCGACACCGCCGCCGAACTGCCCGGCCTCGCCGTCGCGGTGGCCGCCCTCGGCCCGGCCCGCCACCTGCTCCGGCTGCGCACCGGCCCGCTGCTGGAGGCCCGCGCCGAACCGGACTGGGGCCGGCCCGACCCCGGCCTCGACCCGCTGCTGCTCGGCTCCGCCGTCGCCTGCTGGCTCGCCGACGGCGGCGACCCGGCCGGCCTCCCCGAGCACGGGCTCACCGTCCGCACCGGCGGGCACCGCACCCGGGTGTCGTTCCGTACCGGCTAGTCCGACAGCTCCCGCAGCCGCGCGCGGCTGCTCTCCGCCAGCTCCGCGTCGTCCAGCTCCTCGGCGAGGGCGAGCAGCAGGGTGTGGGCCTGCGCCTCCTTCGCGTACTGGCTCCGCGCCTCGGCCCGCCGGGCGCAGTCCCGCGCGTGGGCGACGGCGAGGTCCGGCTGCCCGAGCGCCCGGTGGGCCCGGGCGCGGACCAGCGGCAGCTTCATCAGCATGTCACCGTCCTCCGTCCGCTCGGCGTGGGCGGTAGCCCCGGCCAGCACGGCCAGCGCCTCCTGCGCCCGGCCGTCGGCGATCAGCGCCTGTGCCAGGTTGTAGCTCTGGACGATCTCGCCGTGGTCGTCGCCCCGGTTCTCCGCCAGGGCCAGGGTGAACCGCTCCACCGCGTCGCCCGGGCGGCCGTCGGCCAGGCAGAGCAGACCGTCCGTCTCGTAGAGCACGCCCACCACCTGGCGGTCGGTCACCAGCGGGACCTGCTCGGTGGCGAGCGCCAACTGCTCGGCGGCCGACCGGTACTCCCCGCGCTCGTGGTGGGCGCGGGCCAGCTGGTTGCGCATCCTGACCACCGCGTCCGGCCGGCTGTCCCACTGCGCCGAATCGACGCCGAGCCGGTGGGTGGCGATCCAGTCGTCGTAGAGCTTGCGCCCGTGGTACAGCGGCCAGAGCGACTCGCAGAGCCGCCACACCTCCCCGTGCCAGCCCCTCTCGGCCGCCGCCTCCACCACCGCGCGCAGGTTGGCGCGCTCGGCGTGCAGCCACTCCAGGGCGGCGGCGTCCGACGCGAAGCCGGGCAGGTCGTCACCGCTCGGGTCCTGCAACCGGAGCCTGTTCCTGCCGATCGCGCGGTCGGCGAGCGACGCCCGGCTCCGGAAGTACGCCACGTCCCGTTCCAGGAGCCCGTCCCGGTCCGGCAGTTCGCGTGCACAGGCGTACGCGTGCGTCCGCACCACGTCGTGGGCCTGCAAGCGGTCCCCCGGGGCCGCGTCCACCACCTCGTCCAGCAGGTGCACGAGGTGCAGCTCGTCCAGGGCTTCCTCCGCCCGTTCGACGCCCACCGCTTCCGCGAGTTCCGCCGACACGAAGGGACCGGGATGCACGCCGATCAGGTGGTACAGCGCGCGGGCCTGCGGCGAGAGCCGTTCGTACACCGGGTCGTAGGTCAGCCGGAGGTTTCCCTCCTCGTTGTCCAGCACGGTCAACCTCCGCTCCTGGTCCCGCAGTTCGGCCACCACCTGGCCGACCTTCAGACGGGAGCGGCCCAGCAGCTGACCCCCTACCGCGTTCAGCGCGAGCGGCAGTCCCGCACAGCGCTCGACCAGTGCGGCGATCTCTCCGTCCGCGCCCCGCTCGGGCCCCAGCCAGCCACGCACCAGCGCCGCACCGGCCGCCGCGCTGAGCCGGTCCAACTCCCGCACCTCGGCCCCGTCCAGGCGCAGCGCGCTCAGCCGGCGTTCCCGGCTCGCGGCCACCATCAGCCCCGTCGACGGGTACAGGGCGCGGACCTCGGCGGCATGCTCGGCGTTGTCCAGGAAGATCAGGCAGCGCTTCTCGGCGGTCGCCGTGCGGAACTCGGCGAAACGCGCCGCCTCCTCCCGCGGCGGCTCCTTCCCGAGCGCGCGCAGGAACATCTCCAGCACCCCGGCGAGGTCCACCCCGGCCCGGTGCCGGTAGGCCTTGAGGTCGGCGTACAGCACGCCGCCCGGAAAGTGCGCCGCACGCTCGGTGGCGAACTTCACCACCAGCTCGGTCTTTCCGACCCCGCCCAGTCCGGTGAAGGCCACGACGGCGAGCCCGCCCTCGTCGACCCGCCGCAACGCGGCGGTGAGCACGGCGGTCTCCGGCTCGCGGTTGACGAAGGTCTCCCGCGGCGGCCTGGTCTGATGGGGCGTCGCCACCTCCGGCGGCTGGTGGAGGTGCAGCGACCCGATGCTCCCGGCCTGCACCACGTGGCCGCCCACCGTGGTGCCTGACACGGTGTTGGCCACCTCGCGCCGCTCCATCCGCCTGCTCCCTCCGGCCGCCCGGGCCCCAGCCTACGGGCTGGGCACCCGGCCGGAGGGGCACTCGGAGGTCACCGGGGGGTGATCTCACCCATCTCCGCCCAGCCGTCCATGCCCGGGATCTCGGTCGAGACGATCCGCGGCTTGGCGGCCACCGCGTACGACAGGTCCTCCATGGCCTTGACGAAGTGCGCCGACTCCACGTGCTCCCGGCCGGCCTCGCCGTCGCGGAACGCCTCGACCAGGACGAACTCGTTGGGGTCCTCGACGCTGCGGGACCACTCGAAGAAGAGGTTGCCGGGCTCCTCGCGGGTGGCCCGGGTGAACTCGTCGACCAGGCTCAGCCACTCGTCGGCGCGCTCGGGGCGGACCGGGAACTTGACCGTGATGAAGATCATGGGACTTCCTTTCGCTCCACGCTCACACGTGGCCGTGCGGACAGGGGGCGCGCGGATCGGCGCGCACCCCGTCCATCGTCGCAGGTCAGAAGGGCTGTCCGGGACACCGGGGCGGCACGCGCCGCCGATCGGCTCCCGCTCACGCCGCCTGGCAGCCCGGGCACCAGAAGAGGTTGCGGGCGGCGTGCTCCTCCGTCCGCACGTCGGTGCCGCAGACCAGGCAGGGCATGGCGGCCCGCCGGTAGACGTACACCTCGCCGCCGTGGTCGTCCACCCGGGGCGGACGGCCCATCGCCTCGGGGGTGTGCTCGGGACGGACGGTGTCGATCCGGCCGGCGGTGACGCCCTCGCGCATCAGGGCGACCAGGTCGGCCCAGAGCGCGTCCCACTCCCGGCGGGTGAGGTCGCGCCCGGCCCGGTGCGGGGCGATGCCGTGGCGGAACAGCACCTCGGCCCGGTAGACGTTGCCCACCCCGGCCAGCACCTTCTGGTCCATCAGCAGGGCCGCGACGGTCGTGCGGCTGCCCGATATCCGGCGCCAGGCGGCCTCCGGGTCGGCGTCGGCGCGCAGCGGGTCGGGGCCCAGGCGGGCGGCGACGGCGGCCTTCTGGGCCTCGGTGACCAGCGCGCAGGTGTTGGGGCCGCGCAGGTCGGCGTAGCCGTCCTCGTTCTCCAGCCGCAGCCGGACCAGCCCCACCGGCTCGGGCGCCGGGCCGGTGCCGAAGGTGAAGCCGCCGTAGAGGCCGAGGTGGACGTGCACCCAGGCGCCCTCCTCGAAGCCGAGGAAGAGGTGCTTGCCGGTGGCCTCCGCGCCGGTGAGCAGCTGCCCGTCGATCACCTTGGCCTCGTCGGCGAACCGGCCCTGCGGGCTGGAGACCCGTACCGGGCGGCCGCCGAAGGCCTTCCGGTTCTCGGTGGCGAGGCGGTGGATGATGTGGCCTTCGGGCACGGGCGTCAGCTCCTCCGGGCGCTGCGACAGGACCCGTCCATCATCGCAGCCGGCGCCGACAGTTCCGCGCCGCCGCAGGTCAGCGGGCCGGGAGCGGCAGACCGGCGGGCCGGCGAGCGGCGGTTCAGCGGACCGGGATGCCCATCAGCCGGGCCAGGATGACGCGGTCCAGCTCGGCGGCCGTCCCGGCGACGTCCAGGTAGGAGTTGTCGATGATCGGCAGCCCGGAGTTGTACCAGCCGGCCATCCGCCCGTGGATGCGGGCCACCTCCTCGTCCCCGAGGCGGCGGTTGCCGCTGCGCCGGGCGTTGCGGTGCAGCACGGAGTCCAGGCTGGGCAGCAGGACGACCGGGATCATGCCGGGGCCGATGTGCCGCTTCCAGCCGCCGAGGCCGATCGCCGGGCGGTCCGGGAAGACGGCGTCGTCGATGATGCAGGAGATGCCGTTGGCCAGGTAGTTGCGGCAGGCGAAGCCGCAGGTGCGACGGGCCAGCCGGTACTGCGCCTCGGAGGCGTTGTTCCAGCCGGACTGCGGGTTGGCGAAGCCGGACTGCACCCACTCCCGGACGTCGTCCAGGCTGATGTGCGCGGTCGGGGTGGGCCGCCGCTCGGCCCAGTGGCGGGCGACGGTGGTCTTGCCGGCCCCGGCCGGTCCGATCAGCAGGACGGCGATCGGCCCGGTGGGCGCGTGCTGCCGCGGCGGGTGGGCGGGCAGTTGGACGGGCGCGCCGGACGGCAGCACGAAGTGTCCGGTGCCGCCGGCGGGCACCGGGGCGCTCGGCACGGGAGCGGACGCGGGGGCCTGGTGCGCGACGGGCCCGGGAGCGACGGGCCCCGAAGTGACGGGGGCCGCAGGGGCGGGCCCGGGAGCGACGGGAGCCGCGGGGGCGGGCCCGGGAGCGACGGGAGCCGCGGGGGCGGTGGGCGCCGGCCGGACCGGCGGCGCGGAGGGAGGGGAGAGCGGCGCCCCCGATATCGTCCCCCGTGTCCCGCTCCCCGGCGGCACCGGTGGAGCGACGGGACGCGGCGGGACCTGCCCGCCTCCGGCGTACTGCGTCACGGCACCTCCCGACACCTCTCGGCAGGGACACTACACGGTGGCCCGGCGGCGGGCACAGTCCGCCGCCGGGCCACCGCCCGTACCCTCAGCGGGTGGTGAGCCGCTCGGCCAGCGCGCGCAGCGCCAGCTCGTAGGAGCCGAGCCCGAAGCCGGCGATGGTGCCGGAGGCCACCGCGGCGATCACCGAGGTGTGCCGGAAGGTCTCCCGGGCGTACGGGTTGGAGATGTGCACCTCGATCAGCGGCGCGGTGCGCTGGGCGGCGGCGTCCCGCATCGCGTACGAGTAGTGGGTGAACGCGCCGGGGTTGATCACCACCGGCACCTGCCCGTCGGCCGCCTCGTGCAGCCACTCCACCATCTGCTGCTCGGAGTTGGTCTCGTGCACCTCGACCTCGAAGCCGAACTCCTTGCCCAGCGCGGTGCAGCGCTCGACCAGCCCGGCGTACGAGGTGGCGCCGTAGACGTCCGGCTCGCGGCTGCCCAGCCGGCCCAGGTTGGGGCCGTTGAGCACCATCACCCTGGTCACGCCGAGACCTCCGCGTACGCGGCGACCAGCAGCGACGGGTCGGGGCCCTCCAGCACGGAGGTCTTGCCCAGGCCGTCCAGGACGATGAAGCGGATCAGGTCGCCGCGCGACTTCTTGTCGATCTTCATCGCGTCCAGCAGCTTCGGCCAGGCGTCCGCCCGGTAGCTCAGCGGCAGGCCGACCGAGGCCAGCACGGTGCGGTGCCGGTCGGCCGTCTCGTCGTCCAACCGCCCGGCCAGGCGGCCGAGTTCGGCGGCGAAGACCATGCCGATGGAGATCGCGGCGCCGTGCCGCCACTTGTACCGCTCGTTGCGCTCGATGGCGTGGCCGAGGGTGTGGCCGTAGTTGAGGATCTCGCGGCGGCCGGACTCCTTGAGGTCCCCGGAGACCACGTCGGCCTTGACCTGGATGGCCCGGCGGATCAGCTCGACGGTGTGCGGCCCGGCCGGGGTCTTCGCGCCCTCCGGGTCGGCCTCGATCAGGTCGAGGATGGCCGGGTCGGCGATGAAGCCGCACTTGATGACCTCGGCCAGGCCGGAGACGTAGTCGTGCCGGGGCACGGTCTCCAGGGTGTCGAGGTCGGCCAGCACACCCACCGGCGGGTGGAAGGCGCCGACCATGTTCTTGCCCTCGGCGATGTTGATGCCGGTCTTGCCGCCGACGGCCGCGTCCACCATGCCGAGCAGCGTGGTGGGCATCGAGACCCAGCGCACCCCGCGCAGCCAGGTGGCGGCGACGAAGCCGGCCAGGTCGGTGGTGGCGCCGCCGCCGAGGCCGACGACGACGTCACTGCGGGTGAAGCCGGTCTGCCCGAGCACCGACCAGCAGTACGCGGCGACCTCGACGCTCTTGGCGTCCTCGGCGTTGGGCACCTGGAGCACGATGGCCTCGTAGCCCTCGCCGGCCAGGTCCTCGCGGATCGCGTCGGCGGTGGCGGTCAGCGCCTCCGGGTGGATGATCGCGACCCGCTTGGCCCGGGTGCCGATCAGCGGCGTCAGCTCGCCGAGCAGCTGGTGCCCGATCAGCACGTCGTACGGGTCGTGGCCGGCGCTGCCGCCGACGTGGATCCTGACGGTGGTGTCAGTCATGGGGGGTCTTCAGCTCCAGTGCTTCCAGTACGGCGTCCGCGACCTGCTCCGGGGTGCGCCCGGCGGTGTCGACCGCGGCGGTGGCCACCTCCAGGTACAGGGGGCGGCGGGCCTCCATCAGTTCGCGCCAGCGGGCCCGCGGGTTGACGGCCAGCAGCGGGCGCGGGGCGTCCAGGCCGACCCGCTTGACGGCGTCGCCGAGCGGGACCTCCAGGAAGACCACCGGCAGCTCGCGCAGCAGCGCGCGGGTGGCCTCGGCCATCACCGCGCCGCCGCCGAGCGCCAGGACCCCGTCGTGCCCCTCGGCGGCCGCGCGCACGGCCGCCGCCTCCAGCGCGCGGAAGTGCGGCTCGCCCTCGTCGACGAAGATGTCCGGGATGGGCTTGCCGGCCGTCGCCTCGACGTCGGCGTCGGTGTCCCGGAAGCCGACGCCCAGGCGCTCGGCCAGCACCCGCCCGACGGTGGACTTGCCACTGCCGGGCGGGCCGACCAGCACGATGACCGGCTTCGTCATCGGATGATCAGGTGGTCGAGGTAGCCCTGCACGTTGCGGCGGGTCTCGGAGACGTTGTCGCCCCCGAACTTCTCGTTCACCGCGTCCGCCAGCACCAGCGCGACCATCGCCTCGGCGACGATGCCCGCGGCCGGCACCGCGCAGACGTCGGAGCGCTGGTGGTGCGCCTTGGCCGGCTCGCCGGTGCGCACGTCCAGGGTCTGGAGCGCCCGCGGCACGGTGGCGATCGGCTTCATCGCGGCGCGCACCCGCAGCACCTCGCCGGTGGACAGGCCGCCCTCGGTGCCGCCGGAGCGGCCGGAGGTGCGCTTGACGCCCTCGGGGGTCGGGACGATCTCGTCGTGCGCCTTGGAGCCCGGCACCCGGGCCAGCTCGAAGCCGTCGCCGACCTCGACGCCCTTGATCGCCTGGATGCCCATCAGCGCGGCGGCCAGCCGCGCGTCGAGGCGGCGGTCCCAGTGCACGTGCGAGCCGAGGCCCACCGGCACGCCGTACGCCAGCACCTCGACCACGCCGCCCAGGGTGTCGCCGTCCTTGTGGGCCTGGTCGATCTCGGCGACCATCGCCTTCGAGGCATCGGCGTCCAGGCAGCGCACCGGGTCGGCGTCCAGCCTGGCCTCGTCCGAGGGCAGCGGCAGCACGCCGGCCGGCGCCTTGGCGGCGGCCAGCTCGACCACGTGGCTGACGATCTCGATCCCGGCCACCTCGCGCAGGTACGCGCGGGCCACGGCGCCCAGCGCGACCCGGGCGGCCGTCTCCCGGGCGCTGGCGCGCTCCAGGATCGGCCGGGCCTCGTCGATCGAGTACTTCTGCATGCCGGCCAGGTCGGCGTGGCCGGGCCGGGGGCGGGTGAGCGCCTCGTTGCGGGCCAGGCCCGCCAGCACCTCGGGGTCGACCGGGTCGGCCGACATGACCTGCTCCCACTTCGGCCACTCGGTGTTGCCGACCATGATCGCGACCGGGCTGCCCATGGTCAGACCGTGCCGGACGCCGCCGAGGAAGGTCACCTCGTCCTGCTCGAACTTCATCCGCGCCCCGCGGCCGTAACCGAGCCGGCGGCGCGCCAGCGCGTCGGCCACCACAGCGGTGGTGACCGGTACACCGGCGGGCAGGCCTTCCAGCGTCGCGACGAGTGCGGGGCCGTGCGACTCCCCCGCCGTCAGCCAGCGCAACGTACCCAACGGAGCTCCTTCATCAGCGGACCGGACCTCGGCACCGCCGGGGCCCGCCCCGGGCGTGCCTTGTGCCTGAATCCTTTCATGCCCCAGCAGCACCCGGGAGCACAGTCCGCGTGACGGACAGCAACCGGCCACGATCCGGCCGGGAACCACCCGGCAACACGGGGCCCACGCCCCGGGGCCACGCCCGGAACCCCGGGCCTGCCGTCGGAACCCGGGCCTTGTCGGCCCCCGGCGCCCGGTGCCGGGGCTCAGCGCCCGGCGAGCGCCTTCTCCCCCGCCTCGCGCATCGCCGCCAGCGGCCCGGGCCGCTGCCCGGTGAAGGCCTCGCTCTGCAGCACCGCCTGGTGCACCAGCAGGTCCAGCCCGCCCAGGACGGTCGCCCCCCGCCCGGCGCAGGCGGCGGCCAGCGCCGTCGGCCACGGGTGGTACAGCACGTCGAACAGCGCGCCCGGCTCGGCGGGCAGCGCGTCGGCGAAGACGTCGGTCGCGCCGACCGGCGTGGTGGAGACGGTCAGCGGCCGGGCCAGCGCCTCGGCGCCCCGCGCCCAGTCGGCGGTGCGGACGGCCACGCCCAGCCGCTCGCCCAGCTCGTGCATCTCCCGGGCCCGCTCGGCGCTGCGCACGAAGACCGTCACCTCGCCGGTGCAGATCCGGGCGAGCGCGGCCAGCGCCGAGGAGGCGGTGGCCCCGGCCCCCAGGACGGCCGCCTCGGGCACCTCGGCGATCCCGCGCTCGCGCAGCGCGTTGACCAGCCCGGGCACGTCGGTGTTGTCCCCGGTGCGCCGGCCGTCGGCGGTGAACACCACGGTGTTCACCGCGTCCACCGCGCGGGCCGTCGCGCTGACCTCGTCGAGCAGCGGGAGGACCGCCCGCTTCAGCGGCATGGTCAGCGACAGCCCGGCCCACTCGGCCTCGTCCAGCGCGGCGACGAACCCGGGCAGCCCGGCCTCGTCGACCTCGAAGCGGTCGTAGCGCCAGCCGTCCAGCCCGAGCGCCGCGAAGGCGGCGCGGTGCAGGTCCGGCGAGAGCGAATGGGCGATCGGCGAGCCGAGTACGGCCGCACGGTGCTTGCTGGTCAACGCTGCCTCTCCGCGAACTGTCCTGCGGCCGTGGTCACTTCTTGGTGGTGCAGTGGCCGCGCACCTCGTCGAAGTTCTGCCCGGCCGACTGGCAGTACTCCTTGACGTTGGCGTAGTGCTCCTTGCTCGTCTCGGCGAACCGGGTGTTGGTCGGGGACATCGCGATGAAGTACAGCCACTTGCCGTCCGCCGGGTGCAGCACCGCGGTGAGCGCGTCGTCGCCCGGGTTGGAGATCGGCCCGGGCGGCAGGCCCGGGTTGATGTAGGTGTTGTACTTGTTGGACGCGTCGTCCATGTCCTTCTTGTCGAGGTCCTTGCGGTTCAGCGAGTACTGGAGGGTGGTGTCCATGCCGAGCCGGTGGTTGATCTCGCCGCCGGCCGCCAGCCGGTTCTGGATGGTCTTCGCCATCTTGGCGAAGTCCTCCTTGTTGTTGCCCTCGCGCTGGAGGATGCTCGCCTCGATGAGCACCTCGTAGCCGGTCTTCAGCCCCACCGAGGCGGCCTGGGCGTCCAGGCCGGCGTACTTCTCGGTGGCGTTCTTCACCATCTGCTTGAGCAGGTCCTCGGGCTTCATGCCGTCGGCGATGTTGTAGCGGGTCGGCCAGAGGAAGCCCTCGATGTTGCCGTTCGCGTACGGCGGCAGGCCGAGGTCGTTGACCTGGGCCTTGGCGACGCCCGCCGTGGTGCCCGGCTGCAGCTTCAGCTTGGTGTCGACGAGGGCGTAGATCTCGGTGGAGTTCTTGCCCTCCGGGACCACGATCGCCGCGCCGCCCGCCTGTTCGAGCAGCTCCTTGAGCGCGGCGGCGGCCGGCATCTCCTTCTTCAGCCCGTAGTAGCCGTACTGGATGGTGCCGCACTTGGGCTCGGCGTTGCAGGCCTTGGTGAACGCGTCGACACTCTTGACCACGCCGGCGTCCTTCAGGGCCTTGCCGATCTGGCCGCCGACCGCGCCCTTCTTGATCTCCACCTGGACGGGGGCGCTGCCCTCGCCGGTGAAGTCCGGCGGCGGGCCGAAGTGGCTCTGGTAGAAGCCGTAGCCCCACCAGCCGGCCCCGCCCATGGCGCCGAGCAGCACCAGGGCGACCAGCAGGCAGGCGCCGCCGTTGCGGCGGCCCGACTTCTTGCCCTTCTCCTTGCGCTTCTTCTGGGCCTCGCGGGAGTCGTCCTGCTCCCCGAGGAAGCCGGCCTCCCCCGCCTCGGCGTGCTCGTCGAGGTAGCCGTCGTCCTCGTGGCGGACGTCCTCGTGGCCGTCCCACTCGTCCGTCCCGCCCTCGCGCGCGGCGCCGACCGGGTCGGTGCCGGCCTCCAGCGCGGCCGCCTCGGCCTCCCAGTCGATCCCGTCCGGGCCGGGGCCGGAGGCGGGCGCGGGCGCCGGGGCCGGCTGCTGCGGCCGGGCCTGCTGCTGGGGTGCCTGCGGCTGGGCCGGCTGCTGGGGTGCCTGCTGCTGCGGGTAGCCCTGCTGCTGCATCGACGTCTGCTGCTGGGCGTGCTGCGGCGCGTGCTGCTGGGGCATCTGCTGCTGCCCGTACCCCTGCTGCATCGGCTGCTGCGGCTGCGCGTACCCCTGCTGGGGGTAGCCCTGCTGCGGCATCTGCTGCGGGTAGCCCTGCTGACCGCCCGGGTAGCCCTGCTGCTGCATCGACGCCTGCTGCGGCGTGTGCTGCTGGGCGTGCTGCTGGGGCATCTGCTGCTGCGGGTAGCCCTGCTGCGCCATCATCTGCTGCTGCATCTGCGGCGCCGCCGACTGCTGCGCGTACCCCTGCTGCACGTCCCCGTACGGCTGCTGCGGGGCCGCCTGGCCCTGCTGCGGGTACTGCTGCTGCCACTGGCCGTCGTGCTGGCCGGGGACCGGTTGCCGGCCGTCGTACCCGGGATCACCGGGGTGCCACGGCTCGCCCTGGGGGCCGTAGCCCCCACCCAGATCGGTCATCGATCCCCTTAACCGACGGTGACGACCGGAGGATCGAACCGGCCGCCCGGGACGGCGTCGTCCCGGCTGATTCTCGAACCGGCGTGCTAGCGCAGCGCCTGGAGGGAGACGTTACCGTACCGCAGCCTTACCCCCGCCCGGGCGGACGCACCGTCAGTGAGCGATCTCACCGTCGGCACACGACACCGTTACGGCGCCCCCGACACCGTCACGGCGTCCCCGCACCGGGGCCGGAAGGCGCACCGGCCCCGCCCGCGGCCCCCGGACCGGAGGCCGCCGGGGAAGCCGGGCCGGTGGCCGGGGCGCTCGGCTTGGCCGCCGCCCGGTTGGCGTTGAACTCGGCCACGTTGCGTTGCTGCACGTCGAAGCTGTCGGTGAAGCGGGTGTCCCCCGGTTTCACGGTGACGAAGTACAGCCAGTCCCCCGGGGTCGGGTCCAGCGCCGCCAGGATCGCCTGCCGCCCGGGGTTGGAGATCGGGCCCGGCGGCAGCCCGGCGTGCAGGTAGGTGTTGTACGGGGAGTCCAGCCTGGTGTCGGTCACCGAGGTGTTCAGGGTGGACCGGCCGAGCGCGTAGTTGATGGTGGAGTCCAGTTGCAGGGGCATGCCCTTGGCCAGCCGGTTGTAGATCACCCGGGCCACCTTGCCCATGTCCTCGGTGTTGTCGGCCTCGCCCTGGACCATGGAGGCCACGGTGATCAGCCCGTACACGCTCTGCCCGAGGTTCTGCGCGACCACGGCGGCGTCGTCCCGGCCGAACTCCTTGCCGGCCCGGTCCACCATCTGCTTCAGCAGGTCGAAGGCGGTGGTGGCGTCGGTGACGCTGTACGTCGCCGGGAACAGGTAGCCCTCCGGGCTGCCGTTGGTGAACTCGGGCAGGCCGAGCTCGGCGCCCTGCTCCTGGGCGGTCTTCTGGGCGGTGCCCGCGGGCAGGTTCAGCTTCCGGTCGATGGCCGCGTAGATCTGGTAGCCGCGCCAGCCCTCGGGGATGGTCAGGCCGTTGGCGTTGGCCGGGTCGATCAGGATGGCGAGCGCCGCCGCGGCCGACATCTTCTGCTTCAGCGTGTACGTCCCGGGCTGGATCCGTCCGGCCGCCGCGGCGCTGCCCTTCGCGGCCCGGGTGAAGGCGAGCGAGCTGGCCACCACCCCGTTGCGGACCAGCGCGGAGGCGATCTGGGACAGGCCCGCGCCCTCCGGGACCGAGACCTGCACGCTGCCGGTGCCCTGCCCGGCGAAGTCGGCGGCGGCCGGGGGCCTGCGCTGCGCCTGGAACCAGGTGTAGCCGGTCAGCCCGATCCCGCCGAAGACCGCGATCAGCGCGAGCGCGGTGAGCCCGCAGGCCAGTCCGTTGCGCCGTCGGTGCGGATCCGGCGCATCGAAGCGCGGACGGGGCGCGCCCGGCGGACGGCCCTCCGGTTCGAGCACCGGCGCGCCCAGATGGCCGGGCGTGAGCCCCGGATAGAAGTCCTGGTCGGTCATGGCTCGCGCCCCCTCGGCGGTCCCAGATCGATCCGGATCGACATGAATCGATCCAAAACGGATACGGAAGCGAACGAAAAGGGGTCCGTGCGGACGCGTCCGCACGGACCCCTCAACGGGACGTTAGATCAGACCGGTCAACCGGCCGCCTCGACGCTCTCACCGGGCGGGCGTCCGCTCACCCGTTCGGACTCAAGGGCGGTCTGGAGGATCACCACCGCGGCGGCCTGGTCCACCACCGAGCGGCCCTTCTTCGCCTTGACCCCCGAGGCACGCAGCCCGTGGGTCGCGGTGACGGTCGACATCCGCTCGTCCACCAGCCGCACCGGCACCGGGTAGAGCCGGTCGGCCAGCCGGGCCGCGTACGCCCGGACCTTCTCCGCCGCCGGGCCCTCCTTGCCGCTGAGCGAGCGCGGCAGCCCGACGATCACCTCCATCGCGCCGTACTCGTCGACGATGGCGGCGATCCTGGCCTGCGACTTCACCCCGGCCGGGACGGTCTCCACGGGCGTGGCGAGCACCCCGTCGGGGTCGCAGGACGCGACCCCGATCCGGGCGTCCCCGACGTCGACGGCGATCCGCCGCCCACGCCGGAAGGGCCTCTCCTCCTGCTCCATCAGCTGGCGCGCTCCGCGACCAGGCCGCGCACCGCGGCGATGGCCTCGCCGACCGCGGCCGGGTTGGAGCCGCCGCCCTGGGCGACGTCGTCCTTGCCGCCACCGCCGCCGCCGAGGGTCTTGGCGGCGGTCCGGACCAGCTCGCCGGCCTTGATGCCACGGCCGCGGGCGTCCTCGTTGGTGGCGATCACGGTCAGCGGACGGTCGTTCGCCACGGTGAAGGCGGCGACCACGGCCGGGCGCGAGCCCAGGCGGCCGCGCACGTCCAGGACCAGCTTGCGCAGCTCGTCCGCGCCCACACCGTCGGCGACCTGCGCGGCGACCACGGCGATGCCGTGCACGTCCTCGGCCGAGTCGGCCAGGCCCGCCGCGGCGGCCAGCACCTTCTCGGCGCGGAAGCGCTCGATCTCCTTCTCGGCGTCCTTGAGCTTGGCGAGCATGCCCGAGATCTTCTCCGGCAGCTCCTCCGGGCGGCCCTTGACCAGCTCGGTGAGCTGGGAGACCACGGTGTGCTCGCGGGCCAGGAAGCGGTACGCGTCGGAGCCGACCAGCGCCTCCACGCGGCGCACGCCGGAGCCGATCGAGGACTCGCCGAGCAGCTTCACCAGGCCCAGCTGGGCCGTGTTGCCGACGTGGGTGCCACCGCACAGCTCCTTGGAGAAGTCGCCGATGGTGACGACCCGGACCTCGTCGCCGTACTTCTCGCCGAACATCGCGATGGCGCCGGCCTTGCGGGCCTGGTCCATCGTCATGACCTCGGCGGTGACCTCCAGCTCGCGGCCCAGCACGTCGTTGATCTTCTGCTCGACGTCGACCAGCACGCTGCCGGGAACGGCGGCGGGCGAGCCGAAGTCGAAGCGGAAGCGGCCGGGGGCGTTCTCGGAGCCGGCCTGGGCGGCCGTCGGGCCGAGCGCGTCGCGCAGCGCCTGGTGGGTCAGGTGGGTGGCCGAGTGGGCGCGGGCGATCGCCCGGCGGCGCTCGATGTCGATCGTGGCGTACGCCGAGGCGCCCAGCACGACCTCGCCGAACAGCACCCCGCCGGAGTGCACGATGACGCCCGGGACGGGCTGCTGCACGTCGCGGATCTCCACCACCGCGCCGGACTCCAGCCGGATCCGGCCCTGGTCGGCGAGCTGGCCGCCGCCCTCGGCGTAGAACGGGGTGCGGTCGAGGATGATCTCGACCTCGTCGCCCTCGGAGGCGGCCGGCGACGGAACGCCGTCCACCAGCAGGCCGACCACGGTGGCCTCGCCCTCGGTCAGGGCGTAGCCGGTGAAGACGCTGGCGCCGGACTTGTCGGCGACCTCGCGGTACGCGGCGACGTCGGCGTGGCCCATCTTCTTGGCCTTGGCGTCCGCCTTGGCGCGGTCGCGCTGCTCCTGCATCAGCCGGCGGAAGCCGGCCTCGTCCACCTGGAGGCCCTGCTCCTCGGCCATCTCCAGGGTGAGGTCGATCGGGAAGCCGTAGGTGTCGTGCAGCTTGAACGCCTGCTCGCCCGAGAGGACGGCGCCGCCGGCCTGCTTGGTCTCGGTGACCGCGACGTCCAGCAGGTTGGTGCCCGCCTTCAGCGTCTGCAGGAAGGCCACCTCCTCGCCGACGACGACCGTCTCGATGCGCTTGCGGTCGGACTCCAGCTCCGGGTACTGCGGGGCCATCGCCTTGATGGCGACGTCGATCAGCTCCTTGGCCACCGGCTCGGTGGCGCCCAGCAGGCGCATGTTGCGGATGGCGCGGCGCAGGATGCGGCGCAGCACGTAGCCGCGGCCCTCGTTGCCGGGGGTCACGCCGTCGCCGACGAGCATCAGCGCGGTGCGGATGTGGTCGGTGACCACGCGCAGCGAGACGTCCGACTTGTGGTCGGCGCCGTAGGTGTGGCCCGTCAGCTCGGCGGCGCGGTCGAGGATCATCCGGCTGGTGTCGATCTCGAAGAGGTTGTCGACGTCCTGCAGGATGGCGGCCAGGCGCTCCAGCCCGAGGCCGGTGTCGATGTTCTTGCTCGGCAGGTCGCCGAGGATCTCGAAGCCGTCCTTCCCGTCGCCGTGGCCGCGCTCGTACTGCATGAAGACCAGGTTCCAGATCTCCAGGTAGCGCTCGCCGTTGACGGCCGGGCCGCCCTCCTCGCCGTACGCGGGGCCGCGGTCGTAGTTGATCTCCGAGCACGGGCCGCACGGGCCGGGGACGCCCATCGACCAGAAGTTGTCCTTCATGCCCAGGCGCTGGATGCGCTCCGAGGGCACGCCGATGACGTCACGCCAGATCTGCTCGGCCTCGTCGTCGTCCTTGTAGACGGTGATCCAGAGCTTCTCCTTCTCCAGGCCGTAGCCACCGTCCGCGACGGGCGTGGTGAGCAGCTCCCACGCGAACTTGATGGCTCCTTCCTTGAAGTAGTCGCCGAAGGAGAAGTTGCCGCACATCTGGAAGAAGGAGCCGTGCCGGGTGGTCTTCCCGACCTCCTCGATGTCCAGGGTGCGCACGCACTTCTGGACGCTGGTGGCGCGCGAGAACTGCGGCTTGACCTCGCCCAGGAAGTAGGGCTTGAACGGCACCATGCCGGCGTTGACGAGCAGCAGGGTGGGGTCGTCGGCGACCAGGGACGCCGACGGAACGACGGTGTGGCCGCGCTCCTCGAAGAAGCGCAGCCAGCGGCGGCGGATCTCAGCCGACTCCATTAGTGGTCCTTCCGGTTCGGGGTGCCGCCCCGCGGCGGCAGGGCACGGCGGGGCGTTTCTTCAGTGGTCTGGGGGGTGGTACGGGAGCTGCGGGACGGGGGCAGGGCGGCGGCCGGGCTACCGGGCGCCGCCGAGATAGCTCGGTACTGCGGCTCGCCGCGCAGGACGCGGCGGGCACCGCGGGGCTCCGCCACGGCGGTGCCGTGCAGCCCGAGGTCGTCCTTCAGCTGCTCCTCGCGCTCGGCCATGCCGGCCCGTACGTCCTGGGCGAACTGCTTGGCCAGGTCGCCCAGGTGCAGCGCACCGCGGGCCGCGGTGCCGGAGAGGCTCTCGGGGGTGAGCCGCTGCGCCGCCTCGTTGGCCTTCTTCATGGCCCAGACGGTGGCGCCGGCGCCGACCGCCATCCAGAAGATGCGTGCCATGCCGTCAGCCCCTCACCGCGCGCCGGACCCGGGAGAACAGGCCGCTCCTGGGCGCGGTCGCGGCGCGCACCTCGGCCCGGATCAGCCGGGCCAGCTCCTCGCGCTCGCCGGCCTGCGCCGGCACCGGCGGCGGACCGCCCTGCTGCCGGGCGACGGCCTTGCGCACGCCGTAGCTGAACGCCGCGACCTTCACCAGCGGTCCGCCCAGGGTGGCGGCCACGGTGGAGGAGAGCGCGTTGGCGTTGGCGGCGGCGTCCTGCACGTTGGCGGTGATCTCGTCCACCCGCTCCAGCTGCTCGTTGGCGCTGCGCACCGCGGCGCCCGCGTCGGTCAGCAGCGGAACGGCCTGTTCGGTGACCGCGGAGACCAGGACCGCGGCTTCCTTGAGCACCCGGGAGAGGCGGACCAGCACCACGGCGAGCAGGGTGACCAGGACCGCCCAGAACACGGCGACGAGCAATCCGGCCAGCTCTCCCACGGACACCTTTGCGCGCTCCCTCGCCTTGCAGTTCTTCGAAGGGAACCCTATCGCGCCCGGGCTCCGTTTCCGGACCGGGTTCTTTCCCCGGCGATCCGGTCGGGTGTGCGATCCGCGCGCGTAACCTACCGATCGGTCACCTCGTTCTGCCTGGCAGGCCGTCGCCCGTACGGCCCGACGCACGTCCGGACCTCGACCGGTCCGGCCTGGAGCACGGGGAGCAGCCTTTGGCCGGGGACTGGAGAGCGCGACCCGGGGGGCCCGCGGCCGGGCCGCACGAGCCGCGGCCGCACGAGCCGGGGCCCGGCCGGCTGCCGGCCGAGCTGACCGGCTTCGTCGGGCGGCAGGAGGAGCTGGCCGCCCTGGCCGCGCTGCTGTCCTCGGCCCGGCTGGTGACCGTCACCGGGCCGGGCGGCGTGGGCAAGAGCCGGCTGGCCCTGCGCGCCGCGGCCCGGGCGGCCGGCGCCTTCCCGGACGGCACGTGGCTGGTGGACGTGGCCCCGGTGCAGGACCGGCTGCTGCTCGGCCACGCCGTCCTGGAGGCGCTGCACCTCACCGACGACACCGCCCGTCCGCCGCTGGACGTCCTGACCGAGCGGCTGGCGGGGCGGCGCCCGCTGCTGGTGCTGGACGGCTGCGAGCACCTGGTGGAGGCGTGCGCCGAGCTGGCCGACGCGCTGCTGCGGGCGCTCCCCGGCCTGCGGCTGCTGACCACCAGCCGCACCGCGCTGCGGGCCTCCGGCGAGCACCTGCTGCCGCTCGCGCCGCTGCCGGTCGGCCCGGTGCGGCCGGGCGCGCTGCCGCAAGCGCTGCCGGACGCGCTGCCGGACGCGGTACGGCTGTTCGCCGAGCGGGCCCGGGCGGTGCTTCCCTCCTTCGCGGTGACGGAGGCCAACGCGGAGGCGGTCGCGCTGCTCTGCCGCCGGCTGGACGGCATCCCGCTGGCCCTGGAACTGGCCGCCGGCCGGCTCCGCGCGCTGTCGGTGGAGCAGGTCACCGCCCGGCTGGACGACCGCTTCCGGCTGCTCACCGGCGGCTCCCGGACGGCTCTGCCCAGGCACCAGACGCTGCGCACCACGATCGGCTGGAGCCATGAGCTGTGCACCGTGCAGGAACGTTTACTCTGGGCCCGCCTGTCGGTCTTCGCCGGCGGTTTCGACCTGGAGGCCGCCGAGTACGTCTGCGCCGGCGAGGGCATCGAGGCCGAGGAGGTCCTCGACCTGCTCGACGAGCTGGTCGCCAAGTCCGTGGTGCTGAGCGAGGACAGCTCCTTCGGCGTGCGCTTCCGGCTGCTGGACACCCTGAGCGAGTACGGCGGTCAGTGGCTGCGCGCCGCCGGCGAGGAGCCGCGGCTGCTGCGCCGCCACCGGGACTGGTACCTGGGCGTCGCCGCCTGGGGCGAGGTCGAGTGGTTCGGCCCCCGGCAGGCGGAGACCGCCGAGCGCACCGCGCTCGCCCACGCCGACCTGCGCGCGGCGCTGGAGTTCTGCCTCTCCGAGCCCGGCGAGGAACAGGTCGCCCTGCTGCTGGCCGGCACGCTCTGGTTCTACTGGATCGGCTGCGGCCACCTCGGCGAGGGCCGGCACTGGCTGGACCGCGCGCTCGCGCTGGACCGCGAACCCACCGAGGCCCGGGCCAAGGCCCTCTGGGTGACCGGCTACACGGCCACCCTCCAGGGCGACCTCGGCTTCGCCCGCCCGGCCCTGGAGGAGTGCCGCCGGCAGGCCCTGGACACCGGCGACGACCGCGCGCTGGCCTACGCCGTCCACCGCCAGGGCTGCGTCGCCCTGGTCGGCGACGACCCCGACCGGGCCGCCGAACTGTTCGAGGAGGCGCTCTGGCACTACCGGACCATCGGCGAGCTCAACAGCAACGTGGTGATGGCCATGCTGGAGCTGGGCCTGGCCCACCTCTTCCAGGGCGACCTGGACAGCGGCGAGCTCTGGTTCGGCCAGGCCCGCGAGCTGTGCGAGGAGCACGGCGAGCAGTGGGCCTACGGGTACGTGCTCTACGCGATGGCGTACTCGCACTGGCTGGACGGCGCCGTGCAGCCCGCCCGGGCGCTGGCCCGGGAGTGCGTGCGGCTGAACCACCTCTTCCGCGACCTGCTCGGCATCGTGCTGGGCATCGACCTGCTGGCGCTGCTGGAGACCGAGCCGAGCAGACCGGGCCGGCCGGGCGACCTGCGCGAGGCCCGGGTGCTGCAGGGGGCCGCGCACCGGATCTGGCGCACGGTCGGCAACCCGTTCCTGGGCTCGCGGAACTTCTTCGGCCCGCACCGGGAGTGCTCCGAGCGGGCCCGGGCCGGGCTGACCACCCGGGAGTACGAGGAGTGCTACGAGGCCGGCGCCCGGCTGGACCTGGACGCGGCGGTCACCAGGGCGCTCGGCGGCGGGGGCTCGACGGAGGGCCCGGAACCGGCGCCGGGCCCCCGCGCGGCGCCGCCCGCGCCGGCCTCCTCGCGGGTGCGGAATAGTTGAAACTTGCCGATTGCTTGAGGAGGCAAGGAACTGCCCGGAAGGAAATACGATGGCCCTCTACAACACCGCCGACGAGTACCGCATGGCGAAGTTCTACTTCGACTCCAAGGCGTACACCGACGCCGCCCGCACGCTCGAAGGCGTGCTGGCCGAGGAGCCGACCAACCTCTCCGTCCGGATGCTGCTGGCCCGCAGCTACTTCCACTCGGCCCAGCTCCGCCGCGCCGAGGCCGAACTGCTGCGGATCCTGGAGGCCGACCCGGCCGAGGACTACGCCCGGCTGATGCTCGGCCGCACCCTGGAGCGCCAGGGCCGCGCCGAGGAGGCCCGCCCGCACCTGCGGCTGGCCGCCGCGATGACCGGCGAGAGCGTCTGACGGCGGCGCACGGCGACACCGGGGAAGAACGGGACGAGCCCCCGCCGCCTCGAAAGGCGACGGGGGCTCGCTGGTGTTCGCGAAGAGCGAAGCCGGGTCAGCGCGAGTAGTACTCGACGACCAGCTGCTCGTCACAGATCACCGGGACCTCCTTGCGCTGCGGCGCACGGTCCAGGCGGAAGGCCAGGGCCTTCAGGTTGACCTCGAGGTACTTCGGGGTCTGGCCCTCACCCGCGTAGCCACCCTCACGGGCGACCTGGAAGGGGACCTTCTCCTTGGAGCGCTCGCGGACGGTCACCACGAAGCCCGGCTTCATCTGGAACGACGGCTTGTTGACCTTGCCACCGTTGACCTCGATGTGGCCGTGGACGACCATCTGGCGGGCCTGGTAGATGGTGCGGGCGATGCCCGAACGCAGCACCAGCGAGTCCAGACGGGTCTCCAGCTCGGCGACGAGCGCCTCACCGGTCTTGCCCTCGGCCTTCTTCGCGCGGTCGAACGCACGCGACAGCTGCTTCTCGCTCAGGTCGTACTGGGCGCGAAGACGCTGCTTCTCGAGCAGACGGACCTTGTAGTCCGAGTTCTGCTTGCGGCCACGGCCGTGCTGGCCGGGCGGGTACGGGCGGGCCTCGAAGTACTTGACGGACTTCGGGGTCAGCGGCACACCGAGCGCGCGCGCGATCTTGACCTTGGGACGCTTCTGGTTCGCCATGAACCAAACCTTCCTTGCTTACGAATACGGCTTCACCAGGTGTTGACGGAGGTCGCATGTCGCGACCCGGAGAAAACCCCGCCGCCTGCGCGATGGGATCAGCCGCTCTCCGGAGCCGGGCACGAGATGTGCTGGTCACACGAAGGGCCCGGAAGCCGGGCCGTCCGCGACACCGAAACGGTGCGCGACGCTCCTGGTGCGGGCCTCCCGGGGGAGGCCTACCGCCGATGCCCCGCTGGTGCGGCCGGTCGGTGGGGTCTCCCCCGCCGCCGTCCCGGGACATGGCACTCCGATCGAGTATAGCCGTCGATCAGTCGGCTTCTTCCCCGGGCTTCCGGTCGGGCTTCGAGTCGGGCTTGCGGTCGGCCTTCGGGTCCGGCTTCGGGTCGGGCTTGCGGTCGGCCTGCTTCTCGCTCCTGCGCTCCCCCCGCAGCCGCCCGCGCGTCCACTCCACCACGTCCGCGTACCGGGCCTCGCCGCCGCGCCTGGTCGGCTGGTAGTACTCCCGGCCGTGCACGGCGTCCGGCGCGTACTGCTGGGTGGCGATGCCCTCCGGCAGGTCGTGCGGGTACTGGTAGCCCTTGCCGTGGCCGAGCTTGCCCGCGCCGCCGTAGTGCGCGTCCCGCAGGTGGGACGGGACGGCGCCCGCCAGGCCCTGCCGGACGTCCGCCAGCGCCGCGTCGATCGCCAGGTAGGCGGCGTTGGACTTGGGCGCCAGGGCCAGTGCGATGGCCGCCTGGGAGAGGATGATCCGGGCCTCCGGGAAGCCGATCAGGGCCACCGCCTGGGCCGCCGCCACCGCCGTCTGCAGGGCCGTCGGGTCGGCCAGGCCGACGTCCTCGCTGGCCGAGATCATCAGCCGGCGGGCGATGAACCGCGGGTCCTCCCCCGCCTCGATCATCCGGGCCAGGTAGTGCAGGGTGGCGTCCACGTCGCTGCCGCGGATCGACTTGATCAGCGCGCTCGCCACGTCGTAGTGCTGGTCGCCGTCCTTGTCGTAGCGCACCGCCGCCTGGTTGACCGCCGTCTCGGTGGTGGCCAGCGTGATGCTCGACTCGCCCTTCTCCAGCGCCGCCCCGGCCGCCGCCTCCAGGGTGGTGAGCGCCCGCCGGGCGTCCCCGCCGGCCAGCCGCACCAGGTGGTCCTCGGCCTCCGCGGACAGCTCCAGCGCGCCCTCCAGGCCGCGCTCGTCGGCCACCGCGCGGCGCAGCAGCGCCCGGATGTCCTCGTCGGTCAGCGACTCCAGGGTGAGCAGCAGCGAGCGGGACAGCAGCGGGGAGATCACCGAGAAGTACGGGTTCTCCGTCGTCGCCGCGATCAGGGTGACCCAGCGGTTCTCCACGGCCGGCAGCAGCGAGTCCTGCTGGGCCTTGGAGAAGCGGTGGATCTCGTCCAGGAAGAGCACCGTCTCGCGGCCGGACATCCCGACCGCCCGCCGGGCGCCGTCGATCACCGCCCGGACCTCCTTGACCCCGGCGGTGATCGCGGACAGCTCGACGAAGCGGCCCTCGACCGCCTGGCTGATCACGTGCGCCAGGGTGGTCTTGCCGGTGCCGGGCGGCCCCCAGAGGATCACCGAGCTGGTCGCCGCCGGGCCGCGCGAGCCCGCGACCAGCCGGCGCAGCGGCGAGCCGGGCTTCAGCAGCTGCCGCTGCCCGGCCACCTCGTCCAGGGTGCGCGGACGCATCCGTACGGCCAGGGGCGCCCGGCCGGGCTCCCTGGCCTGGCGTTCCTCGGCTGCGGCGGTGAAGAGGTCCGGTTCGTCCACACCGGAAGCCTATGCGAGGCGTCGGACAGCCCGTTCCTCGGCGGGCGGCCACGGCCGCGCGGCGGCGGGGCGCACGGCGGCCGGGGCGCGACGGCGGCCGGGGCGCCCGGCTCCCGCGGCTCGCGGCTACCTCGGCGGGCGCCGGTCCAGCTGGACGACGTCGAACTCCTCCAGCGACCGCACCGACACGCCGGCCGCCGCGGTGACCCTGGCCCGCGCCTCGGCCTGCGCGGTGCGGGAGGCCGCGGAGGTGGCCTGGTCCCGGAAGATCGTCCCCACCGAGGCCCGGCCCCGGTCCCGCTGGATCAGCAGGGCGCCGCCCACGAAGCCGTCCATCCGCTCCAGGTTGGGCAGGGCCTGCTCCCGGAACAGCTCGACCAGCCGGTCGGCCGAGGCGGGGTCGAAGTCGGCCCGGACCAGCCGGAACCGGGCCCCCGGCCCACCCTCGCCGGGCGGTGCGAAGACCGCCGCCTCCCAGACGTCGACGGCCGCCGTGCCGGCGAACGGGGTCAGCAGCTCGCCGCGCCGCGCGCCCAGCTTCGCGTCGCTGTCGCGCTCGGCCTGGGCGGTGTCCCACCACGAGCCCATGGTGAAGACCCCCAGCTCGCGGTTGGCGAAGAGCCCGTAGCCCCGGTATCCGGGCTCGGCGGAGAGCAGGCCGACGGCCTCCGCGACGAAGCCGTCGAGGGTTCGGCCGAGGCGGGCCGGGTCGCCGGTGAAGTAGCCGGTGCGCACGTACATGGGCGGGTCTCCTGACGTCCGGCGGGCGCCGGGTCGGGCGCCCGCGCCGGGGTGGCACGTCCATCGCACGGCCCGGTCCGGACGGCGGCAACGCCACGCGTCCGTTCGGACGACCCGCCGAGGCTCCGCCCCGCTGTCCGGCCCGACGGCCCGAGAGCCCGAGAGCCCGACGGCCCGTCGGCCCGTCGGCCCGTCGACCGGCTAGCCGAGCCCGGCAGCGTGGTCCGGGACGAACTTCTGCAGGTCGCGCGGGGACCGCTGGTAGCCGCTCGACGCTGGGCGGGGCGGCAGCTTGATCTGCGGCACCTTGATCTCCTGGTAGGGCACCGTGCTCAGCAGGTGGGCGATCATGTTGATCCGGGCCCGGCGCTTGTCGTCGCTCTCCACCACGTGCCAGGGCGAGTCCGGGATGTCGGTGTGGAGGAACATCTCGTCCTTGGCCCTCGAGTAGTCCTCCCAGCGGGTGATCGACTCGACGTCCATCGGGGAGAGCTTCCAGCGCTTCATCGGGTCCTCCAACCGGCCCCGGAAGCGCCGCTCCTGCTCGGTGTCGCTCACCGAGAACCAGTACTTGCGCAGCAGGATGCCCGACTCGATCAGCATCCGCTCGAAGGTCGGGCACTGGTGCAGGAACTGCCAGTACTCCTCGTCGGTGCAGAAGCCCATCACGCGCTCGACGCCCGCGCGGTTGTACCAGCTGCGGTCGAACAGCACGATCTCCCCGGCGGCCGGCAGGTGCTCGACGTACCGCTGGAAGTACCACTGGGTCTTCTGCCGTTCGGTCGGCGTGGGCAGTGCCGCGACCCGGGCGATGCGCGGGTTCAGGTACTCCGTCACCCGCTGGATCGCTCCGCCCTTCCCCGCGGCGTCGCGCCCCTCGAAGACCACCACCAGCCGGGCGCCCTCGACCCGCACCCACTCCTGGAGCTTCACCAGCTCCTGCTGGAGCCGCAGCAGCTCCCGCTCGTACGGCTTCCTGGCCAGTTTCTCCGGTTGCCTGGTCCGCTGCTGCTCGGCCACCCTCGGGTCCTCCGTTCGGTCGAATGCTGATGAGCACTCACCGTAGGCGCCGGGGGCCGGATCCGCAGGTCGGCGGGGCCGTGGCGACCGGGCCGGTCTCGTGGACCGGCCCCGGGAGAGGCGCCCGAGGGGGAGGCACTCGGGGTACTCGGGGTACTCGGGGTACCGACTAGACGGAGACGAAGGGCTCGGGGTAGCGGCAGAGCCCGCGCGGGGCACCGTCGTACGCCGCCAGCGGCAGCGCCTGGAAGTACTCCTCCGGCACCTCGAACGGGCCGGTGACCTCGTGCCGCCCGGCCGGCGCGAAGCCGAACCGGCCGTAGTACTCCGGATCGCCGAGGACGACCACGAGCTTCTCGCCCGCCTCCTCGGCCGCCGCCAGCGCGGCCCGGACGACCAGCTCGCCGACGCCCCGGCGCTGCCACTCGGGCGCCACCGCGACCGGCGCGAGCGCCAGCCCTCTGCCGTCGCCGACCCGCAGCCGGGTCAGCAGCGCGTGGCCGATCACCAGCCCGGCCCCGTCGACCGCCACCACGGACAGCCCGGGCAGCCAGGCGGGATCGCGGCGCAGCGCGTCCACCAGGTCGGCCTCGTCCGGGCCGGGGAACGCGGCCATGTGGACGCGTCTGGTCGCCGGGGCATCGTCCGGACATTCGACCCTGGTTGTGACCTTCATTGAGTCAACCCTCCCTGTGTCACACATCGTTGTGGACCGGCCCCGGACGGCGGGTGAGCCGTCCGGGGCCGTTGCAGGTTAGCGGATGACGCGACGTCAGGACTTGGGCTGAGCCTCGCCCTTGGCGTCCTCGCGGACCTTCGGCTGGGCGTCCACGCCGGCCTCGCGGCGCTGTGCCGGGGTGATCGGGGTCGGGGCGCCGGTCAGCGGGTCGCCACCGGTGGACGTCTTCGGGAAGGCGATGACGTCCCGGATGGTGTCGTACCCGCCCAGCAGCGTGACGATGCGGTCCAGGCCGAAGGCGACACCACCGTGCGGCGGCGGGCCGTAGTTGAAGGCGTCCAGCAGGAAGCCGAACTGCGAGGCCGCCTCCTCCTCGGAGAGGCCGATCGCGTCGAACGCCCGCTTCTGCACGTCGCGCTGGTGGATACGGATCGAACCGCCGCCCAGCTCCGAGCCGTTGAGGACCAGGTCGTAGGCGTTGGACAGGGCCGAGCCCGGGTCGGTGTCGAAGGTGGCCAGCGACTCCGCGGTCGGGGCGGTGAACGGGTGGTGCACCGCGTGCCAGCCCTGGAACTGGCCCTTGTCGTCCTCGATCGGCTCGAACATCGGGAAGTCGACGACCCAGAGGAAGGCCCACTTCGACTCGTCGATCAGCTCGCAGCGGCGGCCGATCTCCAGGCGGGCGGCGCCGAGCAGCTCCTGCGAGGCGCGCTCCTTGCCGGCAGCGAAGAAGACCGCGTCGCCGTTCTTGGCGCCGGCGGCGGCGGCGAGGCCGGCCAGGTGCTCCTCGGAGAGGTTCTTGGCGACCGGGCCGCGCAGCTCGCCGGTCTCGGCGTCGATGAGGACGTAGGCGAGGCCCTTGGCGCCGCGCGCCTTGGCCCAGTCCTGCCAGGCGTCCAGCTGCTTGCGCGGCTGCGAGGCGCCGCCGGGCATGACCACGGCACCGACGTACGGGGCCTGGAAGACGCGGAACTCGGTGCCCTTGAAGTACTCGGTCAGGTCGGTGAGCTCCTGGCCGAAGCGGACGTCCGGCTTGTCCGAGCCGTAGCGGCCCATGGCGTCCGCGTAGGTCATCCGCGGCAGCGGGTTCGGGATCTCGTAGCCGTGGACCTCGCGCCAGACGGCGCCGATGATCTTCTCGCCGAGGGCCAGGATGTCCTCCTGGTCGACGAACGAGGCCTCGATGTCCAGCTGGGTGAACTCCGGCTGGCGGTCGGCGCGGAAGTCCTCGTCGCGGAAGCAGCGGGCGATCTGGTAGTAGCGCTCCATGCCGGCCACCATCAGCAGCTGCTTGAACAGCTGGGGCGACTGCGGCAGGGCGTACCAGTGGCCGGGCTGGAGGCGGACCGGGACCAGGAAGTCGCGGGCGCCCTCGGGGGTGGAGCGGGTGAGGTACGGCGTCTCGATGTCGAGGTAGTCGTTCTCCTCCATCACCCGGCGGATGATGTTGTTGACCTTGGAGCGCAGGCGCAGGCCCTTGGCCGGGCCCTCGCGGCGCAGGTCCAGGTAGCGGTAGCGCAGCCGGACCTCCTCGTTGACCGTGCCCGGCTCGTACTCGGCGACCGGGAAGGGCAGCGGGGCGGCCTCGGAGAGCACCTCGATCTCGCTGACGACGACCTCGACCGCGCCGGTCGGGATGTCCGGGTTCTCGTTGCCCTCGGGGCGGACCCGGACGTCGCCGACGACCTTGACGCAGTACTCGGCGCGAAGGCCGTGCACCGAGTCGAGGTCGCGGACCACGATCTGCACGGTGCCGGAGGCGTCGCGCAGGTCGATGAAGGCGACGCCGCCGTGGTCGCGGCGGCGGGCGACCCAGCCGGCCAGGGTGACGGTGGTGCCTGCGTGCTCCGGGCGGAGCGTGCCCGCGTCGTGCGTGCGGATCACAGCTGCTTCTCCTTCAGGGTGGTGACGAGTGCGTCGAGGGCGACGGGGGTCTGCTCGCCGGTGCTCATGTCCTTGAGCTGGACGACGCCCTCGGCGAGGTCCCGGTCCCCGGCGATCAGGGCGAAGCGGGCGCCGGACCGGTCGGCGGACTTCATGGCGTTCTTGATGCTCTTGACGCCGAAGGCGAGGTCGGTGGCCACGCCGGCCCGGCGCAGCTCGACCACCTTGGCGAACAGGGTGTTCTTGGCCTCCTCGCCGAGCGCGACGGCGTAGACGGAGGTGGCGGCCGGCAGGTCGAGGTCCACGCCCTCGGCCTCCAGGGCCAGGTAGGTGCGGTCCACGCCGAGGGCCCAGCCGACGGACGGCAGCGCGGGGCCGCCGATCATCTCGGACAGGCCGTCGTAACGGCCGCCGCCACCGATCGCGGACTGGGCGCCGAGGCCGTTGTGCACGAACTCGAAGGTGGTGCGGGTGTAGTAGTCCAGGCCGCGGACCAGCTTGGGGTCGTCGACGAAGGCGACACCGTTGGCGGTGAGCAGCTCGCGGACCTTCTCGTCGTACGCCTTGCACTCCTCGCAGAGGAAGTCGCGCAGCATCGGGGCGTCGGTGAGCTGGGCCTGCACCGCCTCGCGCTTGTCGTCCAGGACGCGCAGCGGGTTGATCTCGGCGCGGCGGCGGGTGTCCTCGTCCAGGTCCAGGCCCGAGAGGAACTCGATCAGGGCGGCGCGGTAGACCGGGCGGCACTGCTTGTCGCCGAGGCTGTTGAGCAGCAGCGAGTAGTCGCTCAGGCCCAGCGAGCGGAAGGCGTCGTCGGCCAGGATGATCAGCTCGGCGTCCAGGGCCGGGTCCTCGGCGCCGATCGCCTCGGCACCGACCTGGGAGAACTGGCGGTAGCGGCCCTTCTGGGCGCGCTCGTAGCGGTAGTACGAGCCGGAGTACCAGAGCTTGACCGGCAGGTTGCCCTGCTTGTGCAGGTTGGCCTGGAGGGCGGCGCGCAGCACGGAGGCGGTGCCCTCGGGGCGCAGCGCCAGCTCGTCGCCGCCCTTGGTGGTGAGGGTGTACATCTCCTTGGAGACGATGTCGGTGGACTCGCCGACGCCGCGGGAGAACAGCTTCACGTCCTCGAAGACCGGGGTCTCGACGTAGCCGTAACCGGCCCGGCGGGCGGGCGCGGCGATGCGCTCGCGGATCGCCAGGAAGGTCGCGGAGCTGGGGGGCAGCAGGTCGTAGGTGCCCTTGGGGGCGGTGAAGGTGCTCAACTTCTCTTCCGTCACATTCCTCGTCGCGGGAAAGCCGGGGCGCCGGCCGCCCCCGCTGCCTGTCGGAGGTAGGGGTTGGTGGCGCGCTCGCGGCCGATGGTGGTCTGACCGCCGTGGCCGGAGAGGACCACGGTGGAGTCGTCGAGGGGCAGGCACACCCGGGCCAGCGAGTTCATGATCGCCTCGCTGTCCCCGCCCGGGAGGTCGGTACGCCCGATGGAGCCGGCGAACAGCAGGTCGCCCGAGAACAGCACCGGGGGGAGGTCCTCGGCACCGGGCGTCCGGAAGGTCACCGACCCCCCGGTATGGCCCGGGGCGTGGTCCACGGTGAGCTGCAGGCCGGCCAGCTCCAGCACGCTGCCGTCGGTGAGCTCGCGCACGTCGTCGGGTTCGCCGACGGTGAGCTCGCCCATCAGCTGGGTGCCCAGGGCGCGGCCGAGCGCCTTCTCCGGGTCGGACATCATGTACCGGTCCTCGGGGTGGATCCAGGCCGGGACGCCGCGGGCTCCGCAGACCGGGACCACCGAGGCCACGTGGTCGATGTGGCCGTGGGTGAGCAGCACGGCGACGGGCTTCAGCCGGTGCTCACGGACCAGTTCCTCGACGCCGCGGGCCGCCTGGTGGCCGGGATCGACGATGACGCACTCCTCACCCGCCGCCGGAGCGACCAGGTAGCAGTTGGTGCCCCAGGCTCCAGCGGGGAATCCGGCGATGAACACGCGCGTCCTTCGGGTGTGCGGCGGGCGGCTGCGGCGGCTACCAGTGGTGATCGCTGCCAGTGGTGATGTAGGTGCAGCCTACCGGCGCCCCGGGTCCGGTTGCGAACCAGATAGGGGTGACGGAGCGCCGCGGCCCGGCAGGTTCACCGGGTTCTTACAGGCCCGGTCCCTACACTTGGCCGCCGAGGGATGCGATGATCCGCTCCGGAATCCATCCACTTTTCCCGCACATCCGTAGGAGACACGGCCGGTGGTCAGCAGCGAACAGCGGCGGCGGCAGCTCGCCCGAGACAAGTACGAGCGCCAGTTGGAGCGCCGGGTCGCGGCCGAGGCCGCGCGCAGGCGGCGCAACACGATCCTGGGCACCTCGCTCGCCGTCGTGGTACTGGCCGGCGGTGGCACCCTGATCGCCACCGGCGCGTTCAGCTCGGACGACAAGGCCGACAAGAAGGCGAACAGCGCCCAGGCCGCTCCGACCAGCACGGAGGAGCCGAGCACCCCGACCCGCAAGCCGGTCGAGGGCTGCGCCGCCCCGGCGCCGGGCGCGCCCAACGGCAAGCAGTGGCAGGCCGAGCCGGCCATGGCGATCGACGCGGGCGGCTCGTACGCCATGACGCTGGACAGCAACTGCGGCAAGGTGACGGTCGCGCTGGACGCGGCCAAGGCCCCGCACACGGTGAACTCCTTCGCCTTCCTGGCCGGCGAGAAGTACTTCGACCACACCAAGTGCCACCGCCTCACCACCGACGGCATCTTCGTGCTCCAGTGCGGCGACCCGACCGCCAGCGCGACCGTCCCGGGCGGCACCGGCGGCCCCGGCTACAAGTTCGCGGACGAGAACCTGGCCGGCGCGACCTACCCGGCCGGCACCGTGGCGATGGCCAACTCCGGCCCGGGCACCAACGGCAGCCAGTTCTTCCTGGTCTACAAGGACACCAAGCTGCCGCCGAACTACACCCCCTTCGGCAAGATCACCGACGGCCTGGACGTGGTGCAGAAGATCGCCGCCGCGGGCACCCTGGAGGGCTCGTCGGACGGCCACCCGATGGCCGACGTCACCTTCAACTCCGTTACGGTGGCCAAGGGTTGACCAATCCCGGGGCCCTGTGGGGGCGGCGTGCGCGCCACCCCCGCAGGGCCCCGGACCGAAATCGCCCGGCCCGGATGCGGACAGCACCGGTCCTGGTCGCCTATGTTGGCGTTGTATAGGGTGCCCGCACCCGCCTAGCCGTCACCCTCGGCAGCAAGGCACGGCGGACGGGGACGGCGGACTCTTTCGGTCCGTCGCACATCAACTGTGGACGACGGACGCGCGCCGCCCCGGCGCGGGCGCGACGTCATGTGGAGGACGCGCTATGAGCAGCGACCCGTGGGGCCGTGTGGACGAGCAGGGCACGGTCTACGTCAGGACGGCCGACGGCGAACGCGTCGTCGGTTCCTGGCAGGCCGGCTCGCCCGAGGAGGCCCTCGCCTACTTCGAGCGCAAGTACCAGGGCATCGAGGTGGAGATCGGCCTGCTGGAGAAGCGGGTGCGCACCACCGACCTGGCCGCCAAGGACGCCCTGACCGCGCTGGAGCACCTGCGCGCCCAGGTCGTCGAGGGGCACGCGGTCGGAGACCTGGAGGGCCTGGCCAAGCGGCTGGACACGCTCACCGGCGAGATCGAGAGCCGGCGCGAGGAGCGCAAGGCCGCTCGCGCCAAGGCCCAGGACGAGGCCCGCGCGGCCAAGGAGGCCCTGGTCTCCGAGGCCGAGCAGCTCGCCGAGTCCACCCAGTGGCGGGAGGCCGGGGACCGGCTGCGCGCCCTGGTGGACACCTGGAAGGGCCTGCCGCGGCTGGACCGCAAGAGCGACGACGAGCTGTGGCACCGCTTCTCGCACGCCCGCTCGGTCTTCTCCAAGCACCGCAAGGCGCACTTCGCCACCCTGGACGCCGAGCGCGAGAGGGCCCGGCAGACCAAGGAGGCGCTGGTCACCGAGGCCGAGGCGCTGTCCTCGTCCACGGAGTGGGGCAGCACCGCGGCCTCCTACCGCGACCTGATGGCGCGCTGGAAGGCCGCCGGCCGGGCCCAGCGGGACATCGAGGACGAGCTGTGGGCGCGGTTCCGCGGCGCCCAGGACGTCTTCTTCCAGGCCCGTTCCGCCGTGTTCAGCGAGCGGGACGCCGAGCAGGTGGAGAACCAGAAGCTCAAGGAGGCGCTGGCCGCCGAGGCCGAGGCGATCCTGCCGATCACCGACCTCAAGGCCGCCAAGGCCGCGCTGCGCGAGGTCAACGAGCGCTGGGAGGCCATCGGGCACGTGCCGCGCGAGATCCGTCCGAAGCTGGACGGCCGGCTGAACACGGTCGAGCGGGCCATCCGCGAGGCCGAGGAGGCCGAGTGGAAGCGCTCCAACCCGGAGGCCAAGGCCCGCGCGGCCGGCATGGTGGGCCTGTTCCAGGCGAAGGCCGACAAGCTCCAGGCCGACCTGGACAAGGCCCGCGCGGCCGGCAACGCCTCCAGGACCGCCAAGCTGGAGTCCGAGCTGGCCGGCGTGCAGACCCTGCTGGAGCAGGCGCACAGGAGCCAGGAGGAGTTCAGCGGCTGATCGCTCGGCGCGCTGGAACGACGAAGGCCCCCGGGATCGCTCTTGGGTTCAAGGGGTCGTCGCAACACCGCTTGGTTTCAGACGGTGAGTAGATCACGTAGACGCTCGGCTGGGGTATCCCAGCCGAGCGTCTTG